>DAIOSZ010000073.1:0-1723 GCA_036752305.1 Burkholderiaceae bacterium
GCTCGCCCGCCGGCATGCCCAACTGGCTGACCAGCGGCGAGATGGACGAGAAGACCGTCGATCTGATGGCCCGCTACATCCAGCACGACCCTCCGACACCGCCCGAGTTCTCGCTGGCCGACATGGAGAAGTCGCGCAAGGAATACGTGCCGGTGGCCCAGCGGCCCAAGAAGAAGATGAACAACTACAACATCAACAACATCTTCTCGGTCACGCTGCGCGACTCGGGCGAGGTGGCGCTGATCGACGGCGACACCAAGCAGATCATCAACATCGTCAAGACCGGCTACGCGGTGCACATTTCGCGGCTGTCGGCGTCGGGGCGCTACCTGTACGTGATCGGCCGCGACGCGCGCCTGAACCTGATCGACCTGTGGATGGAAAAGCCCGACAACGTGGCCGAGATCAAGATCGGCCTGGAGGCGCGCTCGGTGGAGACCAGCAAGTTCAAGGGCTGGGAAGACAAGATCGCCATCGCCGGGACCTACTGGCCGCCGCAGTTCGTGCTGATGGACGGCGACACGCTCAAGCCCAACAAGGTGGTTTCCACCCGCGGCATGACGGTGGACAACGAGTACCACCCCGAGCCGCGCGTGGCCGCCATCGTGGCCAGCCACCAGAAGCCCGAATTCCTGGTCAACGCCAAGGAGACCGGCAAGATCCTGATGGTGAACTACACCGACCTGAAGAACCTGCAGGTCACCGAGATCGACGCCGCCAAGTTCCTGCACGACGGAGGCTTTGACAGCACGCGCCGCTACTTCCTGACCGCCGCCAACGCCTCCAACAAGATCGCCGTGGTGGACACCAAGACCAGCAAGCTCGCCGCGCTGGTGGACGTGGGCAAGATTCCGCACCCGGGCCGTGGCGCCAACTTCAAGCACCCGCAATATGGCCCGGTGTGGGCCACGTCGGGGCTGGGCGACGAGAGCATCGCGGTGATCGGCACCGACCCCGACAAGCACAAGGCCGGCGCATGGAAGGTGGTGCAGTCGCTCAAGGGCCAGGGCGGCGGTTCGCTGTTCATCAAGACGCACCCGAAATCGACCAACCTGTGGGTGGACACCGCGCTCAACCCCGATCCCAAGATCAGCCAGAGCGTGGCGGTGTACGACATCCGCGACCTGTCCAAGGCGCCGCAGGTCATCGACATCGCCGGCTGCGCCAAGATCGCCGACGACGGCGCCAAGCGCGTCGTGCAGCCCGAGTACAACCAGAAGGGCGACGAGGTGTGGTTCTCGGTGTGGAGCGCCAAGAACAAGGAGTCCGCGCTGGTCGTGGTGGACGACAAGACGCGCAGCTGCAAAGCCGTCATCAAGGATGCCCGGCTGGTGACGCCCACCGGCAAGTTCAACGTCTACAACACGCAGCACGACGTGTATTGACCAGGCCTGCGAGCCCTTGATCGAGCCCCGCCAGACCCGGGCTGCCGCGCCTCCGCCTCTGCGGCAGAGCCACCCGGCCTGGCGGATCGCGCAGCCGGACTGCGCGTTGGGAACGCCGCTTGCACCCCTGCCCACGGGCGGCCGGTGCCGGCGGCGTCTTTTTTTTGCCTGCGCGGCGTTCGTGCTGGCGCTCGCGCCGGGGTGGCGAACAGCCGGCGCGGCAGAGCTGCGCGCCGCCTCGCCCGACGGGCGCTTTGGCGCCAGCGTGCCGGATGCCGGCGCATCGCCGCCGCTGCTGCTTTTGCGCGGCGCGGGCGGCGAGGTGCTGCGCGAGTATC
>DAIOSZ010000073.1:1733-15620 GCA_036752305.1 Burkholderiaceae bacterium
CCGGTGCGCAGCCTGGATGGGCGCGCCGCCAGCGGCGTCAACCACCTGGTTTACGTGAACGGACGCGGCAGCTTCGTGCTGGCGCCCAAGGGGCTCAACGAGCTGTGGGAGATCAGCCTCGATCCCCGCGCCGAGCCGATTTTTGACGGCCTGGTGCACGACTACCGCATGGGCGAAGGCATCGCCCGGCCGGGCTTTCTGGGCGTGCGCCGCAGCCCGCAGCTGCCCGCGCCGGTGCGCGCCGTCTGGCACGACGGCGCGCACAGCCAGGGGCGCTGGCTGCTCGTCGCCTACGAAGGCGATGCCCACCCGCCGCAGGTGCTGCATCTGGACGTGCGCCGGGCCATCCGCACGCCCGCGCCGCGCGCCTGGGTGGAGCCTCTGGGGCCGGGCGTGCCACCGCTGGCCATCGAAACCGTGGACGGCGGCGGCTGGCTGCTGCGGATCGACCCGCTGCGCGACGAGGTACGCTGGCGGCTGGCGCTGCCCGAAGGCGCCAGCGCATGCGCATGCGCAGGCGCATGCGCAGGCGCAGGGCTCAGCGCCCCGGACGCCGTGGCGGTGGAGCTGCGCTGCGGCGGGCTCCGCTGGCGTGTGGACGCGCGTACCGGGGGAAGACTTGATGAGCAGTGAGGGCCGGGCGCCGGGAGCGGGTACGCCGCGGCGAGGTCGGCAGGACTTCAAATTTCATAGCTGCCCGTGGTCGTGTTTTGGCACACAGAGCCGGAAATGGCACTGAAAAAGAACGTGCGGTAGCCGTTCGATCCTTCGGAATCCAACGATTTTGTAGGTGTTGTGACAAATCGTGTAGATGTGTCTACATTTGATCGCCGTTTGGACTCAACCTAAAAACCGCAATTACCCGTCCGCTCAGCATGTCCCGGCTCTGGCCTCGGCCGTCCGGCCCTTTGCTGCGGGCACACGCTTGGTGTGGGCGTGGCGCGGGCAAACCACCAGCTCGCGTTTGGGTCCGCCCATGAGGTGAGCGTGGATGGAGTTGTAGATGGTTTCGGTTGACACACGGTATCCACGGTCCTTGGGGTCCAGAGTTGCCAGTGTCGGTGCAATCCGCTCGGTTGACCAGCGCTTGCCCAGCAAGTGGGGCACCACCTCGAACGTCGGGCGGTCTGTGTGGAGCTTTGGCAAGGGGCGGCTAGCGCGCCGACGCTGCCAGGCTGAATTGGCCCGCAGAACAACCACGAGCAGCTATCGTTATTGCAGTAATTGTCGGGCCACCCGGATGGCGCGCGGTCTGCGCGGGCATGTCCCCAAAAACAAAGCCCGCCAGAGGCGGGCTTGGGTTCCAGGCGCGGGCCGGGATTACTTGACGGTCAGAATCCAGGCGGCCAGTTTCTTGGCTTCGGCTTCGTTCACGTTGGCGTTGGCGGGCATCGGCACCGCGCCCCACACGCCGGTGGAGCCTTTCATGATCTTGCCGGCCAGCATGTCCACGGCCTTGGGGTCGTTCTTGAACTTGGCGGCCACGTCTTTGTAAGCGGGGCCGACGAGTTTCTTGTCGAGAGCGTGGCAGGCCATGCAGTTCTTGGACTTGGCCAGGGCTTCATCGGCCATCGCGGGCGCCACGAGGCAGGCGCCGGTCATCAGGGCGAACAGGAATTTTTTCATCGTGCGTCTCTCAGCTGGGGTTGGTTTAACGGTCAGAATACAACGTCAGACAGCGGGCGGGGTTGACCAGGTTCAATATTCCCGCGCTTTTTCCGACGGGTCAGCGCGCAAGTATAGCGCCCGGCGGGTAAATATCAGTGATGGCAAATATTTTGCGAGGATTGGCATGTGGTTCCTGAGTCTGGGCGTCGTGCTCGTGCTGCTGAAGTACCTGGAAATCGGCCCGGTCGCGGCCTGGAGTTGGTGGATGGTGCTGCTGCCCTTTGGCCTGGCTGCCGCCTGGTGGGCCTGGGCCGATGCGTCGGGCTACACCAAGCGCAAGGCCGTCGAGCGTGAGAACGCGCGCAAGCAGGCGCGCATCGACAAGTCCAAGGAAAAGCTGGGCACACTAAACCGCCGCAAGTAGCCGGTCAGATCTCGATCTCCGTCGTCGAGAGCACCTGCTTGAGCACCATGAAGGTCCGCACCTGCCGCACCCCCGGCAGGTAAAGCAGGTTGGCCGCGTGCAGGCGGTTGAAGGACTCGCTGTTTTCGGTGCGCAGCATCAGGAAGTAGTCGAATTCGCCGGTGACCACGTGGCATTCCAGGCAGCCGGGCAGCGCGGCGGCGGCCTGTTCGAAGGCCGCGAACGCTTCGGGCGTGGACCGGTCCAGCACCACGCCAATGATCACCAGCATGCCCGCACCCAGCGCATCGGGGTTGAGCAGCGCCACCGTCTTGCGGATCGCGCCCGCCGTTCGCAGCCGCTCGACGCGCCGCAGACAGGCCGCCGGGCTGAGGTGCACCTTGTCGGCCAGTTGCACGTTCGTCAGGCTGGCGTCGCGCTGCAACTGGCGCAGGATGGCGCGGTCGGTACGGTCGAGCGTGACCGACTTATCGGGCAATTTTGTTGTGTTCACTTTTCGAACTGAGCAATAAAAATCGAATAATTTATATATAGTTTATTGTTTATATAAAACTTTAAAAGAAATTCGCAACCCTGTTGCTCGATATTTTCCCTAGGATTGCAGGCTTTGACAACGCAAGGCGCGAGCGCACCATGAACCTGCACAAGTTTCCCCGCTATCCCCTGACTTTTGGCCCCACGCCCATCCAGCCGCTCAAGCGGCTGTCGGCGCACCTGGGCGGCAAGGTCGAGCTGTACGCCAAGCGTGAAGACTGCAACTCCGGCCTGGCCTTCGGCGGCAACAAGACGCGCAAGCTCGAATATCTGATCCCCGACGCGATCGACGGCGGTTACGACACGCTGGTGTCCATTGGCGGCATTCAGAGCAACCAGACCCGCCAGGTGGCGGCGGTGGCCGCGCACCTGGGCATGAAGTGCGTGCTGGTGCAGGAGAACTGGGTCAACTATTCCGATGCGGTGTACGACCGCGTGGGCAACATCGAGATGAGCCGCATCATGGGCGCCGAGGTGACGCTGGACGCGGCGGGCTTTGACATCGGCATCCGCCCGAGCTGGGAAGACGCGATGGCGCGCGTCAAGGCGTCGGGCGGCAAGCCTTTTCCCATTCCCGCCGGCTGCTCGGAGCATCCCAAGGGTGGCCTGGGCTTCGTGGGCTTTGCCGAGGAGGTGCGCGAGCAGGAAAAGGCGCTGGGGTTCCGCTTCGACTACATCGTCGTCTGCTCGGTAACCGGCAGCACCCAGGCTGGCATGGTGGCCGGTTTCGCGGCGGATGGGCGCGCGCGCCGCGTGATTGGCATCGACGCCTCGGCCAAGCCCGAGCAGACCCACGCGCAGATTCTGCGCATTGCCCAGCACACCGCGCAGCTGGTGGAACTGGGCCAGGACCTGACGGCCGAGGACGTGATTCTCAAGACCGAGTACGGCGGTCCCGAGTACGGCCTGCCCAACGACGGCACGCTGGAGGCGATCCGCCTGTGCGCGCGCCAGGAGGGCATGCTGACCGACCCGGTCTACGAGGGCAAGTCGATGGCCGGCATGATCGGCATGGTGCGCTCCGGCGAGTTTCCCGCCGGCTCGCGCGTGCTCTACGCCCACCTGGGCGGGGTGCCGGCGCTCAACGCCTACAGCTTCATTTTCCGCAACGGCTAAGCGGCCTGCAGCGCCGCCTTGGCCTGCAGCAGCGCGTCGATCCGCTCCTGGGCGTAGCCCAGTTCGCGCAGCACCTGCACGGTGTGCTCGCCCAGCCGACCCGCCGGGCCCGGGTCGGCGGCTTCAGGGCCGAAGCGCGCCACGCCGCGCGGCAGCCGCGCGCGGCCCATGCCGGGGTGCGCGACCTCGCGCAGCAGGCGGTTGTGGCGCACCTGGGGGTCGCCGACGACTTCCTCGCGGCGGTTCACGCGGCCTACCGGAACGCCGGAGCGCTCCAGCAGGCTCACCAGTTCGTCGAGATCCAACGCGGCCATGAGCGGACCCAGTTGCGCGCGCACCTCGCGCATGTGCCTGGCGCGCTCGCGGGCAGAGGCAAAGCGCGGGTCCTCGGTCATGTCGTCCCGGCCCAGCGCCCGGCACAGCGCGTTGAATTCGGATTGCTGCGCGGTCTGCGTGACGAGGTGGCCGTCGCGCGCCTGCCAGGGCGCATGGCCTTGCAGGAATTCGGGCATGGGCGGGGGCGCGTCGTCCAGGAAGACGTGGTTGTACATCGCGTCAGGCCATTGGAAGGCGACGGCGGCGTCGATCATGGCCACCTGAACGTGGCGGCCGCGGCCGTCGCGCTCGCGCGCATACAGCGCGCTGGTGACGGCTTGCGCGGCGCTGAGCGCCGTGACCTTGTCGAACACCGCGGCGGGCAACAGCATGGGCTCGCCGGTCTGCGGGTGCGGGGTGGAGGCGCACAGGCCCGAGCGCGCCTGGATCACACCGTCGTATACCCGGGCGCCCGCGTCCGGGCCGTCCGGGCCATGGCCGGTGATCGACAGGTAGATCAGCCGCGGATTGAGCTCCAGCGCCCGCGCGGGGCCCAGGCCCAGGCGCTCCATGACGCCGGGGCGCATGTTCTCCACCAGCACATCGGCCTGGCGCAGCAGCGCCAGCGCCACCTCGCGCCCGGCGGACTGCTTGAGGTCCAGTGCCACACAGCGTTTGCCGCGGTTGCTGGCGATGAACATCGCCGACATTCCGCTGCCCCGGGTCGGGCCGATCAGCCGCGTGGTGTCGCCCTCGGGTGTTTCCACCTTGATGACCTCGGCGCCCTGGTCCGCCAGCGTGGCGGCGGTCAGCGGGCCGGAGAGCACGGCCGAGAAGTCCAGCACCTTCAGGCCCGCGAGCGGGCCGGCGCTCGGCAAGGGGCCGGGGTGCATCAGTCTTCGCCCAGCCGTGCCAGGGCCTGCGTCACCCGCGCCTCATCGACGCCCGCCGCGCGCTCAAAGCGCCCAGCCAGCGCCGACAGCGCGGCCGCGCCCTCGCGCTTGAGACGCGCCAGCGCCTCGCCCGCCTCACGCCCGCTGGCAAAGCCGCTGCTGTGCAACAGCGTCTCGCCCCGGGCGTCGGCGAGCTTGACGTAGAACAGGCCGTCTTTCTCGCGGTACTGCTTGACGACGGGCGGCGCGGCGCTTTTGTCGGTCGCGGCGGCCTTGCCTTGAGCGCCACCAGACGCCGCGCGCGCGAGCGAACGCAGGCCCACGGCATTGCGCAGCGTCTGCATGAGCGCGCGCGACTTCGGCCGGGCTTTCTCGGCGCCGGCCCGCAGGATGCTCTCGACCCGCGCCGGCTCGGCCATCAGGGCTTCGTAACGCTCGCGCATCGGGGCGATCTCGTGGTCGATGCGCTCGTAGAGCTTGATCTTGGCATCGCCCCAGCCGATGCCGTCGGCATAGGCCTGGGCAAAGGCGGCGGTTTCCTCGGGCGAGGCGAATGCCTGGTAGATCTGGAAGATCGCCGAGCCCTCGGTGCTTTTGGCCTCGCCCGGCGCACGCGAATCGGTCACGATGCCGGCGATCAGGCGCTTGAGTTCCGCGCGCGGCGCGAACAGCGGGATCGTGTTGCCGTAACTCTTGCTCATCTTGCGGCCATCCAGCCCGGGCAGTGTGGCGACGGACTCCTCGAGCACCACCTCCGGCAAGGTCAGCAACTCCTGCCCGCCACCGTACAGATGGTTGAAGCTGGAAGCCATGTCGCGCGCCATTTCGATGTGCTGCACCTGGTCGCGCCCCACCGGCACCTGGTGCGCGCGGAACATCAGGATGTCGGCGGCCATCAGCACCGGATACATGAACAGGCCCGCGCTCACGCCGTCGTCGGGCTCGGCGCCACTGGCGGCGTTTTTATCGAGCATGGCCTTGTAGGCATGCGCGCGGTTGAGCAGGCCCTTGCCGGTCACGCAGGTGAGGAACCAGGTCAGCTCGGGGATTTCGGGTATGTCGGATTGGCGGTAGAAGGTGACGGTCTCGGGGTCCAGCCCCGAGGCGATCCAGGAAGCGGCGATCTCCAGCGTCGAGCGCTGGATGGTGGCCGGGTCGTCGCACTTGATCAGCGCGTGGTAGTCGGCGAGAAAGTAGTAGCCCTCCGTGCCCGCGCGTCGGCTGGCGCGCACCGTGGGCCGGATGGCGCCGCAGTAGTTGCCCAGATGCGGGATACCGGTGGTGGTGATGCCGGTGAGAACGCGGACGGGTTCGGTCATGGGAGCGGTGGCAGGAGGAAGGTCAGGCGAACAGGGCCGCCAACGGCTTGAGCAACAGGTTCAACAGGCCATAGCCCAGCGACATCAGCGGGCGCAGCCACAGGTCGCCGACCACGCCCACGATCACCAGGCCCATGACGATGAAGAAGCCCCAGGGCTCGATGCGCGCGAAACTCATGGCCGCGCGCGGCGGCAAAAGGCCGGTGAGGATGCGCCCGCCGTCCAGCGGCGGCAATGGAAACAGGTTGAACGCCCACATGACCAGGTTTACGCTGACGCCAGCGCGCGCCATTTCCAGGAAAAAGCGCTCCTGCATGCCCAGCCCCGCCAGCACGACGAGGAGCACACCCCAGATGAACGCCTGGATCAGGTTGGAGGCCGGCCCCGCCAGGGCCACCCAGATCATGTCGCGCTTGGGGTTGCGCAGCCGGTCAAAGCGCACCGGAACGGGCTTGGCGTAGCCGAACAGAAATGACCCGGCAGTCGCGAAGTACAGCAGCAGCGGCATCAGCACCGTGCCGATGGGGTCGATGTGCTTGATCGGGTTGAGCGTCACGCGGCCCATCATCGCCGCGGTGTTGTCGCCCAGCATGCGCGCCACGTAGCCATGCGCGGCTTCATGGACCGTGATCGCGAAGAGCACGGGCAGGGCGTAGACGAGAACGGTCTGGATCAGGGTGGAGGCGTCTGGCACGGCGGGGATTGTCTCAGACGCTTGTGCTCAGGCTGTTTTCAAGGGTCATTTGGCGATAAATGCCTTTAAAAACGACCACGGGCAGCTACCAAACTAATAGCAACCGTCAAGCCTTTGCGCGGGCCGCGTTGGCGGCGATTTTCTCGGCGATGCGCGGCAGCAGCGCATGCGGCAGATCGTGGCCCATCTTGGGGATGAGATCGAGCGCCGCGCCCGGGATGCGTCGTGCCAGGTCCTCGGCGGCAGCCGGCGGAATCAAGGGATCGGCCGCGCCGTGCAGCACCAGCGTGGGCGCGGTGATGTGCGCCAGCAGCGCGCTGCGGTCACCGTCGGCGGCGATGGCGATGAGCTGGCGGCGCGTGCCGTCGGGCCGCCAGGCGCGGCGCACGGCGTTGCGCAGGCGCTCGTTCATCAGCGTCTCGTCCTGCGCGATCTCGCGGCTGCCGATCGTCTTGAACAGCCTGGTGATGTGCGGCACCACATCCTCCTCGCGTTGGCTCTTGGGGCGCTTGAGCATGGCGCGGCGCACCTTCAGGCTGGGCTGCGGCAGGCGCGGCGCGCCGCTGCTGGTCATGATCAGCGCGAGGCTCTTCACGCGCGCGGGGTAGCGTGCCGCCAGATGCTGCGCGATCATGCCGCCCATCGAGGCGCCACACACGTGGGCGCGCTCGATGCCCAGGGCGTCGAGCACGCCCACGCAGTCGGCGGCCATGTCGGCGAGCCGGTAGGCGGGCAGGATCGGCAGGCCCAGCGCGTGGCGCATCACGACGCGCCAGAACGGCGTGCGGGGCGCGTGTTCGAAGCCTTGCGACAGGCCGGCGTCGCGGTTGTCCAGGCGGATGACGCGAAAGCCGCGGGCGCACAGGTCGGACACCAGCTCCAGCGGCCAGCCCGTGAGCTGCATGCCCAGGCCCATGATGAGCAGCAGCGGATCGCCACCCGCGGGGCCCTGGACGTCGACCTTGATCTCGATGCCGTTGACGTTGAGCTTCATGCGGCGGTCTTGCGGGAGGGAGTTTTCCGTGGCGCGGCAGCCTTGGGCGCTGCTTTCGACGCCGCTTTCGGCGAGGTTTTTGCCTTTGGCGCCGCCTTGGGCTTGGGCGTCGGGGCTGCCGTTGGGGCCACTTTTTTCCGCGTCGCCGCAGCCGTCGGCCTGGCCTGCGCTGGGGGCGCGGACGCGGCCTGGGCCATGGCCTGGAGCTGCTCGAAGGCTTTGCCCACGCCGGCGGCCAGCGCCCGCAGGTCGGGCGCGTGGACCGGGTCGGCGATGAAGCCGAAATCGAGCTGGCCGGCGTAGCTTTGCAGCGTGATGTTCAGCGCCACGCCGTGCACCACGATCGACGTGGGGTAGTTGGCCGTCAGGCGCGCGCCGGCCAGGAACAGCGGCACGGGAGGGCCGGGCACGTTGCTGATGACCACGTTGGCCATGGCTGGCAGGCGCTCGGCCACGCGGGCGGAGGTATACAAGCGGGCCAGGCCGGGCAGCAGCCAGGGCACGCCCATCGAGGGAAAGTCGGTCGGCAGCACGCTCTTGAGGCTGCCCAGCGTGGCCTTCATGGCGGCGGTGGCGGCCTTGATGTGCGCCAACCGCTTGGCCGGGTCGGCCAGATGCGTGCCCAGGCTGACAGCGCTCATCGAAACGTCGTTGGCCGAGCCCTTGCCCTGGCCGAGCGAGAACGGCATGGCCGCGACCAGGCTCTTCTTGGGCAGGCCGCCGTGCGCGCCGAGATAGTCGCGCAAGGCCGTGGCGCACAGCCACAGCACCACGTCGTTGATGGTGGCTCCCAGTTGCTTGCCCGCCGCCTTGAGCGCGGGCAGCGGCAGGGACAGCGTGGCGAAGGCGCGCTCGGTGCCGACGTTGGCGTTGAAGCGCGTGCGCGGCGCGGCGCCAATGTTGCTTGGCGCGGGTTCGCCGGGCTTGGCCTCCTTGGCGCTGCGGCGCAGCTTCCAGGCGGCGCCCAGGGCCTGCGCGAGCGCGCCCACGGTTTCGGGAATCTGGCGCGGGATCTGCGCGATCTGCCCGGCCTCGGCGGCCACCGCGCCGCGCAGCATTTGCGCGCCGCCCAGCGAATAGACCTTGGCGCGCGACGAGGGGCGCAGCGCCAGTTCGCGGCCCGAGGGCGCGGGGTCGAGCAATGCCTGCCCGAGCGCCACCGCGGCTTTGCCATCCACCGCTGCGTGATGGAACTGCGTGTAGAGCGCCACACGCGGCAGCCCCTCGGCCGAGGGCGCCAGGCCTTCGAGCACCCACATGCGCCACAGCGGCCGCTCGCGGTCCAGCCGCTCGGGGTGCAAGCGGCCGATTTCCGCTTCGGGCACCGCCATGCCGTCGCCGTCCTTGGCCTCGGGCGGCAGCGTCACGCTGGTGATGTGCCAGTCAAGGTCGGGCTCGGCATCCACCCAGGCCGGATTCGATACCTTCAGCGGCGGCCACCACAGCCGCCTGCGCAACTGCGGCGCCAGCGGCAGCCGCTCGGCCATGTGTTCGCGCAGCCGCTTGACGAAGCGGGTGCGATCGCCACGGGGGCGCTCGAATACCTGCAGGGCGCCCACGTGCATGGGCATCTCGGGCGTTTCGAGGTAGAGGAAGGCGGCGTCGAGGCCGGTGAGCAGTTTCATGAAGCGTGGTCTCCTGGTGTTGTCATTCGAGTCCCAAGGGCTCCAGCGGCCCACGGCCCTGGCGCAGCACGGCGGGCTCGCCGCCGGTCAGATCGATCACGGTGGTCGGCTCCGACGGGCAGGCGCCGGCGTCGATCACGGCGGCCAGGCCATGCTCGAAGCGTTCGCGAATATCCTGGGCGTCGTTCAGCGGCTCGGTCTCGCCGGGGGGGATCAGCGTGGTGGCCAGCAAGGGCGCGCCGTGCAGCGCCAGCAGCTCGGCCAGCGCCACATGGTCGGGCACGCGCAGGCCGATGCTCTTGCGGCTGGGGTGGCTCACGCGGCGCGGCACTTCCTTGCTGGCTTCCAGAATAAAGGTGTAGGGCCCCGGCGTGGCGGCCTTGAGCAGGCGGTACTGGCGGTTGTCCACGCGCGCATAGGCGCCCAGCTCGGCCAGATCGCGGCACAGCAGCGTCAGGTGGTGCTTGTCGTCCACGCCGCGCAGGCGGCGCAGTCGCGTGACGGCGTCCTTGTCGTCGAGATGGCAGACCAGCGCATAGCTCGAATCCGTGGGCGTGGCGACGATGCCGCCTTGCGCCAGCAACGTGGCGGCCTGGCGCAGCAGGCGCGGCTGCGGGTTTTGCGGGTGGATGTGCAGAAGCTGCGCCATGGGGCCGATTGTGTCAGCCCGCGACGTCCGGCGCCTCGCGCCGCGCCGCCAGCAGGCCACGGATCGCGCCGAGCGCGCCGCACACGGCGATCAGGCCCATGCCCGCCAGCGACCAGCCATCGGGCACGTGGCCGAACCACAGGAGTCCGCCCAGCATCGCAAAACCGATCTGCGCGTACATGTAGGGCATCAGCGTGGGTGGGCTGGCGCGCTGGAAGGCCAGCGTCAGCAGCCAGTGCCCGACGGTGCCGGCCACGCCCATGAGCGCCAGCCCCGCCCACAGGCCTGGCGCCGTGATCGTCGTCCAGGCCCAGGGCAGCGCCAGGCTGGCCAGGATCGTGCCCACCCAGCCGGTGGTGCACTGCATCAGCATCGGATCCTCGGTGGCCGACATGCGGCTGGTCAGCAGCTGAAAGCCGGTGTTCACGCCGATCAGCGCCAGCGGAAACACCACCGGCCAGCCAAAATGCCCCGTGCCCGGGCGCGCGATCACCAGCGTGCCCATAAAGCCGCCGGTCACCAGCAGCCAGCGCACCAGCCCCACCGGCTGGTGGGAGCGCCACGCCGACGCGAGCGTGACGACCAGCGGCGTGATCATCACGATGGCCGTGAATTCCCCCACCGGCAGGTACTTCAGGCCGAAGAAGGCGCACAGCGAGCTGAAGAACAACAGCACGCCGCGCAGCAGGTGAAAGCGTGGGTGCTCGGTGCTCAGGTTGGCCAGCCCCCGACGAGGCAGCACCCACAAGGTGGTGAACAGCGCCTGGAACAGGTAGCGCACCCATAGGCCCATCAGCACCGGCACGCCCGCCAGCGTGACCGCGCGCGAGGCGGTGTCCAGCGTGGCGAAGCAGGCCACGGCGGCCAGCGCGAGCGCGATGCCCGCCAGCGGAGCGTGCTGCGTCATGAGAGCGGACGGGCGGCGTCAAGCAACTGCCACACCGGCGTCAGATCCGATGCCAGCGCCGGCAGTGCGCCCAGTTCCACGCGGCTTTCGCCCGGGCCATGAAAATCGCTCCCGCGCGAGGCGGCCAGGCCGAACTCGCGCGCCAGATCGGCGTAGCGAACGACTTCGGCCGCCGTGTGGCTGCCCGTCACCACCTCCACCCCCCGCCCGCCATGGGCGGTGAACTCGGAAAACAGCGCGTATTCGACCGTGGGCGAGAACCGGTAGCGCGCCGGGTGCGCGACCACGGCCACGCCGCCCGCGCCATGAATCCAGCCCAGCGCCTCGCCCAGGCCTGCCCACGGGGTGGCGACATGGGCAACCTTGCCGTCGCCCAGGTATTTGCGGAAGGCGTCGTTCATGTCCCGGCAGACGCCGCGCTCGACCAGATGGCGCGCGAAATGCGTGCGCGAGATGAGTTCGGGGTTGCCGACATGTGCCAGCGCGCCGTCGTACGTGTTTGTGATGCCAAGGCGGTCGAAAACCGCCGCCATGGCCCGCGCGCGCGGCTCGCGCCCGCCGCGGTTGCGCGCCAGCGCGGCGCCGAGCGTGGCATCGTGCTCATCCACCCCCAGGCCGACGACATGCACCGTCTGTCCGGCAAAGCTCACCGAGATTTCGACGCCGGCGACGAAAGGCAGGCCCAGCGCGTCGGCCGCCGCGCGGGCGCGCGGCACGCCGCCCACTTCGTCGTGGTCGGTCAGCGCCCACAGCTGCACGCCGGCCGCATGGGCGCGGGCGGCCATGTCCTCCGGCGTGAGCGTTCCGTCGGAGACGACGGAGTGGCTGTGAAGATCGGCGTTGAGCGGGGCGTTCGCAGAGACGGGCAAGGAGGGCGGCACGCTGCGGATTTTAGGCGTTCTGGCGCATTCGCGCTGGGCGGACGCCCACCAATAGCTATGGAATTTCTAGCGCGCGGTTCTGGTGCGTCGCCGCGCGCCGCGCGCGGCAAAATGCGAGGTTGTCCGGCTCCCGTTTCCACCTTCCGCGATGACCCACCAACCCGCGCCCCTGTCCATCACCATCGCCACGCGCGAAAGCCGCCTGGCACTGTGGCAGGCCGAGCATGTGCAGGCCCTGCTGCGCGCGCGCGGCCACCGCGTGCAACTGCTGGGGATGACGACGCGCGGCGACCAGATTCTCGACCGCACGCTCTCCAAGGTCGGCGGCAAGGGCCTGTTCGTCAAGGAGCTGGAAGTGGCGCTGGAAGAGGGGCGGGCCGACATCGCGGTGCACTCGCTCAAGGACGTGCCCATGGAGCTGCCGCAGGGCTTTGAGCTGGCCTGCGTGATGGAGCGCGAAGACCCGCGCGACGCCTGGGTTTCGCCGCTGGCCGCGGGTTTGGCCGAGCTGCCGCGCAGCGCCGTCGTGGGCACCTCCAGCCTGCGCCGCGTGGCGCTGCTGCGCGCGCGCCTGGCGGCGCTGGGCCGGCTCGACGTGCGCATCGAGCCGCTGCGCGGCAACCTGGACACCCGGCTGCGCAAGCTCGACGAAGGACAGTACGCCGCCATCGTGCTGGCGGCGGCGGGGCTCAAGCGCCTGGGGCTGGCCGGACGCATCCGCCAGGTGTTCGAGCCCGAGGACATGCTGCCCGCCGCCGGGCAGGGCGCGCTGGGCATCGAGATCCGCGGCGACCGCGCCGACCTGCGCGCCGCGCTGGCGGGGCTGGCGCACCGCGAAACCTGGGCCTGCGTGGCGGCCGAACGGGCGGTCAGCCGGGCGATGGGCGGCAGCTGCTCCATGCCGCTGGCGGCTTTTGCCCAGTGGCGCGGCCAAGAACTTTGGCTGCGCGCGGCCTGGGGCGACGCCGAGGCCCTCGACGCGGTGCTGCTGCGCGCCGAGCAGGGCGCGCGCATCGACGTTGGTGCCGACGACGCCCTCGCCCAAGCCGCCGCGCTGGGCGCGGATGTGGCGGCGCGCCTGCAGGCCCAGGGCGCGCCTGGCGGACCGGAGCAGCCGGCTGGCTGAACGCGGTGGCGCCAATCCGCGTCATCAATACGCGCCCCGGCGGCGAGGCAGGACGCTGGAGCGCCGCCTTCGCCCATGCCGGCCTCGACGCGCGGGAATGGCCCCTGATCGAGCTGGCCCCGCTGGCTGACACCGCGCCGCTCGCGGCAGCCTGGCGGACGCTCGGCGCCCATGGCGCGCTGATGGCGGTGAGCGGCGCGGCGGTTGCGCATTTCGCCGCCGCGCGGCCCGAAGGCCAGGAATGGCCTGGGCACCTGCGCGCCTGGGCCACCGGCCCGGGCACGGCGCGGGCGTTCGCGCGGGCGGGCGTGGCGCCGGGCCTGATCGACCAGCCGCCCGCGGATGCCGCGCAGTTCGAGGCCGAGGCGCTGTGGGCGGTGGTGCGGCCCCGGCTGCCCGCCATCGGGCGCGTGCTGATCGTGCGCGGGCTGGACGCCAGCGGCCGCATGGCCGGCCGGCCCTGGCTGGCCGAGCGCTTGCGCGAGGCGGGCGTGGGCACCGACGAGCTGGCCGCGTACCAGCGCCGGGCGCCGTCCTGGGGCGCCGACCGGCGCGTGGCCGCCCAGCGGGCCTTGGAGGATGGCACGGTCTGGCTGCTGTCGAGCACCGAAGCCTGGCGGCATCTGGCTGCGCTGTTGCCGCCCGAGGCTTCGTTCGCCGCCGCGCGCGCCGTGATTGACCCGTCACGCTTTGTGTGGGTCGTGGTCGGCGATGCGTCGGTGGTGCGTCCGCAGTTGGAAGGCCTCGGCCTGCCGATCGAGGTGGTGACGCCTTAGGGCGTTACTGCCCGCGCCAGCGGATC
>DAIOSZ010000074.1:0-370 GCA_036752305.1 Burkholderiaceae bacterium
CTTTTTCACCGTGACCTGGCTCGGGGAACGCGTGACCGCCGACTTGCGCCAAGCCGTCTACGCGCATGTGTTGCAGCAGCCGCCCGCGTATTTCGAGACCACGCAGACGGGCGAGGTGCTTTCGCGCCTCACGACGGATACCACGCTCGTGCAGACCGTCGTCGGTTCATCGCTCTCGCTGGGCCTGCGCAACAGCATCATGGGCCTGGGAGCACTGGCGATGCTGGTGTGGACGAACCCTGGCGTCATGGTGCAGGTGGCGCTGGTGATCGGCCTGGTGGTGCTGCCCGCCGCCTGGGCGGGTCGGCGCGTGCGGCGCCTGTCGCGCGCCAGCCAGGACCGCGTGGCCGATTCGAGCGCGATCGCCGCC
>DAIOSZ010000074.1:380-15406 GCA_036752305.1 Burkholderiaceae bacterium
CGACCACGCCGCCCGCCGCGCCCCGCTGCTCGGCGAACACACCGCCGAGGTGCTGGGCGCGCTCCCCGTGGTGCAGAGCTACACCGCGGAGCCCCGCGAGGTCGCGCGCTTCGCGCAGGCCAGCGAATCGGCCTTTGGCACCGCGCTCAAGCGCACGCGGGTGCGCGCCGCGCTGGTGGCGTTTTTGATGATTGGCACCAGCGGCGCGCTGCTGTGGGGGCTGTACCAGGGCACGCAGGCGGTGATCGCCGGGCGGCTGTCGGCTGGCGCGCTGGGACAGACCGTTCTCTATGTGCTCATGCTGGCGGGCGCGTTCGGCGTGCTTGGCGAGGTCTGGGGTGAACTGCTGCGCGCGGCCGGAGCCACGGAGCGGCTGATGGAGCTGCTGCACGATCCGATTGGCATCGTTTCCGAACCCAACGCGGCGCCCGTGGTGGTGGAAGCATCAGCGCCAGCTATTGAATTTGCAGCAGTCGGGTTTCACTACCCTTCTCGCCCGACCCAGGCGGCGCTTGACGGTGTGAGCTTCTCGGTGGCGGTGGGCGAGACGGTTGCGCTGGTGGGGGCCAGCGGCGCGGGCAAGAGCACGGTATTCCAATTGCTGGAACGCTTTTTCGACCCGCAGGCAGGCGCCGTGCGCGTGGGAGGAATCGACGTGCGCGAGGCGCGCCTGACCAGCCTGCGCGAGCAAATGGCCACGGTGGCGCAAGACGCACTGATCTTCTCGGCCACTGCGCGAGAAAACATCCGCTATGGCCGACCCGGCGCGAGCGATGCCGACGTCGAAGCGGCTGCGCGCGCAGCCCATGCCGATGGTTTCCTGCGCGCGCTGCCCGAGGGCTACGACACATTCCTGGGCGAGCGCGGCGTGCGCCTTTCAGGCGGACAGCGTCAGCGGCTGTCGATTGCGCGCGCGCTGGTGAAGAACGCACCGATCCTGCTGCTTGACGAAGCGACCAGCGCGCTCGACGCCGAAAGCGAGCGTCAGGTTCAGGCGGCGCTGGACGACGCGCTCACACACGAGAGAGGCGACGACAGCGCCACGCCGCGGACCACGCTGGTCATCGCGCACCGCCTGGCGACCGTGCGGCGGGCCAGCCGCATTCTGGTCTTCGAGGCCGGACGCATCGTGGAGCAGGGCACGCATGCCGCGCTGCTGGCCCAGGGCGGCGTCTACGCCAGGCTCGCGGCGCTGCAATTCAAGGAGCACGATGCGCAGACAGCCAGCGCATCCCAGGCGATCAACGCCGAATGAGATTGGAACACCAGTAGCCGAATTCGACCTTGCCGAACTCGCTGCAATTGTCATCCGACTTTATTGCCGCCGACATTGATCCATCGGCACGAAATTCAAAGGCCGAACTGCGCGCTCCAGATCGCCCCATCGAGAACAGGCGTCCTTTTTCAAACTGCATGGGCTGCCCCATCGCAAAGCCTTCCTGGAACGCTTCCCATTGATCACCCAGCAGAATTTTCAGCGCGGGACCCAGCGTCGACTGGACCTGGGCGTCCCAGAAATACCGTCCGCGCAACTGCTCAAGCTGGGTGGCGTTCAAGCGATGCACCACCGTGAGCGCGCTGCCCTGAGAGCGCGACACCTGGGCCTGGACCATGGGCGCGGCCAACAGCGCCAAGGCGAGGACCTTCGGTACCCAGTAGCCGGAAACCAAGCACAACGATCGGACTTTGGCAAACGGGGTCATGCGAAGAATGTATCCAAAAGCGTGAAAACGTAACGATTGAGTCGAGTATCGCCGATTCCGCTGACGCCGAGCCGACTTCTACAATGGCCGCATGCCCAAAGTTTCG
The DNA here is from genome assembly GCA_036752305.1 of Burkholderiaceae bacterium. Taxonomy (GTDB): domain Bacteria; phylum Pseudomonadota; class Gammaproteobacteria; order Burkholderiales; family Burkholderiaceae_C; genus DAIOSZ01. The sequence continues at coordinate 2,190 of DAIOSZ010000074.1, forward strand.
GTCTTGGTCCCGACCTTCAACGCGCAGCACCACATAGAAGCGACGATGCGCTCGCTGATGGCGCAATCGTTGGAAGATATCGAGTTGTGTGTCCTCGACGACGCCAGTACCGATGACACGGTTGACATCGTTCGCGGTCTGCGCGATCCGCGGATCCGGCTGAACGTGAACCCGGTAAATCTGGGACTTCCCGCCAATCTGAACATCGGGCTGGCGATGGCGCGCGCGCCCTACGTCGCGCGCATCGACCACGACGACTTCGCGCTGCCCCTGCGGCTGGCAACACAGGCAGCCTTTCTGGATGCGAATCCCGACATCACCGTCGTGGGATCGTGGATTGAGCACACCGGGGAAGAAACCGGCGTGGTCGAATTGCCCACGGAGGACGCCATCATCAAGGCGCGCTTCTTGTGCGGCGAAACCTATCTGGCCAATCCATCAACCCTGTGGCGAAGGGAGTTTGTCGAACGGAACCGCATCCGCTACGACCCCAACCTGTACGTCGTTGACGACCTTGGATTCTGGTTCGATTGCATGCTGCACGGCGCGCGATTCGCAAACCTGCCACAGGTCCTTCTCCAGTACCGCATTCATGCGCACATGACTTCGCGCAATCTCGACGTGGCTCGCCTGTTCGAGAGCAAAAAGCGGGTGTACAGCCGCCTGCTCCCGGTGTATTTTCCGGCCCTGAATGCGCGCGAGACGGAACTCCTGCTGGAGTTGTTTCACTTCGACGACGCCAATGTGGCGAGGGGAGTGGCGTACGCCGAGGAACTTCACCAGACCGTCGGGGCAGCGCTGCGCGATGTCTCCGACGCGTTCGGGCAGGACGTGGAAGAGGTTCGGCGTGTCCTGGCAAGGCTGCTCAACCGGCGCAGGACGCAGTGGCTTGCCCTGGAGCTGCTCACTGACGCGGAGTTTCCGGCGCTAGATCGACGGTTCTACCAAACCCATCAGGCCGCCGTCGCCGGGCAGGCGACGCATGACGGGGATTCACGCGCCTGCTTCGACGCTGCCCCGGCGTACTGCGTCAAACACGACTCCTATTTCCAGGTCTACGACACGCTGTTTGGCCCTTACCGCGGCCGGCCGGTGACGTTTGTGGAAGTCGGCGTATTCAACGGTGGTTCGCTGTTCATGTGGCGGCAATTTTTTGGGCCGCTCGCACGCATCATCGGCATCGACCTCAATCCAGCGGCCAAGCGTTGGGAGGCAGCGGGCTTCGAAATCGTCATCGGCGACCAAGCCAGCCCCTCGTTCTGGGAGTCCTTCTTCACCGCCAAAGGCCCCGTGGACATATTGCTGGACGACGGCGGACACATGAATCACCAGCAGATCGTCACGTCACACCACGCACTCCAGCACATCGCCGATGGCGGCCTGCTGGTCGTGGAAGACGTACACACGAGCTACTTCGAGAACTTCAACAGCCGCCCGGAGCACAGCTTCATGGCCTATGCCCGTCACATGGCCGATCGGGTGAATTCGCGCTGCCCCGAGGTGGGGCAGGCGACGGGCCTGACCGAGCCACGCGTGTGGTCAGTCGCGTTCTTCGAGTCGATCGTCGCGTTTCACATCGACGCTCGCCGATGCCACAACTCAACGTGGATCGCCAATCAGGGCCTACGGACGGTCAACGAAGACTGGCGCCACGTTGGCATTTCCGGAAATGCCGTGCCGGACCTTACCCCTTACTTCGGCGGCGGCGGCGGCGGCGGCGGCGCAACGAAGCCTACTTGATCAGGCCTTCGTGCCGCATGGCCGCTTGCACCGCCGGCCGCGCGCCGACACGCGCGTGATAGGCGACGAGGTTGGCCAACCCCGAGATGTCGATCTGCGTCGGCTTGGTCCAGTTCAGCACGGTAAACAGGTAGGCATCGGCCACGCTGAAATCAGCGCCGAGCAAGTAGGTCTTGCCAGCCAGTTCGCCATCCAGCCACTTCAGGCGCTGGGCCAGCCGGTCGCGCGCGAGCTGCTTGCCTTCGGCGGGCATCGCCGCGTTGCACAGCGGCGAAAAGCCTTTGTGAATCTCGGTTCCGATGAAGGTCAGCCACTCCAGCAGGCGGTAGCGCTCCATCGTGCCCCACGCGGGAGCCAGCTTCTTCTCCGGCACTCGGTCCGCCAGGTACTGCACGATGGCCGGGCCTTCGCGCAGGCGCTGACCATCGTCAAGTTCCAGCAGCGGCACGTAACCCAGTGGATTGACCTGGTAGTAGTCCGAGCCATCGGGCAGCTTGTGCGTCTTGGTCGGGGCGGCAATGGCCTCGTGCGGAAGGCCCGATTCGTGCAGCACGATGTGCGGTGACAGCGAACACGCACCCGGGGAGTAATAGAGCTTCATTTTTCGTCTCTCCTGTTGAATTGAGGCCGCCACGCGGCCTTTGAAAATCTAGGGGGCATTATGTATGGGCCGACGCAATCATCGAGGCTTCGCTGGCCGGTCTCATCTCGCGCAGCTTTGGTGAATCGGCCACGATGGCCCGCATGGAGCCGGGTCGCCGCGAGCCCGTCGCACGGTTCCATGCCGCCGTGTGGAACGGTGGCCTGCGCGCCGCCCTCGCGGCCATCGACTCCTGGCTGGCCGAGCACCCGGTCGTGGCGGGCCTGCTGCTGGATCGCAAATCGGCGTAGTCCCGCGCCGTGCTCACGCGGGAACGGACTGACGAACCAAGTAGTCGAACCCCGACAGCGCGGCGGTCGACCCCGCCCCCGCCGCGACCACGATCTGCTTGTAGGGCACCGTCGTGCAGTCGCCCGCTGCAAACACGCCGGGCAGGCTGGTGGCGCCGCGCGCATCGATCTCGATTTCGCCGAAGCGGGTGCGCTTGACGGTCTCGCCCAGCCACTCCGTATTGGGCACCAGGCCGATCTGCACGAACACGCCTTCGAGGGCGACATCTCGATCGACGCCACTGTCGCGGTGCTTGAACCTGATGCCGTTCACCTTGCCGTCCGCGCCGGTGATCTCGGTCGTCTGCGCGTTCTTGTGCACCGTCACGTTGGGGAGGCTGTGGAGCTTGTTCACCAGCACCGCGTCAGCCTTGAGTTCGGGCATGAATTCGAGCACCGTGACGTGCTTGACCACGCCGGCCAGATCGATGGCCGCCTCGATGCCGGAGTTGCCGCCTCCGATCACCGCCACGTCCTTGCCCTTGAAGAGCGGGCCGTCGCAATGCGGGCAGTAAGCCACCCCTTTGGTCTTGTACTCATGCTCGCCCGGCACGTTCACGTTGCGCCAGCGTGCGCCGGTGGACAGGATCACGGTTTTTGACTTGAGTTCACCGCCGTTGGCCAGCTTCACAACCAGCAGCCCGCCCGCCTCGGACGCGGGCACGAGCTGCGTGACCTGCTGGGTGTTCATGATGTCCACATCGTAGGCCCGCACATGCGCTTCCAGCGCAGCGGCGTACTTGGGACCGTCGGTCTCGGGCACACCGGGGTAGTTCTCGATCGCAAGGGTATCGAGTACCTGTCCGCCAAAGCGCTCGGCAACCACGCCGGTGCGGATGCCCTTGCGCGCCGCATACACGGCCGCCGCCGCGCCGGCGGGTCCGCCGCCGACGATCAGCACGTCGTATGGCGCCTTGGCGCTGAGCTTGGCGGCATCCCGGGCAGCGGCGCCGGTGTCAACCTTGGCGAGGATCTCCTCCAGACTCATTCGCCCGTTGGCAAAGTACTCGTTGCCCAGGAACACCGTCGGCACGGCCATGATCTCGCGTGCTTCCACCTCTTGCTGGTAGAGCCCGCCGTCGACCACGGTGACCTTGATGCGGGGATTGGTGATCGCCATCAGCGACAACGCCTGCACCACGTCCGGACAGTTGTGGCACGACAGGCTCATGTACACGGTGAAATCCAAATGGGCATCGAGCGCCGCGATCTGATCCAGGGTGGCCTGTTCCACCTTGGGCGGATGCCCGCCCGTCCACAGCAGCGCGAGCACGAGCGAAGTGAACTCATGCCCCAGGGGAATGGCCGCGAACCGCAGATCGGTCTGGCTGCCCTCCCGCTGAAGCGAAAACGAGGGCTTGCGCGGATGGTCGCCATCCAGGCGAAGCGTGATCTTCTCGCTCATCGGCGCGATCAGTTCGAGCAGTTCCCGCATTTCGCGCGAGGCTGCGCTGTCATCCAGGCTCGCGACGATCGAGAACGGGAGCTGGACGCGCTCCAGATAGGCTGAAAGCTGGGCTTTGAGATCGTCGTCGAGCATGATGAAACTCCTGAATTTGTAGCTGGCCGTGGTCGTTTTTAAAGGGGTTCAGGCCAAAGATGGGTTGAAAATCGGCAAAAAAAAGCCGGGCGGTGGACTCCAGCGAGTCCGTTCCGCATCCGGCCGGGGCTGGCAGCCGCGAGCGGCCACCAGCACAAGGCTACGTGTGGCTGCGTTAGATCTTGCCCACCAGTTCCAGCGAAGGCTTGAGCGTCTTGGCGCCTTCGTTCCACTTGGCCGGGCAGACCTCGCCGGGATGGCTGGCCACGTATTGCGCAGCCTTGAGCTTGCGCACCGTCTCGCCCACGTCGCGCGCGATGGCGTTGTCATGAACCTCCATCGTCTTGATCGTGCCGCTCGGATCGATGATGAAGGTGCCGCGCAGCGCCAGCCCCTCCTCGTCGATGTGCACGTCAAAGGCGCGTGTGAGCTGGTGCGTGGGGTCGCCGATCAGCGGGAACTTGGCCTTGCCCACGGCGGGCGAGGTCTCGTGCCACACCTTGTGGCTGAAATGGGTATCGGTGGTGACGATGTAAACCTCGGCCTTGGCCTTCTGGAACTCGCCGTAATGCTTGGCGGCGTCCTCGATCTCGGTTGGGCAATTGAAGGTGAACGCGGCCGGCATGAAAATCAGCACCGACCATTTGCCCTGCAGGTCTTTCTCGGTGACTTCAATGAACTTGCCGTTGTGGAATGCCTGGGCCTTGAACGGTTTGACCTGGGTGTTGATGAGGGACATGCGCTGCTCCTGGTTGGTTGGCGGGGGTTGAAAATCAAAAATGTCTCAATGAGGTTTGAATGATAGCCCAGAGCTATGAAAACAGTGATTGGATATTTTTAATCTATTGATAGCCAGGGTGCATAGCCCGCTACCATCCGAGCCAAGCATATCGGAGATACAAAACCATGGATCTGGGCATTGCGGGACGTTGGGCGCTGGTGTGCGGCGCAAGCAAGGGCTTGGGTTTCGGCTGCGCCGAGGCCCTGGCCAGGGAGGGCGTTAACCTCGTCGTGGCCGCGCGCGGTGCCGAGGCGCTCTCTCAGGCGGCCACGCGCTTGCGCTCGCATGGCGCGCAAGTGGTGGCCGTGGCCTGCGACGTGACGACGCCTGAAGGGCGCGAGACCATCTGGGCGGCACCGGGCGGGCCCGGCAAGCAACTGGACATCCTGGTGACCAACGCGGGCGGTCCCCCGCCGGGAGATTTCCGTCAGTTCGACCGCGATGCCTGGATTCGCGCGCTCGACGCCAACATGCTCACGCCCATCGAGCTGATCCGCGGCGTGATCGACGGCATGCAGTCGCGCGGGTTCGGGCGCATCGTCAACATCACCTCCAGCGCGGTAAAGGCGCCAATCGACATACTGGGCTTGTCCAATGGCGCGCGCAGCGGCCTGACAGGCTTCGTCGCGGGCATTGCGCGCCAGGTCGTCGCGCAAGGGGTCACGATCAACAACCTGCTGCCCGGCCAGTTCGTCACGGACCGCCTGACCACCACGCTGGGCCCGGCGGCGCTAAAGCGCGGCGTGCCCCTGGAGACCGTCCTGGCCGAGCGCGCCGCGCTCAACCCCGCCAAGCGCCTGGGCGACCCGGCCGAGTTTGGCGCAGCCTGTGCATTTTTGTGCAGCGTGCACGCCGGCTACGTAAACGGCCAGAACTGGCTCCTCGACGGGGGCGCCTACCCGGGAACCTTTTGACGCAACTCGCGCCGCTGGCGTGCCCATGCCCCACGCTTTCGGGCAAAATGGGGCCAAGGTTCCGCGAACAGCGCGGGTGGTAGGCAGGGGCCTGCCAGTTGCCTGTCGCGGAGGAGTTCCATCCGATGTTCAGCTGGTTCAAGAAAAAACAAGCGGTCAGCAAGCCCGCGCCCGGCGTATCCACGCTCGCCAAAATGGACCTCCCGCAAAAGAGCGGCCCGCGTCGGACCGACACCGGTGGCGAGGAGGAGCGTCAGGCCGCCACGAGTGACCGCGAAGGCCGCGCCGCTCGCCGGGAGGTGCTGTTTGCCATCGTGCGCGAATCCATGGTCAAGGCGGGCGTTCTGTCGTCTTGCTACCGCTTCAAGGTGCTGTCCCTGGACCCGCGCGGGCGCCAGTTCATCATCATGATGGACTTGTCGCGCGAATATGCGGGTGAGCCCGATCGCATGGACGAGATCGAGTCGCACATTGCGCAGCGTGCGATCACGCGCTACGACATCCTCGTCAAGGCGGTCTACTGGCGCTTTGCGGGCTTTGAAGGCATGTCCGACGCTGGCACCGGGGTCGCGGCCTCGCAGCCCGGCGCATTCGATGCGATGCCGGTTGCGCCCGCCCCTGCCGCGCGCGGCAGGGCTGCGGCGGCAGCGCCCGCTGCCACGCAGGGCCAGCAACACGCGACGCCGCGCGCCGCGCCCCGCTTCGATCCGCTCGGCGAAGACGAAGTCGATGCGTTTCGCCACGCCTTGCACGCGGGCAAGGGCTTCCCGCCGTCGATCCCGCCGCCCACGGAGTTTCCTGCCACAGAAATCCCGCGTGACCACGAAGACCGGCGGGGCCATGGGCTGTCACGCACGCAGTACGGCGACCTCAATTGAGCCGGGTGCTGCTGGCAGTTGAGCGCCCTGGCCCGTGGCCGCGCCGCCGTTGACCCGCAAGATCCGGCGCTGGCACGCCGAGCGCTGGCTGCGCTGCGGCCTGTTGCTGGCCGCCATGCTGGCGGCATTGTCCGTCTGGCTGATTGATCCCGCGCCGCTCAAGGCGCTGCGCAACACATTCATCGACCAATACCAGCGCTCCATGCCTCGGCCCTACCTCGCGCAGGCCAAGGTGCGCGTGGTGGACATCGACACGGCAAGCCTGGATGTCTTTGGTCAATGGCCCTGGCCGCGCGTTCGGGTGGCGGCGCTGATCGAAAAATTGCGCAGCGCGGGCGCACGCGTGATCGCGCTGGACGTCTTGCTGGCCGAATCCGATCGAACCTCGCCAGCCGCGGCGGCCAATCTCTGGCAAGACACCGACCCCGGCATCTCCGCTCGCCTGCGCCACCTGCCGGACCACGACACCTTGCTGGCATCCGCCATTGAGGGTCGGCCCGTCGTGCTCGGCGCCAGCTTGTCCCACGTTGAGGCAGAAGAAGGGCGGACCATCGTGATCCCGTCCAATGCTCCGTTTCGCTGGGCGTCGATCGGCGACGGAAAGGCTACGCCCTGGCTGCATGACTTCGACCATGCTACCTGGCCTTTGCGCCAGTTCATTGATGTCGCGCCGGGCCTGGGCGTGCTGAATTTCGTGCCAGATGCCGACAGCGTGGTTCGTCGCGTGCCGTTGGTGCTTCGGCTGGGCGATCAGCCCATACCTTCGCTGACCGCCGAGGCGCTGCGGGTCGAACAGCAGGCCAACCCCTACGTCATCAAGGTCAACAAGGGCGGGATTGAGGAGGTCCGCATCGGGCGCCACGTGATTCCCACCAACGACCAGGCCGAAATGTGGCTGCATTACACGAGGCCCGAGCCTGGCCGCTTCGTCAGCGCCCACCAAGTGTTGCGCGACCAGCTGGATCCGAACCTCATCAAGGACCACATCGTGCTGGTCGGCACCTCGGCTCCGGGCCTGATGGACCTGCGCATGAGCCCGCAAGGGCGCATCATGTCGGGCGTGGAGGCTCACGCACAGGCGCTGGAGCAGGTTTTGCTCGGGCATTTCCTGACCCGTCCGACCTGGGCCGTGGGCAGCGAAGCCACGGTATTGGTGCTCGGCGGGCTGGCCGTCGGCGTGATCGCTCTGTCGGCACCGGCTTGGGTTTCGGCCTTGTTCACGCTGGCGCTGCTGGGCGCCCTGCTCGGTGGCGCGTGGTACCTGTTCGGGGTGCACCATCTGGTGCTGGATGCAGCCAGCCCGGCGGCGTTGATTTTCCTGGTCTATGTGCTCACCAGCGGCATGCACCATCTGGTGAGCGAGCGCCAGCAGCGCTGGGTCCGAGAGGCGTTCTCGCGCTACGTCTCGCCCAACCGCGTGGCGCATCTGGTGGCCAATCCGGAGGAACTCGAACTCGGCGGGCGCCGCCAGATGTGCAGCTTCGTGTTCACCGACCTGCAAGGCTTCACGAGCCTGCTCGAACGCATGGACCCTGGCGAGGCCGTGGCGCACCTGAACGAATACCTCGAGAAGATGGTCAGCATCGCGTTCAAGCACGAAGGCACGCTTGACCGGATCGTCGGCGACGCCGTCGTGGTGATGTTCTCGGCGCCGGTCGAGCAGACCGATCACCGGCAGCGCGCGCTCGATTGCGCGCTCGACATGGACGCCTTCGCCTCCCGCTACGCGCTCCAGTTGCGCGCCACCGGCGTAGCCTGGGGCATGACGCGCGTGGGCGTGCACTGCGGCGAGGTCATTGTCGGCAACTTTGGCGGCAAGGCCCTGTTTGACTACCGCGCGCTGGGCGACCCGATCAACACCGCCGCGCGCCTCGAAAGCGTCAACAAGCACCTGGGCACGCGCATGTGCGTCTCGCGCGACGTGCTCGACGGTTGCAAGCCCTGCCCGGCACGCTCGGTCGGGCGTCTGGTGCTCAAGGGCAAAAGCCGTCCGCTGGCTGTGGCCGAACCTGAAGCCTCGGTCGAGCACACCGGCGCGGAGCGCGCCCCACTGGCGGACTACCAGGCCGCCATGGCGCTGCTGGAAGGCGGTGCCCCCGCCGCTGCCCGCGACCTGTTCGAGGAACTGGCCGCGCGCCACCCGCACGACCCGTTGGTGAAGCTGCACCTCGCCCGCCTGCGCGAGGGATGCGCCGACGACCTGATCGTGCTGGACGCCAAGTAACCGTCTACCGCAGCACGATCTCCACGCGCCGGTTCTTGGGTTCGGGCGTCTCATCCGGCGTGGACACGAGCAGGTTGCGCTCGCCATGCGACTCCACCGCCAGCGTCATGCCGTTCATGCCGATCCCTTTCAACTGATCGGCGATCGCCTGCGCGCGGCGCAGCGCCAGTTGCTCGTTCGCCTGGGCGGCGCCCTGGGTGTCGGAATGCCCGATCACCGAGACATCCACCGCCGTTCGCCCCTTGGCTCGCTCGATGATCTTGGGCAGCAACGCCTTGGATTCGGCGGTCAGTTCGGTTCCGCCGCGCTCAAAATACAGCAGAAACGTTTCCGGCAATGCCGGACGCACGGCCAACGCGCGGCCGAAATCCTCGGCAATCTGCCGGCCTGTCACTTCATATGACGGCGTTGCGCCATCCAGGCGGGCCGCCTGCTGCGGCTGCGACAACACCTGCTCACCCTTGGAGCCCTTGACCACGACCTTGCCAACGTTGCCCTGCGGGTCGCGCAGCAGCGCCACATAAGACCCTGTTCCGGAAGGGGGCGAGGCGCAGCCGGCCAGCCACAGCGTCACACAAGCAGCGGCAAGCGCGGCGCCGCGCGCGCCGGATGCGTCGGGCTTCATTTCTCATCCTCCACCTTGGCCACAAACTGCGTGCCGCGCACACCGATCAGGCCTGCGGGCGTTTGGACCGAAACGGACTCCGGCCGCAGTTTGGAGATCACGCCCGAGACGAAATTCATCGTGCCACGCAGCAGGCGCGTGGACAACTTGAGCTGATCCTTGGCGGGCGCGTACTGGAATTCCTGGAATTCGAACTGCGTACCCGGCCCAAAGGACATCAACGTGTTGTCCTTGAGCGTGAGCCCCAGGCTGGTCTCCTTGCCGGTCTTGACCTGACTGCCATTGAACAGGGGCGTGCCCGGGCTGGCTTTGGTCTGCTGCGCGGCGTTGACGATCCAGGCCTCGTCGCCGACCACGTTCTTCACATAGCCTATTGGCTCGCCCGCGCCCTGCGCATGCAGGTTTGCGCACGCGAGCGCAAGGCTTCCCGCAATGCAAACACCGCTCATTCGTGCAAAAAGTCGCATGACGTTGCCCTCCTATCCCAAGGCTACCACCAATCGGCGCTCTGGTGACCTACCCGAGGTAGCGATATCTCAGTTGATCCAGGCTCGCCGCATCCAGGCCGAGTCCCTGAGCAACATAGCGTGGCAAGCCACCCCAATCGTGATCGATCACGGTAAACGCGTGATGAAGAAAGTCGAGCTGAACCCGGTTGAGCACGTCCCGCACCGGCGGCGGCAGCACCGCTTCGGACGGGATGGCCGGCGCGTCGCGCACCTTGAACAAGGTGTTGCTCAGCAAATAGTCCTGTTCGATATCGTCGCGCGACACGCCCAAGGCGGCGAGCAGCAGCGCCGCCGCCAGCCCGGTGCGATCCTTGCCCGCCGTGCAATGAAACACCAGCGGAGCGTCGCCCTCCAGCAACCGCGCGAACAAGGCGGCAAAGCGCGGCGTGTTCAGGCGCACGAAGTCCCGGTAGGTTTCCTGCATCATCGCGACGGCGTCGGCCTCGTCGAGCGGCGTGACGCGCTGTCCCGCGAGCAGCTCCTCACGCAGGCGCCGCAGCCGCGCAACCACCGTCGGCTCGATCGGCATCGAGTGGACGACCACACCGGGCTGGGCACAGGGTGCGAGCAGGCGCTCACTCACGCCACGAAAATCCACCACCCGCGCCAGCCCCAGCGCACTCAGGCGGGCCATGTCTGGCGGTGTCAGCGCGCCCAGGTGGTCGGAGCGGTACAGACGACGCCAGACGACGCGCGCGTTGTCGTGTCCACGATAGCCCCCCAGGTCGCGGAAATTGCTCGCGCCTTCCAGGCCCAGCGAACGGGGAGGATCGGATGACAAGCGCTCAATGCCCTTCGAAATCGACAAGCTTGAATAGGGCCAGACCGTCGTCGGCCAGTTTGCGCGAGCCGCCCAGCTCGGGCAGATCGAGAATGGCGGCGCCCTCGATGACGGTTGCACCCAGTTTTTCCAGCAGCCGCTTGCCAGCCAGCATGGTGCCGCCGGTGGCCACCAGATCGTCCATCAGCAGCACGCGGTCGCCGGCGCGCACGGCGTCGGTGTGCAGCTCGACGGTGGCGCTGCCGTATTCCAGCTCGTAGCTCTCCTCGACCGTGTGATAAGGCAGCTTACCCTTCTTGCGGATGGGCACGAAGCCCACGCCCAGCGCGTAGGCCACCACGGAGCCGATGATGAATCCGCGCGCATCCAGCCCAGCCACGACGCTGGGCCGCAGGCTGGGCGCCATATAGCGTTGGACGAAGGCGTCGATCAGCACGCGAAACACGCGCGGATCCTGCAGCAGCGGCGTGATGTCGCGAAACTGCACGCCCGGCGCGGGCCAGTCCGGCACGGTGCGCACATGCGCCTTGAGAAATTCGCTGACACCCTGAGCCAGCGGTTGCGGTTGCGCGGCAGCGGGCGGCGTCACGGCAACAACGGATCGCCGTCCAGGCTGACGCCGACCACCGTCACGAAAGGCAGAACGCTGGCTGGATCGATCTGCCCGCCGGCATCGGCGCGCATCTCGTAGACGCGCAAGCCGCCGTCTTCCTGCACGAACATCAACTCCGGCCCCAGCGCATGCGCCGCCGCATCCAGCCGTTGGCAGGTGCCAAGGCCGCACAAGGCAAGCAGGTTGGACGTTCCGGAAGGCGGGGTCATGGGCTCAAGGTCGTTCACGCGAAGCCGCGAGTGTGCCAAAGTTTGGCCCGAATCCATGTGCGAGCGGTCACATGAAGCCGGTGAAATGCATCGAATTGCTAATTTTGTTGAATGTTCTACAAAATTCAGATTTCCCGACACCGAAACCGCTTCAAACCGCTTCTTCAGGCGTCATTTTGAGTGTCGAATTGGCCATCAGGTCAATGAATCAGGCCACGAGCAGCTTCTGTTTTTATAGCGATCGCCACTCCTGAGCGAGCGCTCCAAACCCGCGCTCAGAGCATCGGCAGGCGCAGCACGAAGCTGGCGCCACCACCGGACCGCGACTCACAGCGCACGCTGCCGCCATGCCGCGCCGCGATCGACTTGACCAGCGCCAGCCCCAGGCCCACGCCGCCATCACGTTCGCTGGCGCCCGGCAAGCGAAAAAACGGCTCGAAAATGCGCTCGCGCAGCGCCTCGGGAACCCCGGGCCCACGGTCGAGCACATGGACCTCGACCATGGAGCCGTCCTCGTCCAGACGCAGCTCCACCTCGCCCGTGCCGGCATGACGGCGTGCGTTTTCCAGCAGATTGCGGATGGCGCGCCGCAGCAAGCGGGCTTCACCCCGCACCACGGCCCCGCCGCTGGCGTCCAGCGCCATGTCAACCCGCGCGCATTCCTCGGCGACCAGTCCCACCAGATCGACCTCCTCGCGGGTGCCGCTGAACGAGGCGTCGGCGCCGCCTTCCTGGGCTTCCAGGCGGCTGGCCAGCAGGATTTCGTCCACCAGTTGGTCGAGCTCGGCCACGTTGCGCACCATTTCGCGCCGTGCTGCCGGATTGACCTCCGCCTCGCCGAGCAACTCCAGCCCCATGCGGATGCGCGCAAGCGGCGAGCGCAACTCGTGCGAGGCGTTGGCCAGCAGGGAGCGGTTGGCCGCCAGCAGCGCGTTTTGCGACTTCACGAGCTGCTCGATGCGGGCCGCCGAGCGGTTGAAGCGCTCGGCCAGGTGCGCCACCTCGTCATCGCCGCTCACCGGCACGCGCACCGCCAGATCGCCCTCGCCCCAGCGCGCCACGCCGGTCTCCAGCTGCTCCAGGCGCTGCGTGAGCCAGCGCACGATCGGGTACAGCCCCAGCGCCACGGCCAGCGCGACCAGGCCGAGCATCCAGAACAGTCCCGTGGGGCCGGCAAACCAGGGCCGCCCCGGTGGCGCCTCACCCGGCTGTCTTGGGCGGGGGGGGAGCTGCACCAGCAGCACGCTGCCATCGTTCATCTGCACTGGAAACTCAACTCCCTGGCCGGGCAGGCGCAACGGCCTGCCGCGCGCCTGGCCAAGAAGCTCGCCCCGCGCGTCGCGGATCAGCACGTCGCGCGGCGGCTGCTGCTCGGTGTTCAGCCGCAGCATCCAGCCAAACGCCAGCGTCACCAGCGCAACCGCGAGAATCACCGCGAGCCAGATGCGCAGGTACAGGCGCTGGGGCAGGCGC
>DAIOSZ010000075.1:0-6815 GCA_036752305.1 Burkholderiaceae bacterium
CCCTTGACGCGGTCGCCGCGCTTGGTGTTTTGCGCGAATTCCTGCCAGGGGTTGGCGCGGCACTGCTTCATGCCCAGCGAGATGCGGCGCTTGTCTTCGTCGATCTCCAGCACCATGACCTCGACCTCGTCACCCAACGTGACGAGTTTGGACGGCGCGACGTTCTTGTTCGTCCAATCCATTTCGGAGACGTGGACCAGGCCTTCGATGCCGGGCTCCAACTCGACGAACGCGCCGTAGTCGGCGATGTTGGTGACCTTGCCGAACAGGCGCGTGCTCTGCGGGTAGCGGCGCGAGACACCCATCCACGGGTCGTCGCCCATCTGCTTGAGACCCAGGCTGACGCGGTTCTTCTCGGTGTCGAACTTGAGAATCTTGGCCGACAACTCCTGGCCGGGCTGCACCACTTCGCTGGGGTGGCGCACGCGACGCCAGGCCATGTCGGTGATGTGCAGCAGGCCGTCGATGCCGCCGAGGTCGACGAACGCGCCGTACTCGGTGATGTTCTTGACGACGCCGCGCACGATGGCGCCTTCTTTCAGCGTCTCCATCAGCTTGGCGCGCTCCTCGCCCATGCTGGCTTCCACGACGGCGCGGCGCGACAGCACCACGTTGTTGCGCTTGCGGTCGAGTTTGATGACCTTGAATTCGAGCGTCTTGTTCTCGAAAGGCGTCAGGTCTTTCACCGGACGGGTGTCGACCAGCGAACCCGGCAGGAAGGCGCGGATGCCGTTGACCAGAACCGTCAGGCCACCCTTGACCTTGCCCGATGTGGTGCCGGTCACGAATTCACCCGATTCGAGCGCTTTTTCCAGCGCCAGCCAGGACGCCAGGCGCTTGGCGGTGTCGCGCGAGAGGATGGTGTCGCCGTAGCCGTTTTCGACGCTGGAGATCGCCACGGAGACAAAATCGCCGGCCTGGACTTCGATTTCGCCCTTGTCGTTCTTGAATTCGTCGATGGGCACGTAGGCCTCGGACTTCAGGCCCGCGTTGACGACCACATGGTTGTGTTCGACACGGACGACTTCGGCGGTGATGACCTCGCCGGAGCGCATTTCAGCGCGCTTGAGGGACTCTTCGAAGAGGGCGGCAAAAGATTCAGACATGAAAATTTCCTGATCCGCACGCGAAGTGCTCGACCCACGCCCTATGCGCGGGTTTGGGAGGTTCGGCGGCGGCGTTGTGTGTGGCAAAGCCACGGTTGGAGTTGAAAACCCGACCGCTGGGGCGCGATTGCCGCGCGAGTGGAGCAGACGGGGCCTGGGAACGACTCCGCGCGGCCTAGCGGTGGGATTCCCGCCCGAAAGGCCGCACGTCCCGCCACCACGCCAGCACCTGCGCGACCACCTCATCGGCGGCTTGCGCGGAGCTGTCAAGCAGCCGGGCGTCTTGCGCGGGCTTGAGAGGCGCCACGCTGCGGGAGGCATCCCGCGCGTCGCGCGCTTCCAAGTCGCTGCGAAGACTGTCGATATTAGCTGAAATTCCCTTGGAAATCAATTGTTTATAGCGTCGCTCGGCGCGTACCACGCTGCTCGCCGTTAGAAACACCTTCAGGGCCGCGCCCGGGAAGATCACGGTGCCCATGTCGCGCCCATCGGCCACCAGCCCCGGTGCCTGCCGGAACGCCAGTTGCAGATCGGTGAGCGCGGCGCGCACGGCGGGCAAGGCCGACACGGCCGATGCGTCCATGCCGGCTTGTTCGCCGCGGATGGCGTCGCTGACGTCCTCGTTGTCCAGCCACACGCGCTGCGCCTCGAAGCGCACCGGCAGGCCGCGTGCCAGCGCCGCAATCGCGGGCTCCGCCGCGGCGGTCGCCGCCAGCCCCGCGCGCCGCGCCGCCAGCCCCGTCAGACGGTACAGCACGCCGGAGTCGAGCAGGTGGTAGCCCAGCGTCGCCGCCACCCGGGCCGCCACCGTTCCCTTGCCCGAGGCCGTGGGGCCGTCGATGCAGATCACGGGGATGTCCCGCGTTCGCGCGCGCGTCACCGAAAACAGCGTCTCGAAGTAGTCGGGAAAAGTCTTTGCCACGCATTTCGGGTCTTCGATGCGCACCGGCAGCTCGGCCGCGTTGAAGGCCGCCAGCGAGAAGCACATCGCGATGCGGTGGTCGTCGTAGGTGTGGATGCTGGCGGCGCGCCAGTCGCCCGGCGCGGCGGGAGGCGTCACGCGCAGCCAGTCGGCGCCGGAGTCGACGCGCGCCCCGAGCTTGGCGCATTCGGCGGCCATGGCGGCGATGCGATCGGTCTCCTTGACGCGCCAACTGGCGATGTTGCGCAGCGTGCAAGGACCGTCGGCGAATAGCGCCATCGCGGCGAGCGTCATCGCGGCGTCGGGAATGTGGTTGCAATCCAGATCGATGGCTTTCAATGGCCAGGCGCCGCGCGCAACCGTCAGATGGTTCGGCCCGGCCTCCACGCTCACGCCCATGGCCTGCGCGGCTTCGACGAAGCGAATGTCGCCCTGGATCGACGCCGCTCCCAGGCCCTGGATGCGAATCGGCGCCGCTGCCGTCGCCGCCAAGCCGCCGAGCGCGATGAAATAACTGGCCGAAGACGCATCGGCCTCGACGTGAATCTCGCCTGGCGAGCGGTAGCGGCTGCCCGCGGGAATCGTGAAGCGTCGCCAGCCCTCGCGCCGCACCGCGATGCCAAAGCGCTCCAGCAGCAGCAACGTGATCTCGACGTAGGGTTTGGAAATCAGCTCGCCCGTGACTTCGATCACCACGTCGCGGTCCAGCCGCCAGGCGGCCAGCGGCAGCGCCAGGAGCAATGCGGTCAGAAACTGGCTGGAGACGTCGCCGCGCACCGGCACCGGCGCGTCCAATCGGAGATCGGGCTCGCCGATCGACAGCGGTGGATAGCCCTCGTTGCCCAGATAGTCCACGCGGCAGCCCAGCGCGCGCAGCGCATCGACCAGATCGCCGATCGGCCGCTCGTGCATGCGCGCCACGCCCGACAGCCGCCAACGGGCGCCGCCGGGCACGCCCATGACAGCCAACGCCGCCGTGAGCGGGCGCATCGCAGTGCCTGCGTTGCCCAGAAACAGTTCGCCGCCCGTCGCGCCGGGCTGCCCGGCAATGCCGGTGATCACGGCAGTGTTGCCCTCCCGCTCGATGCCACACCCGAGCGCGCGCAGCGCCGCCAACATGACGCGCGTGTCGTCGGAGTCGAGCAGGTCGTGCACGCGCGTCGTGCCTTCGCACAGCGCGGCCAGCAGCAGCACGCGGTTGGAAATGCTCTTGGAGCCCGGCAGCACGATGGTGCCCGAGGCGCCTTCAAGCGGCGGCAGGTCAAGAAACGGGATGTCAAACATCGGTGGCAGAGGGCCGCCGCGCGGCGCCGGGCAGGTTCAGGGATTTTCCTCTGTTGGCTGGTTCCAGTCGTTCATGGACCAAGCGCGGCGCGTCTGGCTGGCGTGGCGAATCAACGCCTCCAGTGCATCGCCCTTGTTCTCGCGCAGCAGCAGCTCCAGCGCCAGCAGCGCGTTGCGGAAATGCTCGGCCTGCGCCAGCACCTCTTTCTTGTTGGCCAGCAGAATGTCGCGCCAGACCTTGGGATCGCCCGCCGCAATGCGGGTGAAGTCCCGGAACCCAGGCCCTCCGAGCGACAGAAACTCCTGGCCGTCCGGCTGGTGAATGATTCCGTTGATGAGCGAGAACGCCAGCGCGTGCGGCAGATGGCTCACCACCGCGAAGGCGGCGTCATGCGCATCGGGCTTCATCTCGCGCACCTTGGAGCCCAGCGCCCGCCAGACCTCGCGTGCAAGCTTGAGTTGCTCAGCGCCCGTGGCGGCGATCGGCGTCAAAATCACCTGCCGGCCCTTGTACAACTCCGGGTCGGCGAATTCCACCCCCGACTGTTCCTTGCCCGCGATCGGATGGGCTGGGACAAAGGCCGAAAGATTGCGCTGCAGCACGCGCTGCGCGGCCTCGACCACATCGGCCTTGGTCGAGCCCACATCCATCATCAAGGTCGAAGGCGACAGCAGGTGGCGAATGGCCTTGAACGTCGCCTCGGTCGCGGCCACGGGAACGGCCACCAGCACGATGTCGGCACCCGAGACGGCCAGCAGCGCCGAAGGCGCCTCGACGTCGATCACGCCCATCGTCCTGGCCCGCTCGGTGGTCGAGGGCGATTTGCTGTACCCGACCACACGCTTGACCAGGCCGGCGCGCTTGAGCGCCAGCGCGAACGACCCACCCATCAACCCGCAACCAATCAATCCCAGTTGTTCAAACATGTTGCGCCGCGCTCCTCAATCGGTGACCGGGTACGCGCCCAGAACCTTGTAGAACGCGCACAGTTGCTGCAACTCAGCCAGCGCCTGCGCCACTGGCGCCTGCGAGGGATGGCCGGCGATGTCGATGTAGAAGTAGTACTCCCACTGGCCAGACTTGGCCGGCCGCGATTCGAAGCGCGTCATCGACACGCCGTGGCGCTTGAGCGGTACCAGCAAATCGTGCACCGCGCCGGGCCGGTTGGGCACCGACACCACCAGGCTGGTGCAATCCTTGCCCGATGGCGTGGGCATGGCCAGCGTCTGCGGCAGACAGATGATGGAAAAGCGCGTGCGGTTGTATGCCTCGTCCTGTATGGCGTGCGTGACGATATGCAAGCCAAACTGCGCCGCCGCGCGCTCGCTGGCCAGCGCGGCCCAGGCCGGGTTGGTGGCCGCAAGGCGCGCGCCCTCGGCGTTGCTCGCCACCGCGCGCCGCTCGGCCCGCGGCAGGTGCTGCGAGAGCCAGGCCTGGCACTGCGCCAGCGCCTGTGGATGCGCCAGCACCCCCTCGATGCCTTCCTGCCCCGGCGTCTGCCGCAGCAGGTTGTGCCGCACCAGCAGGCTGACCTCGCCGACCACGTGCACCGGCGAGCGCAAAAACAGATCGAGCGAGCGCGCCACCACGCCTTCGGTCGAGTTCTCCACGCCCACCACGCCGTATTGCGCCGTGCCCGCCGCCGTGGCGTGGAACACCTCGTCGAAATTGGCGCAATAGATCAGGTTGGCCGCGCTGCCGAAATATTCCACCGCCGCCTGCTCGCAGAACGTGCCCTGTGGCCCCAGCACGGCCACGCGCTGGGGTGTCTCCAGCGCCAGGCAGGCCGACATGATCTCGCGCCAGATGGCGCCCACGTGGGCGTTGAGCAGCGGCCCCGTGTTGGCATCCTCGATCTTGCGGATCACCTGGGCCACGCGGTCGGGCCGGTAGAAAGGCGTGCCCTCGCGGCGCTTGAGTTCACCCACCGCCTCGGCCACCTTGGCACGCGCGTTGAGCAGTTGCAGCAACTGATGGTCGAGCGTGTCGATCTGCCGGCGCAGTTCGCCGAGTTCCTCGGTCTGGACGGGGTCGGTCATGGGCGAGCGGCGCTCACTTCTTGGGGCTCTTGCCGCCAGTGCCGCCGCCCGCGCCGCTGCCGGGCGTGATGCCCAGACGCTTCATCAAGGTCTGATCCAGCGCCTTGAACTTGGGGTCCATCTGCGCCTTGGTGTCGGCCACGGTTTTTTCCATCACCTTGTCGGGCAATTCCACGGTGAACTGGCGGTATTTGCGCGACAGCGGCGAATCGACCCAGGCAATGATCTGCTTGAGCTCGTCCTCGCTGAATTTTTCCTCCAGCAGCGGCGGCACCACGGCCTGCGAGGATTTGGCGGCCGCTGTCTTGAGCATGGGTTCGACACCGTCGAAAAACTTCTTGATCTCGGCCTGCACGTCGCGCGCGGCGGCTTCCCGTTTGTCCGCGGGCAAGCCATCGACGGCCGGCAGCACGGCCTGCAACAGGCGCTGGGCGGTGTTGGCGGCGATCTCGCGGCCCAGGCTTTCGTAATCGGCCTGTTGCAGCGTGACCAGCTTGACGGCCAGCTCGCGCTTGGTCTCGGCCAGCGCGGCCGCGCCCGAGGTGGCGAGCACGATGCCGATCAAACCGGCTTGGAGGATATGTTTCATGGAGTGGGTTCTTCAGGGTTGGGGTCGGCGGCGGTATCGCCCGCCGCTTCGGTGGCGTCGTTTTCGACGATGCGCTGCAGGCCGGAGAGCTGCGCGCCATCGTCCAGGCCGATCAGGGTCACGCCTTGCGTGGCGCGGCCCAGTTCGCGGATTTCCGCCACGCGCGTGCGCACCAGAACGCCGGTATCGGTGATCAGCATGATTTCATCGTCGGGCCGCACCAGCGTGGCGGCCACCACCTTGCCGTTGCGCTCGCTTTGCTGGATGGCAATCATGCCCTTGGTGCCGCGGCCGTGGCGCGTGTATTCGGTGATGCTGGTGCGCTTGCCGTAGCCGTTCTCGGTGGCGGTGAGCACCGACTGCTGCTCGTCCTCGGCCACCAGCATCGCGATCACGCTCTGGCCGTCGTCCAGCATCATGCCGCGCACGCCGCGCGCGTTGCGACCCATCGGGCGCACGTCGTTCTCGTCGAAGCGCACCGCCTTGCCGCCATCGGAGAACAGCATCACGTCGTGCGCGCCATCGGTCAGCGCAGCGCCGATCAGGAAGTCGCCCTCGTCCAGGTCAACGGCGATGATGCCCGCCTTGCGTGGGTTGGAAAACTCGTCCAGCGCGGTTTTCTTGACCGTGCCCATCCGGGTGGCCATGAACACGTACTGGTTGGCGGGGAAGCTGCGCTTGTCGCCCGTCAGCGGCAGTACCACGGTGATTTTCTCGCCTTCGGTCAGCGGGAACATGTTGACGATGGGCCGCCCGCGCGAGCCGCGCGAGCCGGACGGCGCCTCCCACACCTTGAGCCAGTACAGCCGCCCGCGGTTGGAAAAGCACAGGATGTAGTCGTGCGTGTTGGCGATGAAGAGCTGGTCGATCCAGT
>DAIOSZ010000075.1:6825-15274 GCA_036752305.1 Burkholderiaceae bacterium
GCCCGCCGCGCCGCTGCGCGCGGTATTCGGACAGCGGCTGGCTCTTGATGTAGCCGCTGTGGCTGAGCGTGACCACCATGTCGGTGGGAGCGATCAGATCCTCGGTGGACAAATCCTGCGCGCTCACCTCGATCTGGCTGCGCCGCGCGCCCAGCTTGGTCTGGCCGAACTCCTGCTTGATCGCGCGCAGCTCCTCGCCAATGATCTCGGCCACGCGGCTGGGCTTGGCCAGGATGTCGAGCAGGTCCTCGATCTCGGCCATCACCGCCTTGTACTCGGCCACGATCTTGTCCTGCTCCAGCCCGGTCAGGCGTTGCAGGCGCATCTGCAGGATTTCCTGCGCCTGCGTGTCCGACAGGCGGTACAGGCCGTCGGCCTGCATCCCGAAGTCGCGCGGTAGCCCCTCGGGGCGGTAATCGTCGGCGCTGATCAGCGAGCCGTCCTCCCGTGCCCGGGTCAGCATCGCCTTCACCGTCGGGCTGTCCCAGTTGCGGGCCATCAACTCGGCCTTGGCGACCGGCGGCGTGGGCGACTCGCGGATGATGCGGATGAACTCGTCGATGTTGGCCAGCGCCACGGCCAGCCCTTCGAGCACATGGCCGCGCTCGCGCGCCTTGCGCAGCGTGAACACGGTGCGCCGCGTGACCACCTCGCGCCGGTGGTCGAGGAACACCTCGATCAGATCCTTGAGGTTGCACAACCGTGGCTGGCCGTCCACCAGCGCCACCATGTTCACGCCGAAGGTGTCTTGCAGCTGCGTCTGCTTGTACAGGTTGTTGAGCACCACCTCCGGCACTTCGCCGCGCTTGAGCTCGATCACCAGGCGCATGCCCGACTTGTCGCTCTCGTCCTGGATGTGGCTGATGCCTTCGAGCTTCTTGTCGTGCACCAGTTCGGCCATGCGCTCCTGCAGCGTCTTCTTGTTGACCTGGTAGGGCAGCTCATCGACGATGATCGCCTGGCGCTGGCCGCGATCGATGTCCTCGAAATGGCACTTGGCGCGCATCACCACGCGGCCGCGACCGGTGCGGTAGCCCTCCTTCACGCCGCTGGTGCCGTAGATGATTCCGGCGGTGGGAAAGTCCGGCGCCGGAATGATCTCCATCAGATCGTCCACGCTCGCCTCGGGGAGCGCCAGCAGGTGCAGACAGGCGTCCACCACCTCGTTGAGGTTGTGCGGCGCGATGTTGGTGGCCATGCCCACGGCAATGCCGGCCGAGCCGTTGACCAACAGGTTGGGCAGCTTGCTCGGCAGCACCAGCGGTTCGCGCTCGGAGCCGTCGTAGTTGGGCCCGAAATCGACGGTCTCCTTGTCGATGTCGGCGAGCATCTCGTGCGCGATCTTCGACAGGCGGATCTCGGTGTAGCGCATCGCAGCCGCGTTGTCGCCGTCCACCGAGCCAAAGTTGCCCTGGCCGTCCACCAGCATGTGGCGCAGCGAGAAATCCTGCGCCATGCGCACGATGGTGTCGTAGACGGCGGTGTCGCCGTGCGGGTGATACTTACCGATCACGTCGCCGACGATGCGCGCCGACTTTTTGTACGGCCGGTTCCAGTCGTTGTTGAGTTCGTGCATCGCGTAGAGCACGCGCCGATGCACCGGCTTGAGGCCGTCGCGCGCGTCGGGCAGCGCGCGGCCCACGATCACGCTCATCGCGTAGTCGAGGTAACTGCGCCGCATTTCCTCTTCGAGGCTGATCGGCAGGGTTTCTTTGGCGAAGGAAGTCATGCGCAGGCGATGCCGCTCAGGTGTTGCAAAAAGATGACGCAGCGGCGATTTTAAGGGCGCCGCCTTGTCGTGGCTTAGCAACAGTCAAGCCCCTTTTTTGTAGGCCAACTGCTATGGATGTTGACGCGCGGGAACCTTTGGCTTGTTCGGGGGTATCTCTGTGGCACAATCCCTTTCAACGATTCCGGTGATGGTCATCGGGAGCGTATGTATCCACTCGCAGCGAGTCTGCGGCTTTTTTCCCCTGTGAGGAGAACCATGAAGAAACTGAACAAAGTTGCAATGTTGTTTGCTTCTGCTGCGCTCGCTACTGCCGCTGGCGCCCAGGTTCGCGCGGCCAACGGTGGCAACGTGGTTGACAACTGGCAAAACGGCACCGGCGAAATCGTCTGGAAGAACGGCACCAACGAACTGTGCTGGCGCAATGCCTACTGGACGCCCGCCACGGCTGCCGTGGGTTGCGACGGTGCCTTGGCCGCTCCGGCTCCGGCCGCGTCGGCGCCTGCTGCCACACCGACTGCTCCTGTCGTCGTTCCGCCCACTGCTGGGCCTGCACCTGCACCTGCACCTGCGCCGGCCGCAGCCCCGGCCGCCGTCGTCCAAAAGGTCACCTACGCCGCTGACGCCTTCTTCGACTTCGACAAGTCGGTGCTCAAGCCCGAAGGCAAAGCCAAGCTGGACGATCTGGTTGGCAAGATCAAGGGCATCGCGCTTGAAGTCATCATCGCTGTCGGCCACACCGATTCCATCGGTACCGATGCCTACAACCAGAAGCTGTCGGTGCGTCGCGCCGAGGCCGTCAAGGCCTATCTGGTGTCCAAGGGCGTCGAGAAGAATCGCGTCTACACCGAAGGCAAGGGCGAGAAGCAGCCTGTGGCGGACAACCGCACCAAGGAAGGCCGCGCCAAGAACCGCCGCGTGGAGATCGAAGTCGTCGGCACCAAGTCCGGCAGCTGATTTCGGCTTCCCTACCCCGCCGCGTGCGGTGGGGTACTCAAAAACCCACGGTTTGCGCCGTGGGTTTTTTGTTTTGGGCGCCTTCCGGCCCTCGCTCTTCCAGCCTCTCAGGCGTTGTCGGGTTCGCCCGTCGGGCCGGCGCCCGACGGCGCACCTTCCCGCGCGCCCACCACGCCGGCCTCGGCCAGCGCGGCAATCTCCGCCGCGTCGTAACCCAGGCCTTGCAACAGCGCCTGCGTGTGTTCGCCCAGCGCGGGCGGCGGCCGGCGCAGGGCCAGGCGCTCGCCGCCGAGCGTGAGTGGCAGCAGCGCCGCGCGTGTGGCGATGGTCCTGCCGCTCACGCTGGCGTCGGGCGGCAGCGTCACCGGAGCCAGGCCACCGGTGGCCAGCAGGTGTGGGTCGTCAAACAGCTGCTCGGGCCGGGTAATCGGCGCGTAGGGCAGGCCGCGCCGCTCGAAGCGCGCGCTCAGCTCGGCCGCGGAAAACGCCGCAAAGCGCTCGCGCAGCGCCGGCAGCAGCCAGTCGCGGGCCTTCACGCGGGCGTTGTTGCCCACCAGGCGCGGGTCGGCCTGCAGGTCGGCAAAGCCGAACTCCTCGCACAGCGCGGCCCACTGGGTGTCGCTGACGGCGGCCAGGAAGATCTGCTCGCCGTCCTTGACGGTGAACACGTCATACAGCGCCCAGGCGCTGATGCGGCTGGGCATGGGCGCGGCGGCTTGGCCGGTCACCGCGTACTGCATCATGTGCTGCGCGACCAGCAGCACGTTGTTCTCGAACAGCGCGCTCTGCACCTCCTGCCCGCGTCCGGTGCGCGCGCGCTGCGTGAGTGCCGCGAGCACCCCGATCACGCCGAACATGCCGCCCATGATGTCGTTCACACTGGTGCCGGCGCGCAGCGGCCGGCCCTCGGGGCCGGTCATGTAGGCCAGGCCGCCCATCATCTGCACCACCTCGTCCAGCGCCGTGCGGTGCTCGTAGGGGCCGGGCAGAAAACCCTTGTGCGAGACGTAGATCAGCCGCGGGTTCAGGCGCGACAGCGCCGGGTAGCCAAAGCCCAGCCGCTCCATCACCCCGCCCTTGAAGTTCTCATTGAACACGTCGGCCCCCGCCACCAGGCGCAGCACGATCTCGCGCCCACGCGGGTCCTTCACGTCCACCGCCAGACTTTGCTTGTTGCGGTTGAACATGCCAAAAAAGCCCGAACCGGAGCCCAACAGGCGCCGCGTGTTGTCGCCCGCCAGCGGTTCGACCTTGATGACCTCGGCGCCCAGGTCGGCCAGGATCATGCCGCAGGTCGGCCCCATGACCATGTGCGTGAACTCGACGACGCGAATGCCCGCCAGGGGCAGCGCCTGCGCGTCAGAGGCTTGCGGGGATGATGCGGAGAGAGCGTCCATGGGGCCGGATTTTGACGCGCTTTCCCAAGGCTTGCGAAGCCGCCATGAGTATAAAAATCATAGCTGCCCGTGGTCGTATTTAAATGCGTTCAAGCCAAAATGATGCTGAAAATGAGCGCAAAAGACAGTCCATTCCCGGGTTTCAGAGTAACTTTTGTAGAAATATCTACATAAATGTAGAAACATCAACAAATTCTTGAGTTTCAGACCGTTGCAAGCCCGTTTTTGACCCGAATTTCATGGACTTTTCGGCAACAACTCCAGTAAACACCACCAACAGCAGCTATCAAATCAGGAGCGATACCTGCGGAACAAAGCCGCGTGGCGCAGTGCGGGTCAGTGCGTTCGCGATCAGCGCCTGCGGCGATCCATCGTCGCTCAGGCCCAGTGCGCGCGACGCCTTGTCGTCCAGCACGGGATAGCGCCCGAACACGGCTTCCAACGCCGGTTGCGGCGCGTATTCCACCAGAGCCTGGCGGTCCTGTCCGTAGCGCTGCGCCAGCGCGTCCACCACCTGTGCGATGGACAGCCGCAGAACCGGCAGCGGCCAGGCCCGCGCGCCGTCGTCGCCGCTCACGGCAAGAGCGGCGCCGCGCAGCAGGTTGTCGGCGCAGCACCAGGCCGACATCCACCAGGCCGTCGCCTGTGCGGACACCGGGCAGCGGCAGCGCTCTCCATTGGCCAGCGCGTGCAGCAGCTCGCTCATGAACGCCGACGCCAGCCCGGAGTGCGCGCGCGGCCGCGCCACGATGCCCGGCAGGCGCAGCGAACGCCCGTCCAGCAAGCCGCGGCGGGAAAAATCCGCCAGCAGCACCTCGCAGGCCAGCTTGTGCGCGCCGTAGGTCAGTGGTGGACGCAGGGGCGTCAGCGGCGTGATGGGGCCGCGCTCCCCGCTGGCGTACACGGCAATGCTGCTCGCGTACACCACGACCGGCGGCCGCTCGCGCCTGGCCAGGCATTCAAACAGCGCCAGTGTCGCGTCGAGGTTCACGCGGCGCCCGAGCGCGTAGTCTTCCTCGGCGGCGCCGCCGGGAACGGCGGCCAGGTGGAACACCAGATCGGGCGCAAAGCCGACCACCGATTCGCGCACCGGTCTTGAACCCAGATCGCCCGGCAGGCCGACCGCGCCGGCGGGCAAGTCGCCCAGGTGCTGGTCCGCCACGGCCAGCGCCTGCACCGCCTGTGTGCCCACCCGCCCGCGCAGGCGCAGCAGTTCCACCAGATGTCGCCCGATGAAACCGGCCGCGCCGGTCACCAGAACCTTCATATCCCTCCCGGAGGATCGCGGCGCGCGGCCTGGACCACGCGCTGGTCAATCGCACCAAACACCGGCTGGTCCTGCCAGCGGGCCTCCATGCGCACCCGGTCATGAAAACGCATGAACGGGGTGTGCGCCTGCCCCGATTCAATCGTCTCGATGGCCCGCCGCTCGGCAATGCACGCGCAACCGCGGCCCATGGCCGCGTTGGAGACCGTGCCCGAGCCGATGATGGTGCCGGCCGACAGACGCCGCGTCGCCGCCGCGTGCGCGATCAGCTGGTCAAAGCCGAAATGCATGTCCCCGCCGTTGGGATGGCCGAACCACGCGCCGTTGTAGTCCACCCGCAGATCCAGGCACACGCGCGCGTCGTTCCAGGCGGGGCCGATCTCGTCGGGCGTGACCGCCACCGGCGCAAAGCTCGACGAGGGTTTGGCCTGGAAGAAGCCGAATCCGGTGCGCATTTCGCGCGGACCGAGCGCGCGCAGGCTCACGTCGTTGAGCTGCACCAGCAGCGCAATGCGCTCGCGGCACTCGGCGGGCTGGCAGCCCATGGGAACCCGATCGACGATCACGCCGAACTCGCCCTCGAAATCGATGCCGTCGGACTCGCGCGGCAGCGGCAGGTCGTCGCAAGGGCCCAGCAGATCGTCGCTGCCGCCCTGGTACATGAGGGGCACGGTGTCCGCATCGGGAATCGGTGCCATGCCGAAGGCGCGCGCCATCAGGCGGCCGTGGTTCAGGAAAGCCGACCCGTCGCACCATTGCGGCGCCCGGGGCAGCGGGGCAGCGGCGTGCAGGACGTTGAAATCGAAGGCGCCCGGCGCCGTCCCGCGCGCCAGTTGCGCCGACAGCGCCTGCAGGCGTGGCCGGGCCACGGCCCAATCCTCCAGCGCCGCCAGCAGGCTGGGCGCCACCGGCGTGGCATCGACCGCGCGCCGCAGGTCGGCCGATACCACGACGAGCCGGCCGTCGCGGCTGCCGCTTTTCAGGGTGGCGAGTTTCATGCGGGGACTCCCTCGTTCCAGTGCACCAGGGGCAGACCGGCCACCGGGGCGCGAAAGCTGGGCAGCGTGTGGCCGCGCAGGCTGCCCAGATAGACCGTGCGCAGGTCCGGGCCGCCGAAGGTCACGCTCGCCATCCACGGCGCCAGCGTGCCGGCCGCCCGTTCCATGATGGCTGGCGTCAGGGTCCGGCTGTCGTAGTGCGCGTCCAGCTGCTCGGTGGCGGCCGGATCGCCATCGTCCAGCAGCGTCAGCACCTCGCCTTCTGGCGTGATGGCGATCAGCCGATCGGCCATGACCAGCGTCACCCAGAGATTGCCGTGGGCGTCGAAGGCAAAGCCGTCCGGAAAGCCCGCGAGCCGTCGCGGCCCGTAGGTCTCGCGCTCGCCCAGCGAGCCGTCCGCGCGCACGCGCAGGCGTGAAATGCGCCGGGCGTTGCTCTCGACCACGTACATCCACTCCTCGTTGGCGTCCAGGCGTATCTCGTTGGTGCCTTCAAAGCCGTCGGCGACGATGCGCGCGTTGCCGCGCTCGTCGAACAGCGCGATGTAGCCGTCACGCGCGCGCGCGTTGATCGAATCGGTCCAGGGCTGCATGCGCGTGGTCACCGTGAAATACAGGCGCCCGCGGCTGTCGCGCAACGGAAAGTTCGCCTTGCCCAGTGCTTGTCCGTCGATGCGATCGAGGATTCGCCGCACCTGTCCCTGGCGGGTCATGGTCTCGATGGCGTCGGTGCCCCAGTTGGCGATCAGAAAGTCACCATTGGCCAGGAACGCCATTCCGTTGGGCAGCGAGCCCTGGCCCTGTACGTAACGGGCTTCGAAATCGCTGCCGGCGGCGGCTTTGGGTGCTGGCGGCGCGACCAGCCGCTGCGTGCCGTCGGGCGCGAGGCGCATCGCGCCGCCGCGCGCGTCCGCCGCCCAGACCACGCCGCTGCGTTCGGCGAGCACGCACTCGGGCCGCTGGAGATCGTGGCCGACGTGGCGGATCGACGCGCGATCGACCTGCCAGCCCGTGAGGGGGTTGTGTTTGTCCATGGTTTTGGCGCGGCGCGTCGGTCAATCAAAGCGCAGCCTGGCCTGGCCCGCAATGTCGCGGTACAGGCGCAGGTCTTCGCCGATGGCATGGCCCAGACGGGCCGCCGGGCCGCCTTGCGCCAGCACGCCCAGGTCGGCCAGGCGCCGCTGCACGCCGGGTTCGGCGACCGCGGCCGACGCGGCGGCGTTGAACCGCTCCACCACGGCGGCGGGCGTACCCGCTGGCGCCAACAGACCCAGCCAGGATTGCATCGCGGCAAACGGCGGGAGTCCGGCCTCCTGCGCGGTCGGCGTGTTCGGAAAGCGCGGGTCGCGCTTGTCGCCGGTGACGGCCAGGAGCTTGACCCGCCCCGCGTCAATCAGAGGCTTGGCGGCCGCGTCGAACGTCAGGTCGAGCAGCCCGCCGGCCACATCCGCCAGCGCGGCGCTGGTGGATTTGTAGGGGATGTGCACCAGGTAGGTCCCGGTCAGGGATTTGAAGTACTCGCCGGCGAAATGCGCGCCGCTTCCCATGCCGGCGCTGCCGTAGCTGAGCTTTCCCGGGTTCTGGCGCGCGTGGGCGATGAAAGCCGACAACGACGCGGCCGGCATGTCCTTGCGCGTCACGATCTGCAGGCCGTAGCTGCCGATCATGCTGACGGGAACCAGATCCCGGGTCGGATCGAAGGCGACCTTGGGATCGATCACCGGAAGAATGCCGTAGCTGGAATTGGTGAACAGCCAGACGCTGCCGTCGGCGGGCGCCTTGAGCACCGCGTCGATGCCGATGCGCCCGCCAGCGCCCGGGCGGTTGTCCACGATCAGGGTCTGCCCGAGCGGGCGCGCCATGGCCTCGGCGACGATGCGCGCCACCTGATCGGTCACGCCCCCGGCCGGGAACGGCACGACGAAGCGGACGACGCCTGCGGCAGGCTGCGCCAGCGCGCCTGCGGCGCAAATCAGAGGCAACGCGAGCAAGGCGCGCCGGGCAAGAAGGGAGCATTGGGCGGTCATGTCGGTCTCCGGTGCGGTCAGCGGGCGCGGCGGCGGGCAGGCTCGCTCAGCACGGATGGCGGCCGACCATGTAG
>DAIOSZ010000076.1:0-15267 GCA_036752305.1 Burkholderiaceae bacterium
CTGCATGAAGGCCGCCTGATCCTACTAGAAGCTGCCAAGGCCGCTGGCCTGGATTTGCTCGTGATGCCGTACAAGGGCTCTCCGCCGATGGTGACGGACCTCGTGGGCGGCCACGTGCCATCGGCCATCAGCCTGCTGGACGGCATGATGGCCCACCATCGCTCTGGCAAGATCAAGGTGATCGGTCTCTTTACCAAGGAACGTTCACCGCTGATGCCCGACATTCCCACGTTTGCCGAGCAAGGCCTCAACGTCACCGCCGGCGAGGCCTGGACCGGAATGTGGGCAAGGGCCGGCACGCCGGCGGCCGAGGTGCAGCGCATGGAAAAGGCCATCCAGCAGGTGCTGCAAATGCCGGATGTCAAGGAGGTGATGAGCCAGCGCCTGATGGTGACCCCGCTTTTTCGCAACAGCGCGCAGATGGACACCCTGCAGCGCGAAGAGCTGGCGCATTGGGAGCCCATCATCGCGGCGTCTGGCTTCAAGCCGGATTGACGCGCCGCTGACGGCCGGCTGCTCGGCAGCACCGGGTTCGATGTCGGGGCAGGTGTTGCAGAGCCGGCGCCGCCCATTTCCAGAACGAAAACCGCCTTGTGGAGACCGCACACATGACAACGCCCTTGATCACGTACCAGCTGGAGGGCAGCATTGCCCTGATTGGCCTGAACCGGCCAGACAAGCGCAACGCCATCAACGACCTCCTGATTGATGAACTGCGCGCTGCCGTGCTGCGCGCGCACGAAGAGGCTGACGTGGCGGTGTTGTTTGGGCATGGCAGCAACTTCTGCGCCGGCCTGGATCTGGCCGAGGCCTTGGCGCGGGCCACGGGCCAGATCAAACCCCCGCGCAAGCGCCGCCGCCACAACTGGCACGAGGTGTTCGACCTCATCGCGCGTGGCCCGATTCCCTTCGTGGCCGCCTTGCATGGTGCGGTGGTGGGTGGCGGTCTGGAGCTGGCGATGGCCGCTCACGTCCGGGTGGCCGACGACACGGTGGTCTGCGGCTTGCCCGAAGGGCAGCGGGGCATCTTCGTCGGCGGCGGCGGCACGGTTCGCATCCAGCGCGTGGTGGGCACCACGGTGATGATGGACATGATGCTCACCGGGCGCCTGCTCAATGCCGGAGAGTCGGAGCGCGAACACATTGTTCGCTACGTGGTGCCGGCTGGCAAAGCGTTGGAGAAGGCGAGGGCGATTGCCGAGCGGGTGGGCAAGAACAGCCTGGAAACCAACTGGATGATCATCAACGTGCTTCCCCGTGTGCACGATCTGTCGCACGACGACGGCTTGTTCATGGAACAACTGAATTCGGCCCGCGCCCGCCCACCCGAGGCGGAGGCTCGCCTGCGCGAGTTCGTGGACGGCAAGGCAAAAAAGCTGCAAGACAGCCAGGCCTGATGGCCTGCGCGACGGAAGCCTGACCATGCCCTACGACCTGTTTGAAGTTGCCGAACACGACAAAGCCCGAGCGCAGGCGCACGCCAAGTTCGCGGCAGCCGAAGCCGCCAACATTCCCGACATCCCCGTCGATACGCCTCTGCGGCCCGTGAACGCCGTGGCCGTGATTGGCGCCGGCACGATGGGCGGCGGGATCGCCATGTCGTTCGCCAACATCGGCATCCCGGTCATCCTGATCGATGCCAACGCCGAAGGCCTGGCCCGCGGCGTTGGCCGCATCAAGGACAACTACGCCGCCACCGTGCAACGCGGCAAGCTGACCGAAGTCGACAAAGAGCGCCGGCTGGCTCTGATCACCGGTTCCGTGGACCTGGCGGACGGCAAGGACGCCGATCTGGTGATTGAGGCCGTGTTTGAGGACATGGGGCTCAAGCAGTCGATCTTTAGACAGCTTGATGCGTTGTGCAAGCCCGGGGCTATTTTGGCCACCAACACCTCTGGCCTGGACGTGGACGAGATTGCCCATGTGACGCAACGCCCGCAGGACGTGGTGGGCGCGCACTTTTTCAGCCCCGCGCACGTGATGAAGTTGCTGGAGGTCGTGCGGGCCGCGAAAACCTCGCCAGACGCCATCGCCACGTTGATGGACCTCGGGCGCCGCATGGGGAAAATCGCCGTGTTGGCACGCATCTACCCCGGTTTCATCGGCAATGCGCTGTTTCGCAACTACACCCGCGAAGCCCACTTCGCGGTCGAAGACGGAGCGCTGCCCCACGAGGTGGATGCCGCGCTGAAGAAATTCGGCTACGCCATGGGCATTTTTGCGGTGCACGACATGGCTGGGAACGACGTGGGCTACCAAACCCGCAAGGCCCAGATGGCCACTCGCTCATCCGAGCACCGCTGGAACGATCTGATTCTGAAGCTGTGCGACCTGGGGCGCCTGGGTCAAAAATCGGGCAAGGGCTGGTACCGCTACGAGCCGGGTGACCGGACTCCGAGGCGGGACCCGGAGATCGAGCGCTACATCGTGGAGGAGTCTGCCCGCATGGGCATCGTGCGCCAGCCGATGGATGAGGGGGAGATTCTCAAGCGCTGCCTCTACGGCATGATCAACGAGGGCGCCAGGCTGCTCGAGCAAGGCATTGCGCTGCGGCCCAGCGACATCGACATCACCTATCTCACCGGATACGGGTTCCCCGCCCATCACGGAGGGCCGATGTACCTGGCCGATCGCATCGGCTTGCCCCAGGTACTGGCGGACCTTGAGCGATTTCACGCCCAAGACGGGTATTGGTTGCAACCCGCGCCGCTGTTGCAACGGTTGGTGGCCGAGGGCAAGACCTTCGCCAGCTTGCAGGAAGCACACTGAACATGGACCTGGGCATCCGCGGTCGCCGCGCCATCGTCTGCGCCTCGTCACAAGGGCTGGGTTATGCCTGTGCGCTCGCTCTGGCGCAGGAAGGGTGTGAGGTGTTCATCAACGGACGCGATGCGGATAAGCTGGAGCGCGCGGCCGCCGCCTTGCGCGCCGCCACGGGCGCGCGCATCACTGCCGTGCAAGCTGACATCAACACCGACGCTGGCCGTGCCGCCTTGCTGGCGGCCTGCCCGGAACCCGACATCCTGATCAACAACAACGCCGGACCGCCGCCCGGACAGTTGGCCGACTGGGACCATGCGGCCTGGGTCGGAGCCCTGGAGAGCAACCTGCTGGCGGCCGCACTGCTGTTGCGCGAAGTCCTGCCTGGCATGCGGTCACGCCGGTTTGGCCGGGTGGTCAACATCACGTCAGCTATGGTGAAGACGCCACATGCCGCCATGGGCCTGTCCACAGCGGCCCGCGCGGCACTCACGGCGCTGTCGAAAGCGCTGTCGCGCGAAGCCATCGTCGACAACGTCACGCTCAACAACCTATTGCCGGAACGGTTCGATACCCCTCGACAGGAATTCATGGCCCAGCGTCTGATGCGCGAACAGGGAATCTCCCACGAAGCCGCCCGCGAGCAGATTGCCAATACCTTGCCAGCCAAGCGGTTTGGTCGTCCCGAGGAGTTCGGCCAGGCCTGCGCTTTCCTGTGCGGCTCGAATGCCGGCTTCATGACCGGACAGAATCTTCAACTGGACGGCGGAGCCTACGCGGGTGTGATTTAGCGAAGCACTCGAATGCTATAAAATCAATAGCTGCCCGTGGTGGTGTTTATTTGTGTCCCGGCCAGAATGGCATATAAAAATGGCCTTGTTTCAGGGTTTCAGGCCAGCCTGTGATGGATATTTGTTAATGTTGTGACAGAATTGTAGATGCATTAACAAAATTTGAGAATCCGAAAGGTGATTTTGAAGATCAGGCGGCGTGCTGTCAGCTGCCGGACTTAGGTTGACTGGGATGGCGGCAGACCGAGCTACTCGTACATCGCCGTCGGGCAACCGAGAAGGGTGAACGCAAGCTCACGACCGCCCCTCGCGACCCTGCCGATCCTCTGCCAGGCAATGCACCACGCGCGGCGGTTGCGCCAGATGCGGATCGAGTGCGGCGTGCCAGCGCCGGCCTTCCGGTGATCCCCGAAAGTCTCGGGTGTGCGACTCCAGGGACGTCCAGTACACCAGCAGCATCACGGTGGACGCTCGCTCGGCGCTGCGGCCCAAGACATGCCCCCGGTAGCCTCGGGCGGCCTTGAGCAGATCAATCGACGAGCGGATGGCGTCCTCAAGTGCGGCGGGTGCGGAAGTCCGGGCCACGAACTCGACCACTTCGACTACCGATGCCTCGTCGTCGGGCAACGAGCTGGTGACGGCGCTCACTCGACCACGCGACCCGTCTTCAGGTAATACAGGGCGAACAGCAGGTACGCCGTTCCCCAGATCAACTCGCTGCGGTTGGCGTAACGCCTGGGTTGGTTGAAACAACCGTCGAGCAGGCGGCCTTCCGGGTTGAGGTGCTGCAGCAGACCGTCCAGCATGACCGGCAGTTGTTCAAGGATCGGGTCCAGCGCCGCTGGCGCATCCCTGACCAGCGCCAGGCGTGCCAACTGCTCCACCACGATCGCGCTGGCCGAGGTGTCGAGCGGCACATCGGCTTCGCCCATGGCCAGCGCCGGGTCCTTGAAATCCCAGGGCGGCACTCCGCCCGGGCCGCTGTGGTCGCGCCAGTAGCGCAGGCACTTGGTGCCGATCATCAGATAGCGCGGGTCGCGCAGCGCTTCCCATGCGCGCAGGTAGCCGGCCACGACCCAGGCCTGTCCGCGCGACCAGCAGCTTTCGTCGTGCGCACCCAGCAGGGTGTAATGGCGGATTTGCTGGCCGGTCACCACGTCGTAGTCGGCGAACTCGATGCTCGAGCCATCATCGAGCACGAAGTCGCGCGCCGTCAGGTCCAGGTGCCGCCGCGCGCCCTCGATGAAGGACGGGTCTCCTGTTTCCTTGTAGGCCCACCAGTCCAGGATCAGATTCGGGTGCACGTTGTCGCAGCAGACCTTGTCGCGTCCCGAGAGGGTCGTCGAGCGAACCTGGACCTGTGTGCCGATGGGCATTGCGCCGTTCGACGACATCGCCATGGAGCGGACGGCCCAGGCCGCCGCCAGGGCGAGGTTGCGATGCCGTCGGTCCCCCGTCCACGCATACTGGCGCGCGGCGGCATAGTAGAAGCGATGACCGCGAAACATGTCATCGCGCTCAAGATATGGGCGCAGGCGCTCGGCACGTTGTGTGGACTCGGCCAGCAGCGCGCGATTGCCCGCAAGTTCGCCGACGATGCGCAGCGACTCCACCCAGTGGCCTCCGCACCAATCGCCATCTTGCGTGGTGTCCCACTCGCCGGTAACGGGGTCGCAGTGGTAGGGCCAGGCGTCGCCGACGGCCGAGCGGATCTGGAGCACCCGCTCGCACAGGCGGTCCAGCGCGTGTTGCCAGTGCGGTGTAAAAGCTGTGATGGCGGGCATGTCGTCTACTCCTCGGCCTTGAAGCCCGTGGCCGCGATGATGGGCCCCCACTTGGCCCGGTCGGCGGCCAGTTTCGTTGCGAAGGCCTCCGCCGTCATGGGCATGGGTGTGTAGCCCATCTCCCCGAGCCGTTTCTGAACGTCCGGCTGACGAACCGCGTTCTGCACGGCGCCATTGATGCGGTTGATCGTCGCAGGGGGTGTTCCCTTCGGAGCGAACAGGCCGAACTGCTCTCCCAACACC
The DNA here is from genome assembly GCA_036752305.1 of Burkholderiaceae bacterium. Taxonomy (GTDB): domain Bacteria; phylum Pseudomonadota; class Gammaproteobacteria; order Burkholderiales; family Burkholderiaceae_C; genus DAIOSZ01. Next base: position 5,579 of record DAIOSZ010000076.1, read on the forward strand.
AGGTTGGGATAGCCCAATTCCGTGAAGGTGGGCACATCGGACATGAGGGAGGATCGGGCCGCTCCCGTGGTGGCGAGCACCCGCACTTTTCCGCGATGCGGAATGAACTCCCCGAGCACATTGGTCGCGACGGCCAGATGTCCGCCCATCAGGTCGTTCATCAGTGGGGCCGATCCACGGTACGCCACGGGCGCCATCTTCAGGCCTGCCGCCGATGCCAGTGCCGCCCCAACGAAATGGGCCGCCGACCCTGCCGCAGGCACGCCGTAGAGCCCGTTGCGCTCCGGGTCGCGGCGAACGGCTTCGAGGTATTGCGCCAAAGTCGTGATCGGGCTGGAGGCCGGCACGCCGATGGCGAAATCGAAGGCCACGGCTGGCACGATGGGGACGAAGTCCGACTCCGAATACCCCGGCTTCTGGTAGATGTAAGGATAGATGGTGAAGGGCGAGACGGCCGTGTACAGCAGCGTGTTCCCGTCAGGTGCGGCGGTACGCACGGCCTGGAGCGCCAGGCGCAGCGCCGCGCCGGGCTTGTTTTCCACGATGACCAAACCGAGCGCGTCGCGCACGTTCTCGCCAACGAGCCGGGCGCTTACGTCCATTCCGCCACCCGCAGGCACCGGCACCACGAACGAAACCGGTTTGCCGGACTGCGCGCGCGCCAGGCCAAGATGCGAACTCAGCGCAGTGGCGCACAGTGCGGCGGGCAGCCCAAGCAGGGCGCGGCGCGTTGAAACAGGGCGGATGTTCATGAGCTTCTCCTTCAGGTGGTGATCCGTGAAACACGGAAAATCAGTTACAAATGTAATTATAAATATGTTTCATATGAAAGCAAGTCGGGTTTCCCCTAAAAGCGTGTTCATGAAAAAATTTCCATGTTTGATAAGGTCGATTTCCAAACCTTGATGGGTTGTGCGTTTCTATGTCGTCGATCGAAACATTTCATATGAAATCTAAAGTATGATGTCGGAAATGACCAAGTCAGTGTCACGACCGGCGCATGCGCCCGACCCTGCCGGCCGGGGCGACGGAGTCCGCGCGCCCCTCACGATGGACGACTACGTGCCCTATCAGCTCGCCTTGCTGTCCAGCCGTCTGTCGCGGGAACTGGAGGCGGTCTACGGCGAGGGTCATGGTCTGTCACGCACGGAGGGGCGAACACTCGCGCTGGTGGGCGAGTTCGGTGAGAGTGCGGCAACGGCGGTTGTCGAGCGTTCCGGCATGGATGCAGTTGCGGTGCACCGGGCTGTCAAGCGGCTGGAGGAGACGGGCCTGATTCAGCGCGTCAGTTCCTCCGCCGATAAGCGCCTCAAGCCGCTTCGCCTGACCCCGGCCGGCGCGGCCAGCTATCAGGCCATCGTGCCGCACGCGCTTGATCTGGAGCGCCGGCTCCTGGCCAGGCTGTTGCCGGACGAGGTGCGCATCCTGCGCAAAGTGCTGGCGAAACTGCTGAGTTGACGGCGTGCGGCTCCACCCGGCGCTCGGGGGGGTGGGGGACAATCCACCGAATTTAGGATATTATCCGTAAATAGTAAACTACCGCTCCGAGCTGCCCATTTGCGCGGCGTCGAGGTGGTGCGATGGCGAAGAAGCGCGTGGAGTCCTGGGTCGTCACGGATGACTTCTGGCAGAGGGTGGAGCCACTGATTCCTGTGCGCACTCGGGCGCCGGACAAGACGTTTACTCGCAAGCCTGGTGCCGGGCGGCCGCCCAAGCCGGCGCGACAGGTGTTCGAGGCCGTGATGCACGTCTTGCGCACGGGTTGCCAGTGGAAGGCGCTGCCAGCTGAGCGCTTTGGGAGCGCAAGCGCCGTGCACAAGCGATTCCTCGAATGGGAGAAAGCGGGCGTGTTCGAGGCTATCTGGAAGGCTGGACTTGCCGAATACGACCAGATGGAGGGCATCGCGTGGCGATGGCAGAGCGTGGACGGCGCCATGTTCAAGGCGCCCCTTGCACAGGAAGCTGTCGGCCCCAACCCGACGGATCGGGGAAAAAAAGGGGAGCAAGCGGCACCTGTTGGTGGACGAGCGTGGCGTCCCGTTGTCGCTCGTCGTGACCGGGGCGAACGTCCATGACGCAAGCGGCCTGGAGGCCGTGCTGAAGGCCTGTGTCGTCAAGCGGCCGACGCCCAAGCAGCGCCGCAGCAAGCACCTTTGCGCCGACGCTGGCTACTACGGCAAGCCTGCGATGAAGGTCATACTCGACAGTGGCTACATTCCGCACGTCGTAGGCCGCGCCAAGGAGCGTGCATTGAAGAAGCGCCACCCGCAAGCCAAGGCCAGACGCTGGGTTGTCGAGGTCAGTCACAGCTGGTTCAACCGGTTCAGAAAACTACTCGTGCGCTACGAGAAGCTCGAACGCAGCTTCCTCGCGCTGAACCACTTGGCCGCCGCGATCATCGCGTTCCGGAAGGTGAAGCTGACAGTCAATATTATTTACGGATAGATTCTTAGCTGAATGCATAGTTGGTGCCGTGGAATTCGAGCCGCACGGCGGTGACGCCTGAGAGGTCGAGATCCTGGTTGTACTTGGCATCCACGGTAATTTGCCAAGCTCCAAACGGGCCAATCGCGGCATACACTTGGCTGGTGGAGCCGATGCTCTGCGACAGGCCAAAGTTTGCCTCCTCGATGACTGTCAGGGAGGTCAGGTCGTAGGTGAATAATTTGCTGATGGGTTTGTGCTCGAAAGTAAAGGCCTGGTTCCCGGTGCTCACGATCTGCTCTTGCCCTGACTGTGTGACCGTGACCGTGAGCTTGCCATCGGAGGTCGCGGCGCCGTCGATCCATGCCCGCACCAGACTCACGCGCACGTTGGCCATGCCTGCAAAGGGGCTGTCGGCCTTGGTGGTGCTTTTGTGTACCGTGACTGGTTGATACATGGCCTGTTTCAGCCGCTGGATATTGGTCACGCTCGCGGCCGGCAGCGCGATGATCACGCCTTGGGCGCGGCTGTTGACGGGAAACACCTGCGCGTTGGTGCCGAATGACTCCACGGCCTGCTCACAGGCCATGATGATGGTGTTTTGCGCACTGGTGAGCACGGCGGTGTTGATCTGAGGCGGCGGCGTGCTGCCCAGCGCCTGCTCCATGAGGTTGGTCGCGGATAGTGCCCAGAAGCGGTAGGCGCGCGAGGTCTGGTCCAGCGTTTGCAGCACCTGGTTGCGCGCCGCGTAGTAGGCTGCCGACACGTAGCTCACCATGTCCGGCAATTGCGGCGACAAGGTGGCCATGGTTTGCTGGTCGAGCGAGGCGTTGCGCGCCTGCGCGTCGGCGATGGCCTGCTGGTTGCGCGCGATCAGCAGCAGTGCGGAGTTGTAGGTGAGGATCTGGTTGTTGCGCTGTACGACGGCTGCCACATAGGCGTTGAAGGCGTCCACGGCGTCCTGCACCTCATCGGGGAAGGTGTCCTCGAACTGCGCCATGAATTGCAGGAACGATGACTCCTCGGCGATCAGCTTGCCCGCTCCCGGATCGTCCGGCTTCAGCGTCCCATTCTGCAACTGCTCAAAGCCTTCGTTGATGGCGTCGACGCTGGACTCCACGGCCACGACCTGCGACACGATGTAGTCCTTGTTGACCTGCACGCCTTGCACATTGGTGATTTTCGTCATTCCGCTGTAGAGCAGGCTGGTGGCCTGCGTGAGCATCATGAACTTGGATTCGGGTGCAAAGGCCAGCGATGTCATCGCCGACAGGAAGGTCTCGAAATTGAAGTCAAAATGGTTCTTGATCGCGTCCTCGAGTGCCTGCAACTGCGCCTCCAGGGCGGCCTGCAAAGGGGGCAGAATGGTCTGATAGCTGTCGATCACCGATGCCGTTGCTTGAACCAGCTCCGTCAGCTCCTCAATTTGCTGATTGGCGGTGGCGATGATCTGCTGCTGTTGAGCGCGGGTGGCATCAATCTGCTCCATCGTCGCGGTGTTGTTCGCCAGGGCCAGGAAATAGGCGTCGTAAGCCTTTTCCAGCACGGAGAAATTGGCGATCAGGTTGTCAAGCGCGTTGTTGTAAAAAGTGAATGAGCCCAGCGGCACGGCGTTGCCGTCATTGCCAAAAAAGTCTTGTCCGTTCTTGATTTGCGAGAGGTAAGCACTGGCCTGCCCGTTGATGGCAATCAACTGCTGAACCGAGCCGATGGAGCCGAAATTCGCTTCATTCTGCTGGTAGTAGGTGATCAGCGCCGACTGCGGATCGGCCGCCACGAAGAGCTGCGTGCGTTGCTGCAGGCGGGTCAGCACGGTGATCAGGTCGCTGACGCTGGTGGGCGAATGGACCGGGTCCATGATCAAGTACATCAGTTCGGCCTGATTGAGCAAGCGGGCACATTCACTGGGATGGATCAGGAAGAACGGCTCGAAGCTGTCGGAGCTGAGGTCCGCGGGCGCGCCGAACAGCGCGGTCGCCAGCGATCCGTCCGCTCCCGCCTTGCCGTCGGTTCCGCTTGGCACGCCATCACCGTATACGCCGTAGCGGCCACCGGATACGTCGATCACCGTGGCAAGCGCTGCCCCGTAGCCGTCGGATATGCCCTGCAGGGCCAGCCCGGCTTGTTCGATGTGCGCATCTACCTCGCGCTCTGTGGCATCCGGGGTGACGGCCGCGTTCAGTTCGGCCACGACCGTGGCCCACTGAGGCGTGAGGCTTGTGCCGGTAGGAGAGTTCTCCAGCAAGCTTGACAGTGCTTGCTGCTGCGCGGCAACCGTCGTGAGCTTGGCGGCGGCTCCCACGCTTTCGAGCCAGTAGTCGGCCATCAGTCCACCGAGATAGGTTATGGCTCCCCCTGCCGCTCCATCGCCTCCGTTGCCGCCCGGGGCGACGAGCAAGCCGCGCTGTCCGGCGCCGCCCGCGCCGCCAGAGGCGTCGATGCGAAAGCCCGGTTCGTCGCCACTGATCTGCCCAAGGTACAGGCTCAGATTACCCCCTGGCGTGCCGTTGCCGCCTCGGGCGCCGGGTGTCGATGGAGTCTGGTTGGTGCCCGGCGCATCAATGCCAGCGGCGCCCGCAGTCGACAGTGAGGCGTTGCCAACCGGGCTGATCCATTGGGCGGACACCACGCCGCCGCGCATGCGAAAGGTTCCAGACAGAGTCACGCCCTCGCCATACAGATAGAGGTCATAGGCGGAATAGTCGCTGCCAAAGTCACTTCCGGCGCCGATTGGCAGATCGTCGATGACGGTGATGACGATGGTCCTTGTCCCTATCGCAAGAGCCTGGAATGCCTCCAGGGACTGGGTGAGCAGCGTCGTATTAGCGGGTGCGGATGCCATGCGTCATTCACCGTGAAAGATGGCCTCGCCCGCTTGTTCCTGGGCTTCGCTGGTCGCCTCACTGTCCTCCTGATTGACGGTGGACTCGCTCTGGTTGCTTCGCTCACGCGCTTCTGCGTCGCTCTTGTCCTGCTCGGCCTGCTTCTGCGCTTCGTTGAGCATTTCGATCTGTTTTTGCAGGTCGGCTTGCTGCTGCTGTAGCGTGGGGTCCTCGGGGTTCTGTTCGAGCTGTACTTCAACCTCGGCGAGGGCCTCCGTCTGGGCCGCGATTTCGGCACTGGTCTGCGAAAGCACAGCGTCACTCTGCGCCAATTCGCGCTGGATGTCAGACGCGTTGTTGCTCAGGTAGCACGGCGCTGCGCACGCAGTAGTCGACATAGGAAGGGCCCGTCGACGTATCCGTCATTTGCTGGGCCTTGGGCTGCGCGATCTGGTCGCCCAGCAGCGACCGGGCGCCTTCCGCGCCGATGTCGGCGATCAAGGTGTCATAGTCTTCCCACATTGGGCCGCAGGCGACCACATAGTCCGTGAGCATGGCTTGAATGGCCAGATCCAGCGCAGGGGTCGCAATTTCGGCGACCAGCGCGTCGATCGATTGGCTCATCGGATCGTCCATCGCGTTGAGATTTTCCTGCACGCGCTCATTGACGAATGACTCCACTTCCTCTTGTGCCAGGCTCCAGGGAATGATGTTCTCAATGGCCCGCGCCGCATCGCGAAACGATTCGAAATCGACGTTGAGATCGGAGCCACTGGGCAGAACGCCATTGCCTGTGGTGTCGTACCTGTCGTTGTAGACCATGTCGTCAATCGTGAACACGCCCCTGGACGTGCGCGTAATCCCGTCCAGGAAAAACGTAGCCCGGCCTTCGGGGTGGAGCATGTCAAACGCGCTTGCGGGCGAGCCGCCAATCACGATGCTGATTGAGCCTCGGTCGCGCACTGAAGTGGTTTGCACGAACTGGTAGCCTTCACCCAATGCTGCGTTGCCCACGGCTCGCGTGAAGCTCGCGTCCCCTGGCGCAAAGTACAGGCTTTCAGCGGACATACCGGGCATGAAGATCTCCGGTGATTGATTGAGTGCCTGCTCGAAAATCTGGTTGACGATGGCGTTTGGATCGGCGGTGTAACGCAGGTCCAGGCCCTTTAGCGATCCGTCCAGCGTAAACATGAACATGGACCGCAGTTCGGACGCGAGCGCGGATACCCACGTTGGCGTAACGCCAGGCTTGTATTCGAAGTAAGACACTTTCTGGTTGGGAGGCACCGAAGGATCCTGGTAGTGGATGAGCTCCGCAAACGTCGTGTTATTGCCGCCGGGCGCTTCACCGGACAGATACAAGCCTTGAGCCCCGCCGCCGTCACTGCCCAGGCCTGTCCATCGGTTTGTGACGTCCTTGTCGAGCGGGGTCCACAATTTCTTACCCGCTTCACTGACCTGTGGCCGCCCGCTGCGATAGCCCACATAGCGATAAAGCGACATCCCGTCATGCAGCTCCATTTCGAATGGCTTTGTGCTGGCCGGCATTTGCGCGAAGAATTTCTGAGCGGTACTGAAAACCACACTGTATATTTGGGAGAAACGAATGACTGGCATGGCTATCCTCGATATGAACAGATGGAATATATTGTGAGATTCAATTATGCGCCAGCGGTGGGAACCGTTATGGTATTGCCTACCAATAAAAAATCACAGGGCGTGCTGACGCCTGCGGCGGCGTCAATGGAGATCATCTGATTGCCTGGAGCCAGCAGATTGGTTTCTAGGAAAAAATTGAAACTCGGCAAACTGATGGAGATGGGTGGAATCGAGAATTGCATGCCGCTGTAGTACGCCGGCAAGCTGGTTCTGCAGCCGGTCAGGGTTTCGTACCACGGGCAGGATTGCGGTGTGGTGGTGGCCTTGAAATCGCTTTGCGAAAACGTGATGGATGGAATCGTGATGGCGTTGTCATTGACCGCCATGGTTACCACTTTCTCTGCCGTCACGCTGATCTTTACGTTACCCCACTGGGGATAAGGCTGTCCCGCAGTATTTGTAGTCCAGCCAGACACGGTATCTCCCGACCAATTGCAGCCCATCTGACCGTTGAGGATGGTCATGGTGATCGGATAGGTCTCCAAACTCAGATCCAGCCCTTGATAATAGTAGCTGCCCGAGATGTAGGTTCCGTTGTCGCTATCGGCTACCACGTCTGCATTGGTCGTGAGCGCGGCTTGGAGGCCACTCTTGGGGGTGGAGAAAGTTGCCGTGAAGTTGTCTGCGGCCAGTTGCGGCTTGAGATATGCGTTCATCATCAGCGCATTGGAGAAAATCAGGCTGGCCGTATACCCAGACGGGATAGGTGAAGTGGCCATGCCGCCGGGCTGGAATTGAGGTGTCGAACTGCCTGGAGGATTGCCGCTGTTCGTCGTTTGGATGTATAGGCTGAGCACCCCGTTGTCGCTCTGAATCGTCGGGTCGTAATACGAGGTGAACACGAACGACTTGGGTGAGAACACCACGCCACCGTCCGATGGCGTGTTGTTCACGGCGGCCAGCGCGTAGTCGATTTGACTGACCTGTGTTTGAAAATAGTTTGTAATGGCCGGCAGAAAATACGTCTCCAGCGGTGAAGAGCCCGAAGGCGCGGGACTCAGCGTGAAAAGCGTACCGGCCTTATTGTTGAATTCCAGGATAACGCTGAATTGCGAGGTGCTGCCGTTGCTGAACGTCAGCACGCCCGGCTGGTTGGCAACCACCGTTCCCGTCTCACCATCAACCACCGCCAGCGGCACCTGGGCCACCACGGAATATCCTGGCGGAATAGGCGTAACTTGGGGCGGTTGGTTGGAGTTGGGCACTGTCACCGTATAGGAGCTGCCCGTTTCCATGGGCATGCTGAGAATTGCGATGCCCTGCAAGGCAGAAAAAGACAGCAGCGGACTGCCAAAATTGATGCTGTAAAGCACTTGATAGTCAAATCCAAATACCGGATCTTTTTCGGTTACGGTCATGATGACCGTTTTTGCCAGATTTCCCGCGTCATAAGATGCTTTCAGAAAGCTGTTCAACGCATCAACCGAATAAGAGCACACGACATCCCATTGATTGGTCGTGGTGGAGCCGTTCATAGCAGAAACCAGATTCGCGAGGGTCAGAGTGCTCATGTCGGTCTTTCGATTAAATATTGGGTGGCGCAGGGTGGCGCGGTGCGAGATATGACCAGCGCGCGATGCTCACTGTACAGGAAGGCGAGAAAATTGGCATTTCGTTCTGGCCGTCCGGTCGCTGTTGTCCGATCTCTTCAATGCGCATACTCCATTGCTTTGGCGACAGTTCGAGCGATTTTTCGCGCATTGGGGAAAAATACTGACTTTTGTTGGATTTTCCTGATCGGCAGATGGTATGTTGCCGATCGCGCAGATGATGCGGACAAATGGCAGGCGCTGCGGGCCAATCCACCGAACTTAAGCCGCCCGCTTGTACGACTGAGAAGGATGAGGCTTGGAGTGGGCGGGATATCTGGGACGGCAACGGCCGGGAACATAGCGAGTCGAGCAGCGCGAGAGCGTGATCACCCATTCATGAACACCCCAGGCGACGCCACCGACCAGCAGCAGCATCGAGCCGACGCAGCGCGAGAACAGCTTGGCCGCGGCTGCGCGGTTGACCTGGCGCCTCACGCCGGCGGACGAGTCCTGGACCATCGGCACGGCGCGGTTGAGCAACGCCGCCAGATTGTCGGCCAGCACCTTGGCCGCCACATCCACCAGCAAGGCGCGCTGGCTCAGCCCGCTGACACTCTCCAACCCCAGCCGGTGCTTCAAGCGCTTGAACGCCTCCTCGATGCGCCAGCTCCCATGGTAGAGATCGGCCAGCTCGGCCACAGAGGCCACCTCCTTGCTCAGAGAAGTGGCCAGCACCCGGGTGCGCCCACTGGAGCTGACGTGGCGCACCAGGCGAGCGCGCATGCACGCCGCGCCATCGAGCTCCCAGGCGCGGGCCTGCTGGGCATCGCTGGGCGAGAGCCAACTCCAACACTCACTCTGGCCGCTGCGCAGGAAGCGGCGCGCGGCGCCCCAACCGCTGGAGCCGTCGCAGCGCACGAGCCAATCGACGCCCCGCTGGGCCAGCGCCTGCACCAGCCAGGAAGCGGGAAACCCGCGGTCAAGGATCAGCACATCGCCCGGGCACAGCCGATCGAGCTGGTCAAAGAGCATCTGACGCTCGCCCTCGGCCTCGGGGCCGACGGCCACATGCAGCATCAGATCGTTGCCCGGCAAGAACAGACCCAGGGCGCGCTGCGCGGGCTTTTTGCTGCCCGGCGGGGACACGGCGGGCGCGCAGCGGCCCGGAATTTGTCCCCGGTGTCCCCGGTAAAAAGCCGTGTTGACGCCGACCGAAAATTGACCAGCAAAGCCGGGTGATGCCGACCGAAAA
>DAIOSZ010000077.1:0-15046 GCA_036752305.1 Burkholderiaceae bacterium
CACCGCTTGAGAACGCCAGCAAAATCAATCAGTTAGCGGGTGTTTCTTGAGAGCATTTCAGCCCACCAACGAGAAGCCAGTATGAAATCGTTCTCACTCACGACCTTTGCCGCCGGGTTCGTCGCTGGCAGCGTTCTGCTGGGCGGCGCTACCGTTGCATACGCCGCATTCGTCAGGCTGTCCGACGAAAAAATCGGCGTCCTGCCAAATTCCAGTGTCAGGGTGTATTGCGTCACCAAGGACTCCGTGGCCCGCCCCTACACAGGGCAGCAGAGCACATGGTCCGGCAAACTCGACGGGAACAGAAGCCCGTCCGCCATCTTCGTGGTGAGCTGTCCCAGCTGACCCGCCACCGCCCGGCACGCGCGGCATCTCCGAAGACGGGGTGTGCTGCCAAAGACGCGCCATGACCAAAATGGATCAAGGTCCGACAGCCGTCAACCACCGGACATTGCACTAGCATATCCACTTCAACGTTCCACGCGGATTGCCCACCATGCTATCTCCTTCCACGATGCGCGAAATGCTCGTTCCGACCACGATCCAGAAGATGAAAGGCATCCTTGCCGACCAGGGCCTCAACCGCCAGTCGCTGGCTCAGGTGCGCGAGCAGGTCGAGTCGCTGGCCGCGCAGAAGCTGCTGTGGCCAGCCAACGACTACCCCCCACCGGAAGACGGCGAGCTGCAGGCGCGCTACCTGATCGCCGAAGACCCGGACCAGAGCTTCGCGCTGTATCTGAACGTGATGAAGCCCGGCAAGAAGATCGTGCCGCACAACCACACCACCTGGGCCTGCATTGCCGCCGTCGAAGGCCAGGAACGCAACCGCCTTTACGAGCGTCAGGACGACGGCCCGGTACCCGGCCCCGCGCAACTGGCGCAAACCGGTGAGCAGATGGTCGAGCCCGGCAACCCCATCGGACTGATGCCCGACGACATCCATTCGGTCGAGATCCCCCCCGGCCAGGTCATCCGCCACCTGCACATGTACGGCCGCGCGCTCGAAACGCTCACCGAGCGCGTGTCCTACGACATGCAGGCCGGCACCTGCGAGCGCATGGCCATTGGCGTCAAGACGCGCGGGCGCGCATGACGGCCGTCGATGCGCAAGCGCTCAAGCGCTGGCTGCACGACGGCGGCGAGATCGCGCTGTTCGACGTGCGCGAGCACGGTCAGTACGGCGAGGCCCACCTCTTCTACGCCACCCCGGCTCCCTACAGCCGCCTGGAAATCGACGCCCCGCGCCTGGCGCCCCGGCGCGGCGTGCGCCTGGTGGTGTATGACGAGGACGGCGCCGCGGTAGCGCCGCGCGCGGCGGCGCGGCTCGCGGCCATCGGCTACACGCAGGTTCATGTGCTGCAAGGCGGCACGCGCGCCTGGCAAGCGGCTGGCTACCCGCTGTTTGCCGGCGTCAACGTGCCGACCAAGGCGTTTGGCGAAATGGTCGAGCACGCGCGCCACACCCCACGCATCAGCGCCGACGAACTGGCCGCGCGGCTGGCGCGGGGCGAGCCGCTTCAGGTGCTCGATGGCCGGCCACTGGGTGAATTCCGCAAGATGAGCATCCCCACCGCCATCTGCTGCCCGAATGGCGAATTGGCGCTGCGCGTGCGCGGCATCGTGCCCGACGAGCGCACCCCCATCGTGGTCAATTGCGCCGGGCGCACGCGCAGCATCATCGGCGCGCAGACGCTCATCGACCTGGGGCTGCCCAACCCCGTCATGGCGTTGGAAAACGGCACCCAGGGCTGGTATCTGGCCGGGCATGTCCTCGACCACGGCCGTCAGGCGCGCTACGGTGAGCCATCGGCCACTCCCGAAGCGGCCGCCCGAGCCAAGGCCTGGGCCATCCGCGCAGGCGTGCGCTTTCTCGACGAGCAGGCGGCGGCCGATGCGCTGGCGGACGGCTCGCGCAGCGTCTTTCTCTTTGACGTGCGCACCGCCGAGGAGTTTGCCCAGGGCAGCCTGCCGGGCGCCCGGCACGCACCCGGCGGGCAATTGGTGCAGGCGCTGGATCAATACGCCGGGGTGCGCGGCGCGCGCTTCGTTCTGTTTGACAGCGACGGCGTGCGCGCGCCGATGATGGCCGCGTGGCTGGCGCAAATGGGGCACGAGGTCGCGGTGCTCGAAGCCGGTATCGCCAGCCGCGCCGCGCTGGCGCTGCCCGCCGAGCCCACCCCCCCAACGCTGCGGGCCGCGCCGCCGGCCGAGGTGGCGGCGCGTCTGGCGCGCGGCGAGGTGGCGCTCGTCGATCTGCGTCCCAGCATGGAGTTTCGCAAGCAGCACGCCGCGCTCGCCCGTTGGTCCATCCGCCCGCGGCTCGCCCAAGACCTGGCGCTTGAGTCCCGCCCGGTGGTGCTGATGGCTGACACCCCGGCGCTGGCCGCCTGGGCCGCGCTGGAACTGCCGGGCAAGGCGGTCGAATGCCTGGAAGGCGGCCTGCCCGCATGGTCAGCTGCGGGTTTGCCCACCGGCGAAAGCCCGGACGCCCCCCCCGACGCCGACTGCATCGACTACCTGTTCTTCACCCATGACCGCCACGACGGCAACGCCGCCGCGGCACGCCAGTATCTGGCTTGGGAAACCGCGCTGCTCGGCCAGCTCGACGAGCAGGAAACCGGTGCCTGGCGCATCGTCACGCCGCAGCCGGCATGAAGTCCCCCTCGTCCACACGCCTGGTCCACGCGGGCCAAACTCCGGCCAGCGGAGCGGGTCTTCCCGTCAACCCGCCCGTCGTGCGCGCCAGCACGGTGCTGTTTCCCAGCGTGGCGGCGCAGCAGGACGTCAAGGAGCGGCGCGGCCGCGAGCGCCTGTTCAGCTACGGCGCGCGCGGCAATCCGACCAGTTTTGCGCTGGAAGACATGGTGACCGAACTGGAAGGCGCGCACCGCACGCGCCTGTTTCCAACCGGTCTCAACGCCATTGCGATGACCTGGCTGGCGTTCCTCAAGCCCGGTGACCATCTGCTGATCTCCGACGCCACCTACGAGCCCGCCCGCGCGTTGGCGGCGAGCTTTCTGGCGCCCTATGGCATCGAGGCAAGCTTCTTCGCCGCCGATGGCCACGACGTCGAGGCCAAGCTGCGCCCCAACACGCGCATGATCTACGCCGAATGTCCGGGCTCGCTGGTCTACGAGATGGCCGACCTGCGGCATCTGGCGGCGCTGGCGCGCGGGCGCGGCATCTGGCTGGCGGCCGACAACACCTGGGGCTCGGGCTGGCTGTACCAGCCGCTGGCCCTGGGCGCGCATATTTCCGTCATAGCGGCAACCAAATACCTGTGCGGCCACTCCGACGTGGTGATGGGCTGCGTTTCGACCACCGCCGACGCCTGGCAGCCGCTGGCCGACCGCTCTGACGCCTTCGGCGTCACCGTCAGCGCCGACGATGCCTACCTTGTGCTGCGCGGCACGCGCACCTTGGCCGCGCGCATGCGGGTGCACGAAAGCAGCGCGCTGGCGGTCGCCCGCTGGCTGCAGGCCCGCGCCGAGGTGGCACAGGTGTTCTGCCCGGCCCTACCCGCCGATCCCGGCCACGCGCTGTGGCAGCGCGACTGCCGGGGCCAGAACGGCCTGGTGTCGTTTGAACTGCGCCCCGGCCACACACGCGCACAGGCCGAGGCCGTGGCCGATCGCCTGCGGCTCTTCGGCATCGGCGCCTCCTGGGGCGGCTACGAAAGCCTGGTCACCGTGCCCGACCTGAAGTCGGCGCGCTCCGTGACCGACTGGTCGCGCCACGGCCCCATCCTGCGCCTGCACATCGGCCTGGAAGAACCCGAGGACTTGCTGGCCGATCTGGCCCAGGCCCTCGAATCGCTGTCAAATCCGCGGCTTCCGGTGGCGGATTGACGGCGTTTGCGCAAGCCTCGTCAGAGGTGCGCGCCAACGTCCAGGCCGCCGGTTTCGTCGTCGGAGATCGAGGGTCGCAGAAGATGCTCGGCCAGGCCTTCGTGCTCGCGCACCACGCCGTCAACCACGCAATTGCTGCGCGTGGTCTTGCCGGTGAAGGTCTGCTGCGCGGTGCTGAAGGTGCCGACCTTGGTGGCCGTGCAGGTGCGCGTGAACGAGGTGCCGTCCGAGCGCGTGGTCGTCATGCTGACGGCGGTGGTGACGTTGATCGCCGTCGTCCCGGTGCCCGCAACAATGCTGCCGGTGGACTTGGCCGTGCCGTCGATCAGGTCGCCGCGTTGCGTCTTGCAGGCCGCGTAGGTCGTCGTCACGTCCAGCGCGCCGGTGGTGCTGTCCAGCCCGCCGGTCACGGTGCGGCTGCCACCGCCGGAGCAGAACTGCCCCATCGATACGCTGCCGCCGTGCGTCGGCCGCGCGGCGGTGGTCGTGGTGCCGGTGGTCGTGGACGTGGCGCTGGCCGTGTCCGCGAACGCGCCAGTCGCCGCGAGGAAAGCCAGGCCCAGACCGGCCAGACGGAACGAGGTCTTCATGATGTCATCCTTTCACGAGGGCACATGGAGGAGGCAGGAAACTGCCCTTCAGGCTTGCCCGCGGCCGCCCTGAAAGCCACGGAAACCGGCCGTCACGTAACCGCGATCAAAACCCGTCGGCCGCCGCCTGGCTGACGAAGCCCGACAGCGAACCCAGGTTCTGCAGGCCCGTGCCCGCCGAGTAGAGAAACATCGAACTGCCATCGGTGCCCACGTAGAACCCGGGCGTGGTGTAGTAACGCGCCACGTAGGACGAGACGTTCTGGCTGCTGGCGCGAGGCAGCAGCACCGATTGGTACTTCCACTCCGCCCAGTTGAGCACGCGCTCCGTGCTGGTGGACGCCGACGCCGGCACGCTGGCGTAGTTGCCCATGTAGGTGGCGATGTCGGTCAGATCCTGATTGCTCAGAAAGCTCAGGGCGCGCATGCCGCCCAGGCCGGCGTTGATCGCCGAGCGGATCAGCGACGGGTTGTTCGCGCCGCGCGCGGCGTTGTCCACGTAGCGCGGCGGCGTGCCATGGCAGGCCAGGCAATTGCTCGCGTACAGCGCCTTGCCGATGGGCAGGCTCTGCGCCGCAGCGCCGAGGGGCAGCCCCAATGCGAGAGTGAACGCCGCGAACGCTACGTGGCGCCGCGCGCCGACTTCCCTGAGCAATGGCTTATTCATATCGGTCCTTTCTTGAGAGGTTCAAAAATTTCGGGAAATTTTCCCAAAAATCTGATTTTGTGCGATCATATCGACAAATCCCGAAACCGCAAGAAAGAAACGCATGTTGTTACAAATTCCCGGCCTTCATCTCCTGCGGCTGCTGCTCGTGCTGCTGGGCATCAGCGCCAGCCTGCTGAGCGCGCGGGCCGAGGAATTTCTCCCGCCCAACCAGGCTTTCGCGCTGACGGCGCGCTGGCTGGACGCGCATACGCTGCGGCTGCACTGGGCCATTGCGCCGGGCTACAAGCTGTACCGGGCGCGCATCGACGTCGAGAGCGGCGAGCCCCAGGCCACCGTGCTTGGCGCCTGGCAACTGCCACCCGGCAAGCCCAGCTTCGATCCCAATTTCAACGAGACGATGGAGGTCTACGCCGGCGCGCTGGCGGTGGATCTGCCCGTCGAGCGCCTGGGCGGCCCGCAAGGCAGCGTGCAGGTACGCTGGCAGGGCTGCGCCGAGGCGGGGCTGTGCTATTCGCCGGCCCAGGCCGTGGTGCGCCTGCGCGCGGGGGAGGGCCCGGGCGCGCCAGGCACCGCGTTGGTCGAACTTTCGCCGGATGACGCCGCGGCGGCCCCCGCCGCCGAGAAGCAGGAAGCGGCCAAAGCCCCGCCCGCACCGGCCTCCATCCAGGCGGACACCAGCGCCATCGGCCAGGCCCTGGCCTCGGGCCATTGGCCGCAGACCTGGGGCGCCTTCTGGCTGGCCGGTGTGCTGCTGTCGTTCACCCCCTGCGTGCTGCCGATGCTGCCGATCCTGTCCTCGCTCATTGCCGGGCAGTCGGCAGGCGCGCCGAGCCGCGCGCGGGGCATCGCGCTGGCGGGGGCCTACACGCTGGGCATGGCGCTGGTGTGGCCGGCCAGGGCTTGGCTGCGGCCTTGCAAAACGCCTGGGTGCTGGGCGCGTTTGCGCTGGTCCTGGTGCTCATGGCCCTGTCGATGTTCGGCGTGTACCAATTGCAGTTGCCCAGCGGATGGCAGAGCCTGGCCGGAACATGGTCCAACCGCCTGCCCGGGGGCTCGCTGCTCGGGGTGTTTCTGATGGGTGGCCTCTCCGCCCTGGTGGTGGGGCCATGCGTGGCGGCGCCGCTGGCCGGGGCGCTGGTCTACATCAGCCAGACGCGCGACGCCTGGTTGGGCGGCACGGCCTTGTTCGCCATGGCGCTGGGCATGGGCGTGCCGCTGATGGTGGCCGGCGCCTCGGCCAGCCGCTGGCTGCCCCGGGCCGGCGCCTGGATGGAGCGCGTCAAGCAGCTCTTTGGCATGCTGCTCATCGCCGTGGCGGTGTGGATCGTCAGCCCGGTGGTGCCGGCTGCCGTGCAGATGCTGCTGTGGTCGGCCTGGCTGCTGGCGGGTGCGGCCTTCCTGGGCCTGTTCGGCCCGCGCGATGCGTCAGCCTCCGGTTCCGGCGTGGCCACGCGGGCGGCGGGCGTGGCCTGCATGGCGCTGTCCACGGTGCTGCTGGTGGGCGCGGCCTCGGGCGGGCAATCGGTGCTGCAGCCGCTGGCGCATCTGCGTCCCACGGGCTCGGCGCAGGGCGCCGCCGCGCCTGGCCTGGTCTTCGAGCGCATCTCGAACGAGCGGGAGCTCGAAGCCGTGCTCGGCCAGGCGCGCGCGGCGCGGCAGCCCGTGATGCTGGACTTCTACGCCGACTGGTGCGCAAGCTGCAAAGAACTGGAGCAGTTCACGTTTTCCAAGCCCGAGGTGGGCCAGCGGCTCAAGCCGGTGCGGCTGGTGCAGGCCGACGTGACCACCAACAGCCGCGACCACCAGGCCCTGCTGCGCCGCTTTCAACTGTTCGGCCCGCCGGGCATCGTGTTCCTGGGGCCGGACGCTGGCGTGCGCCACAAGGTGATCGGCTTTCAATCGGCACCGGAGTTTCTGGCCTCGATCGACACGGCACTTCAGGCCACGCCGTAGAACTGCAAATTTCATAGCTGCCCGTGGCCTGTTTTATTGATATTCAAGCCAGTTTGATGATCAAAAATGACCTGAAAACAAGCTTTTCAACGAGTCGAACAGATCATTTTGTTGAGGTTGCGACAATTTTGTAGATATCTCTACAGAAAAATCATACTCAACCTCGATTTTTACATATCAAAATGGCCTGAATTCCACGTAAAACCACCACGGGGCGCTATGATTTTTTCAAAGCGTCAATCGTCAAATTCCAGCTCGGTCACGATCAGCAGATCGCCCTGCTTGCGCCCGTGCAGTTTCACCTTGGCCCCCACCTTGAGCTGCGCCGGCTTGCCGTTGCCAAACGCCGCCTGACTCGCGTTGCAGCGCTGGCCGCGCACCACGAAGTCGGCCACGCCGCGGAACTGCTCGACGACCCCCTTGAGCTCTACCTCGCTGAGCTCTTCGACGTTGCGCACTTGCAGCGACTGGACCTTGAGCACGTTGCCCGCCCAGGTGCCCTCGATCTCCACGCGCTGGCCCACGACCGGCGTGGCGCCGGCGTTGGCGCTGGCATCCACCTCGACCGTGCCCACCAGGTAGCGCCCCGAGCCAAGCACCGCCGAGACCACACCCGTGGCGCTGGCCTCCAGATCGTCGTTGCTGACCGGCGGCGTGGCGCCGCTTTCAATCAGGCGGGCGCTGCCCACCTGCAGCGTCTGCGTGCCCGACAGCGTTCCCGTGACGCTGACCAATTGTCCATCGGCCAGCGGCGTACCCGGCGCGGTCAGCGCAAGGCCGTTGAGCGTCGCCTGGCCACGCAGGCTGACCCGCCCGGTGCTCACCACGGTGGCCGGGGCCGCAGCCAGCACGGCCACGCGGGTGGCCGACCAGTCGGCCCCCTCGCTGGTCAGTTGCAAGCCCCAGACCGACACCCATTGCCCCACGCTCAGCGCCGCCAGGTCGGCCACGCCGTCCCAGGTGGTCGCCCCGTCGGTGGCCAGGCGCACGCCGTTCACCGTGAAGCCGCTGGCGCTCACGCTGGAGACCCTGCCGCGCGCCACGACCCAGCTGTCCACCGCGCTGGCCGTGCCCAGCGCCGCGGTGGCGTCGCGCTGGCCCTGCAGGCTGACCACCATGCCCACCCGCAGCTCGCTGGCGTTGGCCGTCTGTCCGTCGATCGTCACCGCCGCCTGGCTGTCGTCGTAGCGCACGCCGTTGACCCAGACGCTGCCCAGGCCGGTGATCGGGCCGAGCACGAACACGCTGCCGGTGCCACCGGTGCCGGGCAAGGCCACGGTTACGCCGGTGCCGCCGGTTCCCGGGTCACCGCCGCCGCACGCCGCCGCCAACTGGCTGAGGACGAGCGCGCCCCAGTGGCGCCGGGTCAGGCGACCCGTGGGAGGCGTGTGGCGTTCTTGACGGCTCATGGTCGGGCGTTGGATGCGGTCATGGACCGTGTTTGGGTATCTTGGGACGCCTCGGCGGCGCGGCGGCCGCAGCCGGGGCATCGGTGTCGGGCTGGGCCGATCCGGAAAAAAAGTAGCTGCCGAAACGCACGCGGCGGTCGGCGTCCGGCAGCCCCTGGCTGCGCCGCTCGGCCTGCGTGGCCGCCTGCAGAAAGTCGCGCAAGGCCGCGGCCCACAGCCGCCGCGCGGCGTCGTGCAGCTCTTGCGCCTGCGCGGCGGTCAGGCCCGTGGAGAACGCGCTCTGCTCCAGCATCGACGATCCGACCAGCGCGGGCGACAGGTTGTGCACCGCCGCAGCGAAATGATCCTCCACGCCGCCGGCCAGGTAGTGAAAGGCGTCGCGCTGGCTGTCCTCGGGCACGAAGGCGGTCTTCTTCAGACACACGAAAACGTCATCCTCGATCGCCACCACCCCCAGGCGCTGCAGTTCGCTGAGCACCGCCCGGGCGCCCACGTCGCGACTGACCTCGGCCACCAGCGCCGCGAAGTCCGGCTCTCCCGGCGGCGCGTGGCGCGGCGTTCGGGCCAGCGGCCGGGGCTGGCGGCTGGCGTCGAGGTAGGCGGGATGGCTGATCCAGCACGCCACCACGGCCGCCGCGACCGATACCAGAGGCGCCTGTTCCACCGCGCTCACCGGCGCGTCGCGCAGGCGCCGCACGTCCTTGCGGTGTACGCCCGTCAGCACCGCCACGCGCGAGTCATTGCCCGCCTTGTCCGCCGTGCCGTAGCCCGCGGCTGCCTCGTCGACCAGGGCCTTCTTGAGCAATTCAACGCCGATGCTCAACTGCACGCCATGCCCGATCATGAGCCGCGCCAGCGGCCGCATGATCTGCGCCACCGCGGCCGCGGCCAGCCCCGGATCGGGCGTGCGCACACCGGCCCCGGCGGTTGGCGCGTCGGGCTCTGGCGAAGGGAGGTTTCCAGCGGTGCGGGAGCTCATCGGTCAGGCGTTTTCAGGCATCTTCACATGGGGCTCGGGAACATTTGCTCACGATTGGACACATTGTGACATTGATATTTTGGGATTTTTTCCCTATAAAATCAAGCCATGACATCCGACAACCCCACGCTTTCTCCTCTTTTCCGGTCTTGGCGCCCGCGCCTGGCCGCCCTGGCCGGCGCGTTGTGCCTGGTCATTTTGCCGGCCCATGCCCTTGGCGTGGGCGATACTGCGCCCGATTTTGCGCTCGACGGCACGAACGGCCCGGTGCGCCTGTCCGACTACCGCGGCAAAACGGTGTATCTGGATTTCTGGGCGTCCTGGTGCGGCCCCTGCCGCCAGTCGTTCCCCTGGATGAACGAGATGCAGACGCGCTACCAGGCCAAGGGACTGCGCGTAGTTGGCGTGAACGTCGATCAGAACGCCAAGGATGCGGAAGGCTTTTTGCGCGCACTGCCGGCCCGGTTCGACGTTGCCTATGACGCCGCGGGCAAGACGCCCCGCCAATACGGCATCAAGGGCATGCCGACATCGCTGCTGATCGGACCTGACGGCAAGGTGCTGGCGGTGCACAGCGGATTTCGCGCCGAGCAGGGCACCGAGCTGGAGCAGAAGATCAAGCAGGCGCTGAAGGAGCCGTCATGAAGGAAACGGCACGCGGGCTGATCGCGGCCGCATGCCTGGCGCTGCTGTCCGGCTGCGCGGGCCTGGGCGACGTGCAGGCCTGGGAAAAGGGCAAGCTGGCGCAGGCGGGGATGAGCCTGGACGAGGACCCGCTCCACCAGCGCTGGGGCTTGCACGTGTATGGATCCAAGGAAGCCGCCAGCGGCGGCTGGGGAGTGGGGGGCGGTGGCTGTGGCTGCAACTGAACACCCCGATCGGGACATCCCAGCCCCCACGGCGGCGCCGCCGCTGGGCAGCGTGCTCATGGCCAGCCTGCTGCTGCCCGGGCTCGCCGCCCTGTCGAGTGCGCCAGCACAAGCCGAGAACGCGCCCGAACAATCGGTGATCTCGATCCGCTACGGCGACTATCAGGACAGCCAGCCAGGCCTCAAGCGCGTGCGCGTGCAGGCGCCGCAGGTGTATGCGCTCAAGCCCATCGCGGGCGAATGGGCTGTGGAGGGGAGCTGGGTCGGCGACAGCGTATCGGGGGCGTCCCCGCGCCTGCACACGCAAATCTCCGGCGCAAGCCGCATGCAGGACTACCGCAAGGCGGGCGACGTACGTGTTTCGCGCTACTTCTCGCGCGCCGTGGTGTCGGCCAGCGTGGCGTATTCGGATGAGCACGACTACACCTCGCGGGCGCTGGGCCTGCAGGCGCGCTGGTCCAGTGACGACAACAACCGCACCTGGCACCTGGGGTTGGGGCTGGCCAATGACAAGATCGACGGCGGCGCCGCGTTCGACGAGCGCAAGCGCACGCGCGAGCTGATGGTCGGCGTCACGCGGGTGCTCACGCCCGCCGACATCGTGCAGGTCAACCTCACGCGCACGGTGGGCAGCGGCTACTTCAACGATCCGTACAAGTCGTTCGACGAACGCCCGCGCCAGCGCAACGCCTGGAACCTGCTGACGCGCTGGAACCACTTCTTCGACGGGCCGAACGCCGCGCTGCGCCTGCATTGGCGTGCCTACCACGACACCTTTGGCGTCACCTCGCAGACGTTCGGCGCCGAATGGGTGCAGCCGCTGGGCCGCTGGACGCTCACGCCCGGGCTGCGCTACACGGTGCAGAGCGCCGCGCGCTTCTATTTCGACCCTGTGCTCACGGCCCAGGGCCTGGTGGACGAGCGCGCCACGCTGCTGGCCGCGCTGCGCATGACGGGCGACCATTCGGCGGATGCGCGCCTGGCGGCCTGGGGAGGCTTGTCGGCCTCGCTGAAGGCCCCCTTGGCATTGTCACGCGGGCGCGCTTTGTGCAAATCGGCGTGACCCACCGGTTTTGACTGGCCACGCTTTCAGGGAAGGGCGGGCATGGGACGCTGGCAGAGCCTGAGCGTCGGCTTCACGGCGATGGCAAGCCCCTGCGAGATCCTGCTCGACGGGCAGGATGAAGCGGCGTTGCGCGCGGCGGCGCAGGAGGCGATCGCCGAGGTGCGGCGCATCGAGCACCGCTACTCGCGCTACCGCGCCGACAGCATCGTGGCGCGCATCAACGCGGCGGCCGGAACGGGCGAGCGCGTGGCGCTGGACGCCGAGGCGGTCAGCCTGATCCGCTTTTGCGCCGATCTGTGGCAGGCAAGCGACGGCCTGTTCGACATCACCAGCGGTGTGTTGCGCCGTGCCTGGGATTTCCGGGCCGCGCGCCTGCCCGAGCCGGGTGAGGTCGAAGCACTGCTGCCGCTGGTCGGCTGGCAGCAGGTGGACTGGAGCGGACAGCCCGAGGACGCCTGGATCGCCCTGCCGCGCGCGGGCATGGAGATCGACCTCGGCGGCATTGGCAAGGAATACGCGGCCGACCGTGCGGCCCTGCGGCTGCAGGCGCATGGCGTGCGCCACGCACTGGTCAACCTGGGCGGCGACCTCCATGCGCTGGGGCCGCGCGGGCTGCCGGAATGCGCCGGCGCCCCCTGGCAGATCGACATCGAGCATCCGCGGCCCGAGGCGGGCGGTCTCACGGTGCTGGCGCGGCTGCCGCTGTCGCAGGGAGGCCTGGCGACGAGTGGCGACTATGAGCGCTTCTTCATCCACGAGGGTCGGCGCTATTGCCATGTCCTCGATCCACGCAGCGGCTGGCCGGTACGCGGCTGGCAGTCGGTCAGCGTGATTGCCGCCAACACCACGGTGGCCGGCGCGCTGGCCACCGTGGCCATGCTCAAGGAAGGTGCCGCCGCGCCCTGGTTGCAGGCTCAGCAGGTGCGCTGGCTGGGCGTGGACGCGGCCGGGCGGCCCCAGCAAGGCGGTGAATGATAAAAACCGGCCGTCATGGCCTGGTGACGCCCACGAGACGCTATTATTTATAGAGCGCCGACGAGCAAATCCGCCAGCCCCCCACGCGGCTCGAAGCGCCGGTTGCGGTACGACAGGCGCGATGGCCCGACCCACGCGGGCGTGCGCAGCGAGTGGCGCTCGTCACCGGGATAGCAGATGGTGCGCGTGCCGTCCATGTCAAAGGGTTCCGGCTCGATGATCGGCACCGCGCGCGCGGCAGCGTAGGCCAGCGCATCGGCGGCGCGGGCAAAGCGCGCCAGTTCCATCAACGTCATGATCTGCGGCGGCGCCAGGTCGATGGCGCCGTCCCAGTAGCGCGACAGGCCCTCGCGCGGGCGCAGCCACAGCGCCTCGGTGGCCTCATGGTTGTCGTGCCGGGCCTGTTGGCCCGCGGGGGCGAGCGCGGCGAAGAAGCGCGTATCGAAGCGCTTATTCATCACCGAAGGCGTCTTGGGCGTGATCCAGCGTGCCCAGGGCGTGAGCGCGTCCGGCTCCAGCGCCAGGCCGCTGGAGCCGACCACCGCGCCAAAGCTCTCCTGGGCGGCATGCGCGGCCCGAGCCTGGGCCAGGGCCGGCGCGGCCACCGGCCCGCGGGCCAGCCACAGGCCGCATTCCTCGAACGTTTCGCGCAAGGCCGCCACCCGCAGCGCCGCCTCGCCCGAGCGCGCATCGCCAACCGCCTGCGCCAGGGCGTGGTCGTCCGCGTCCAGCTTGCCACCGGGGTAGACGTAGGCGCCACCGAGCACACCCGAATTGGCGTGGCGGCGCAGCATCAGCACCTCCACGCCCGGGCCGCCTGGCGCATCGCGCAGCACCATCACGGTGGCCGCATCGCGCGGCGGCGTGTGGACCGTCTCCAGGTTGAGTTCGATCGCCATTGCGCTCAGTCGGCGTAGATGCCCGCATTCTTGATGACCGGCCCCCACTTGGCGATCTCCGCGCGCAGATGGGTTTCGAGCCCGGCGGGCGTGAGTTTGTCCGGGCTGGGAATATCGCTGGACAGCTCGGCCAGGCGCGTCTTGACCGCCGGGTCTTGCATGGCCGCCTGCAACGCGGCGACGAGTTTGTCGACCACCGGCTTGGGCGTGCCCTTGGCCACGTACATGCCGTGCCAGACCTTCACGTCAAAGCCCTTGAGACCCTGCTCGTCCAGCGTGGGCACGTCGGCCAGCACCGACAGGCGCTTGGGTGTGGTGACGCCGTAAATCTTGACGGTGCCGGCGCGGATGTGCTGAACGGTCTGCGTGGTCTGGTCGCACAGCAGATCGACCTGGCCGCCGAGCAGGTCGTTCATGGCCGGGCCGGTGCCCTTGTAGGGGATCGTGTTGAGCTCGACGCCGATCTGACTCATGAACAGCAGGCCGCACAGGTGCGAGACGGCGCCCAGGCCGGCGTTGGCGAGCGAGACCTTCTCTTTGTTGGCGCGCAGGTAGCTCACGAGTTCCGGCAGGTTGCGGGCCGGAAAATCCTTGCGCGCCAGCAGCGTCATGGGCACGTCCAGCACCTGGCCGACATAGTCGAAGTCCTTGAGCGGATCGAAGCTCAGCTTGCGATACAGCGCCGGGGCGGTCGCCATGCCCATGTGGTGGATGAGCACGGTGTAGCCATCGGGCTTGGAGCGCGCGATGCGTTGCGCGGCGAGGGGGCCGCCCGCGCCGCCGGTGTTTTCACCCACCACCGACTGCCCCAGGGCCCGCCCCATGGGCACGGCAATGAGCCGGGCGACCACATCGGTGGGACCGCCCGCCGCAAAGGGCACGACGAGTGCGACCGGCTTGTCGGGATAGGTCTGCGCTTGCGCGGCCAGGGCGAGCGCGGCCACGGTGGCCAGCAGCAGCCGACGCGCGTTGTTGAACATCGATGTCATGCGAATGTCTCCAGTCCGTTCGTTGAAAAAACTCAGGCTCATCTTGCCACCATTGCCACGCGGCTTCAGCCCAGCAGCCGGCCCACCCGGGGCCATTGAGCGACCTGCCACAGCCGCTCGACGGCGCCGCGCATCTCGGCTTCGCCCGCGCCGCCCGAATGCGCCGCCAGGCGCAGCGCCTTGGCGGTGATTTCATCGCGCGACAAGGTGTTGCCCGGATCGCCCTTGGGTTCGTCCACGCGGCCGTGCAGCACGCGGCCATCGGTGGTGGTGACGGTGACCTTGCCGATCCAGCGGCGCGGGTAGGCGGCATCGACCTCGGGGTCGAGCTGCATGCTGACCCGCTCGCGCAGGGCCTGGGTGGTGTCCGAGAGGAAGTCGCGGTCAAACTCGGCCAGCCCCGCATGCCCGTGCTGGGCCACCAGCGCCAGCACGGTGCCCATGCTGAACTTGCTCTGGTGCACGGTGCTGGGCCTGACGACCGGGCCGAGCACGTCGATGGCGCCCTGATGCACCTGCGTGACGACTTCGGCGATGTCACCAGGCGCCAGCCCATGCTCGCGCATCACCGCCAGCAGCGCGTCGGCGGCGGGATGCGTGTGACGGCACGAGGCGTGGTATTTGAACGAGGTTTCCGCCGTGGCCCAGCGCTGGCCAAGGCCGTCGGCGAGCTTGGCCGGATCGGCATCGCTGGACATGCCGGCCGCCATGCCTTGCGGCCCGGTGAAGATGTCGGCCGCGCCGGTGAAGCCGTCCTTGGCCAGGTAGGCGGCCATCAGGCCGCAGGCGGCCGCGTGCG
>DAIOSZ010000078.1:0-15045 GCA_036752305.1 Burkholderiaceae bacterium
GCCAGGCCTTGCCCATGCCCGCGCCATCGCGGCAGCGCCGGGCGTGGCGCGGCTTGTTCAGCATCGACCACGCGGGCCTGGGCGTCCAGCGCGGCAAAGCGCGTGGCGAGCTGGCGCACGTAGGGGTCGGCTTCGTCCACCGCCAGACGCGCCAGGCCCTGGCGAAAGCGCAGCGCACAGGTCAGCGCGAGCGCGGCGCGTGGCAAGCACCCATAGATCCAGACGGCGCCCATGAGCCACCAGGCCCAATCGCGGTTGGGCACCTGGCCCGTGCCGGCCAACTGGCCGGCGTCGGGCACGGGAAAGCCGAGCAGGGCGGGCAATCGGCCGGTGAGTTCGACAAAGCGGGCAAAGAAGCCGGCGTCGAGGATGGTGCTCTCCCAGGAGAGCTGATACGCGCGAAACGAAAACGCCCACCACAGGCCCAGGCCGATGACGGTAAAGGCCAGCGCCCAAATGCCGTGGCTGATTGCGCTGGTGAGCCAGAAGCCCGCGCGCCCGCGCGCCAGCACCTGCCCCATGCCCGTCAGCAGCGCGCGCGCCCGCTCGGTCTGCCCGCGCCCGGCCAGCCATGCGCCCAGCTGCAAGGCCCAGCCGCCCAGCGAGGCGGCCGCGCCGCCGAACGAGGCACGCGCGTGCGCCCCAAAGGGGCGCGCGAGCAGCAGCCCGAGCAGCCACAGTGCCAGCGTGAGCGCGTGCACGCCGAGCACCGAGACGAAGGCGGCGACCGCGTTGACGGAGCGCTCCTGCCCGACCACGGCATGCGCGGCGGCCAGCGACGCAAAGGCCACGGTCAGAGCCAGTAGCAGCGCCGCCAACTTGCCGCCGCCCATCAACCGATGCCAGGCGGCATCCAGGCCCAGGCGCTCACCCAGCGCTTGACCGCGCAGCAACACGCGCGCGGGCAGATCGCCCGCCGCGCGAGCTGCTTCGCGCAACTCGACCGCGTCGTCCAGCGGGCCCTCGGCTTCGAGCGCCTGTACGGCACGCGCCAGGGTGTGGCGCGCAAGCGCGGAGCGGGGCGTGGCCGGCGAAGTCAGAGAGCGCTTAGTTGGAAGCGAAGCAGTAGAAGCGTCCGCCGCCACCGGTGGCCTTGAAGCCGTCCATGGTGCAGTTGCGGGTGGGGTGCGAGGCGTTCCAGGACTTCATGGGCGCCGAGTCGTTCAGGCCGATGCGGTCGTGGTGACCGACGGTGGCGGCGCCAGCGTTGCTGCTGGTCCAGTTGCCGCAGGTGGTGTCGCCCGCGGCCGCCAGATCGACGCGGCCTTCGGCGGTGGAGCCGGTGAGGATGTCGTGCAGGTTCACCGGGTCGCCGCGTCCGCTGACGACCTCGCCCTTCTCGGTGAGCGCGGTCTGCTTGTTGAGGTTGTTGTTCGGGCCATGCAAGTCATCCACGCTGGCGGCTACCCGCACGCCCTGGGCGTTGTACCAGGGGCCGTTGCCGATGCGGACCCTGGCGTTGACGATTTGGCCGCCGTGGCGCGGATGCGAGCTGAGGTAGGCCTTCCAGGTCTTGCCGCCCGCCCCGGCGGCCGCGGCCAGTTGCTGGCAATACTTGTCGGCGCCCTCCAGACCCCCCAGGTCGCCGCCCTTGCCGGGGTTGGCGCTGGTGACGAAGAAGCTCATGGGTGCCTTGGGCGCCGGTGGCGCGGAGGAGCACGCGGCGAGTGCAAGCGCGATGGCGGCGAGGCTGAGCGTCAGGGGGATGCGGATCATGCGGGTTGTCTCCTGCGAGGGGTTGATGAGGCTTGCCATTCTTTCCGCTTCCCCGCGCTTGTCAATCGGCGCTTGCCGGGGAGGCGGGCGCAGATTCGCTGGCCGGGTCGCGCGCCATCAGCGCCGTCAGCAGCTCGACCGGCGTGCAGCGCCCCTCGAGCAGCGCGACCACGCCTTCGCAGATCGGCATGTCCACGCCCATCGCTCGGGCGCGGCCGACCACGGCGCGCGCGCTGTAGGCGCCTTCGGCCACATGACCGAGCGAGGCGACCGCCTGCGCCAGCGACTGGCCCTGCGCCAATAGAAGACCGACCTGCCGGTTGCGGCTGAGCGCACCGGTGGCGGTGAGCACCAGATCGCCCAGGCCGGTCAGGCCCATGAAGGTATCGGCCCGCGCGCCGAGCGCAACGCCCAGCCGGGAAATTTCGGCCAGGCCGCGGGTGATGAGCGCGGCGCGCGCGTTCAGGCCCAGGCCCGGCGCGTCCTGGCCCGGCGCACGCAGGCCATCGCAGACGCCGGTGGCGATGGCCAGCACGTTCTTGACCGCGCCGCCGACTTCGGCGCCAATGAGATCGTCGTTGGCATAGACGCGCAGCGCCGGGCTGTGAAAGGCCTGGACCAGGGCTTCGCGAAGGTTGGCGTCGGCACTGGCTGCCACCAGCGCGGTGGGCTGCCCGGCCGCCACTTCCTGCGCGAAGCTCGGGCCCGTGAGCGCGCCCACGGCCAGACGAGGGGCGACTTCGCTGGCCACCTCGTGCGGCAGCAGGCCCAGCGCGCCGTCGCGCCGCGGCGGCTCCAGGCCTTTGCACAGCCAGACCACGCCCTGGCGCAGGTTTTGCAGCGCGCCAAGCATGCCACGCAGGCCCGCCACGGGCGTGGCGATGATGGCCAGGTCGTGCTCCGCCGCCCATTCGGCCGAATGGCCGCCGCCGACCACAGTAAGGCCGGCCGGAAAGGCCGCGCCCGGCAGGTAGCGGATGTTTTCACGGGCGCCGTGCATGACGTGGGCCTGCGCTTCATCGCGCGCCCAGAGCGTGACCGGGTGCCGCGCGCCAGCGCTGATGGCCAGCGCCGTACCCCAGGCGCCTGCGCCGAAGACAATGATTTTCATAGCTGCCCGTGGCCGCTGTGAAAGGCCGATTGGGCAGCCAGCCGCTTACTGCGGCAACTGCGCGCCGCCGGCCTGCGCCTGCTGCTGCTCGTACATGGCCTGGAAATTGATTTCAGCCAGATGAACCGGCGGGAAGCCGGCGCGGGTGATGATGTCCGAGACGTTGCCGCGCAGGTAGGGATAGACGATCTGCGGGCAGGCAATTCCCATGAGCGGGCCCATCTGCTCCTGCGGCAGGTTGCGCAGCTCGAAAATGCCGGCCTGCTTGCACTCGACCAGGAACACCGTCTTGTCCTTGATCTTGGTCTGCACGGTCGCCGAGACGCAGACCTCGAAAATGCCCTCGGCCAGAGGCTGGGCTTCAACGCCAAGCTGGATGTCCACCGCTGGCGGCTCCTGCTCCAGCAGGATGGCGGGAGAGTTGGGCTGCTCCAGCGACGCCTCCTTGAGGTAGACGCGCTGAATCTGGAACACGGGCTGCTCGTCGGACTGCGGCGCCTGTTGGATGTCGGCCATGGTGAACTTTCGCTGATGATGGAAAAAACGAAACCCGCCCCGGCCCTCGAACGGCCCGGCGGGTACAAGACGGCGCGGGGATTATCTCAGCCCGGCTGCAGGAGCGGCATCAGCCCCCCGCGCCCGTCCAGGGCGGCGAGGTCGTCGTAGCCGCCGACATGCGTCTGGCCGATGTAGATCTGCGGCACCGTGCGGCGCCCGGTGCGCGCCATCATGGCCTCGCGCTGGGCGGGGTTGGTGTCCACGCGGATTTCCTCGATGCCTTCCACGCCCTTGGATTTGAGCAACTGCTTGGCGCGAATGCAGTATGGGCAGACGCCCGTGGTGTATATGGTGACGGCTTGCATGGCGGGCTCGCGAACTAGGTTTTGCTGACCGGCAGATTAGCCTCTTTCCAGGCATTCATGCCGCCGCGCAGTGAAAAGACCTTCTCGTAACCGAGTTTGCGCGCGACGGACACCGCGCGGCTCGAGCGCATGCCACTGGCGCACACCAGCACCAGCGGCAGGGCCTTGTTCTTGGCGACTTCGGGCAGGCGCGCCTCCAGTTCGGCCAGCGGCAGGTGGCGAGCGGCCCCAATGTGGCCAGCGTCGTATTCGCCCTGCTCGCACACATCGACCACGATGGCCTTTTCGCGGTTCATGAGCGTGACGACCTCTGTCGCGCCCAGGCCACCGCCCGCCGAGCCCTTGATCATGGGCCACAGCAGCAGGCCGCCCGAGGTCAGCGCGATCACAATCAGCATCCAGTTGTCGACAATGAATTTCACGCGGTTCCTTCGTGTGAGAAAACACCCTTGCGCCGACAGCGAGGCAAACCTTGACTCCCGTCAGCGGATGGCAAAACCGCGCATTTTAGAATTTTGGGTTTCCCCAACCCCGCGAACGCCGCCATGACCTTCAAACTCGTCCTGATCCGCCACGGCGAATCGACCTGGAACCTGGAAAACCGCTTCACCGGCTGGACCGATGTGGCGTTGACGCCCACGGGCGTCGCGCAGGCCCGGCAGGCGGGCCGCCTGCTGAAAGAAGGCGGCTACGAGTTCGACGTGGCGTATACGAGCGTGCTCAAACGGGCGATCCACACGCTCAACCTTGCGCTGGAGGAAATGGACCGCGATTGGCTCCCGGTGCTCAAGCATTGGCGCCTGAACGAGCGCCACTATGGCGCGCTGCAAGGCCTGAACAAGGCCGACATGGCCAAGCAGTACGGCGACGCGCAGGTGAAGGTCTGGCGCCGCAGCTACGACACGCCACCGCCTGCCCTGGAGGCCACCGACCCGCGCAGCGAGCGCGCCGACCCGCGCTACGCCAAACTCGCCCCGGCCGACGTGCCGCTGACCGAGTGCCTGAAGGATACGGTGGCACGCGTGATGCCGTTTTGGAATGAGAGCATGGCGCCGGCCATCCGCGCGGGTAAGCGTCTGGTGGTCGCGGCCCACGGCAATTCGATCCGGGCGCTGGTCAAGTATCTGGACGGCATCTCGGACGCCGACATCGTGGGCCTGAACATCCCCAACGGCATTCCACTGGTCTACGAATTGGACGCCGATCTCAAGCCGACCCGCCACTATTACCTGGGCGATGCGCAGGCCGCGGCACAGGCGGCGGCGGCGGTGGCCAACCAGGGGAAGGCCTGAAATAGCCCGGCCCGCGCAAATTTTTTTGCGCCCGGCGCGCTTGCAATCACAAGGCGTGGCACCATGTCAGGGTTGGCGCGGAATTCGCGCCGTTTGCCGTTGTGGGTGAAATGATGGGCCATCGCCTGAAGATTGCTGGATGGGTTACCGCCGGAGCGCTCGCCGGAGTGCTGACGACCGTGTCGGTGCAGACCGTGGCGCGTGGGGCGCTGGCGCCCCTGCCGCTGGAGGAATTGCAGCAACTCGCCGCCGTGTTCGGCATGGTCAAGAGCGACTACGTGGAGCCGGTGGACGAGCGCAAGCTGATCTCGGATGCGATCTCCGGGATGGTGGCGAGCCTGGACCCGCATTCGCAGTATTTTGACAAGAAGAGCTACAAGGAATTTCGCGAAGGCACGACGGGGCGCTTCGTCGGCGTGGGGATCGAGATTTCGCAGGAGGACGGGCTGATCAAGATCGTCTCGCCCATCGAAGGCTCGCCGGCAGACCGCGCGGGGCTCAAGCCCAATGACCTGATCACCAAGATCGACGACACAGCCGTCAAGGGCCTGACGCTCAACGAGGCCGTCAAGCGCATGCGCGGCGAGCCCGGCACCAAGGTCAACCTGACGATCTTCCGCAAGGACGAGAGCCGCACTTTTCCGGTGACGATCACGCGCGAGGAGATCAAGACGCAATCGGTCAAGGGCAAGGTCGTCGAGCCAGGCTACGCGTGGCTGCGGCTGAGCCAGTTCCAGGAGCGCACGGTGGACGATTTCGTGCGCAAGCTTGACGAGATCTACAAGGCCGATCCGAAGCTCAAGGGCCTGGTGCTCGATTTGCGCAACGACCCGGGCGGCCTGCTGGATGCGGCCGTTGCGATCTCGGCGGCGTTCCTCCCTCCGGACGTGGTCGTGGTCTCGACCAACGGGCAGTTGGCCGAAAGCAAGCAGGTCTACAAGGCAACGCCCGGCGACTATCTGCGCCGTCCAGGGCAAGACCCGCTCAAGCGGCTGCCCGAGGCGACGCGCGCCGCGCTCAAATCGGTTCCGCTGATCGTGCTGGTCAACGAGGGCTCGGCCTCGGCCAGCGAGATCGTCGCTGGCGCGCTGCAGGACCATGGCCGCGCCACCATCATGGGCAGCCAGACGTTTGGCAAGGGCTCGGTACAGACGGTGCGCCCGCTCGGCCCGGACACGGGCCTGAAGCTGACCACGGCGCGCTACTACACGCCCAGCGGCAAGACGATCCAGGCCAAGGGGATCATGCCCGACGTGCTGGTGGACGATACCGCCGAAGGCAGCCCGTTCGCCGTGCTGCGTACCCGTGAAGCCGATCTGGAGAAGCATTTGGGCAACGGCCGGGATCAGGAAGTGAAGGATCCCGCGCGCGAGAAGGCGCGCGAGGAAGCCATGAAACGTCTGGAAGAGGAGGCCAAGAAGCCCGCCGCTGAGCGCCGCCCGCCGGAATTCGGTTCGGCGAAGGACTTCCAGTTGCAACAGGCGCTCAATCGCTTCAAGGGCCAGCCGGTTCTCGTCAGCAAGACGCAGACCGAGCGCAAGGACGAGAAGAAAGAAAATTGAGAGTCCCGCGCCGATGACCGATGAGGAGTTGCTGCGCTATTCGCGGCACATCCTGCTCGATGAAATCGGTATCGAGGGTCAGCAGCGTCTGTCGGCCGCGCGCGCGCTGATCGTCGGCCTTGGAGGACTGGGCTCTCCGGTGGCGCTGTATCTCGCCTCCAGCGGCGTGGGCCATGTCACGCTGATGGACAGCGACGCCGTGGATCTGACCAACCTGCAGCGGCAGATCGCCCACACGGGAGCGCGCACCGGACAGCCGAAGGTCGATTCAGCGCGCGAAGCCATGCTGGCGCTCAACTCCGGGATTCAGGTGACCGCCTATCGCGCCTGGGCCGATGCGCGCGAATTGGCGGCGTTGGTCGGCCAGATGGATGTGGTGCTGGACTGCACCGACAACTTTGCCACCCGCCAGGCCGTCAATGCAGCATGCGTGGCGGCACGGGTGCCGCTGGTCTCGGGCTCGGCGATCCGCTTCGATGGACAACTGGCGGTGTACGACTCACGCGAGCCGCACAGTCCGTGCTACGCCTGCCTGTTCCCTTTGGGCAGCTCGCCCGAGCAAGCCCAATGCGCGACGATGGGCGTGTTCGCTCCGCTGACCGGTGTGATCGGCAGCTTGCAGGCCGCGGAAGCGCTCAAGCTGCTGGCAGGCGGCTTTCCGGGCAGCACGGGTGCGCTGTGGATGCTGGATGGCAAGAATCTGGAGTGGAGCCGCGTGGCGGTGTCACGACGCGCGGACTGTGAAATCTGCGCCCGGTCTCACTGACACGGCCCGTGTCGGGCCCGAAAGTCCCGAGGCAGTTCCGGCTGCGCTTGGGCAAATACGCCGCGCGAGGCGGCGCGGGCTTCGGCTTCTTGCGCGTCGTACAGTCCGGCGTGGCCGCGAAAGCGATGCGACCAGGCCCAACCCTGGCGCACCATCCAGGCGGCCACGTCCTCGCCAGTGGCCGCCAGCCTGACGCTCGCCAAGGCGCGACCGTAGGCGTCGTGCGCGCGCACCTGAACATCGACGCCGCGGCCCAGGATGCGCGCCCGCAGTGCGGCACGCGACGCCTCGCCACCGATCTGGCAACGCTCCGGCGCGTCGATTCCATCCAGGCGCAAGCGCTCGGCGGCCGTGCCATCAGCGGGCTTGACCCAGATGGAGTCGCCGTCGCTTACATAGGCCACTTGACCCGTCCAGGCCAGCGTTGAGCCAGGGGCAAGGGCGAACAGCGAAAACAAGAGGAAAAGCCGGCTCATCGGTCGATTTTGATGTCAATCGGCGACGAGCGCACCGCGGTTGACCACCAGCAGCTATAAAATGAGGAGTAATCGATCTTGCCTTGGCGCGCTTTGCCCGCGCCGCCCAAGGCTACTGGCACCAAAGCAACCCGATGACAAATCGCTCACGCCCCAACATCCTGTTCATCGTTGCCGACGACCTGGGCTATGCCGACCTCGGCTGCTACGGCGGCAGGCCCGCGGCGTTTGGTCCAGTCTCACCGGTGCTCGACCGGCTGGCGGCGGGAGGACTGAAGTTTACGCAGGGCTATGCGAACTCCCCGGTGTGCTCCCCGACGCGCTTTGCATTGATGACGGGGCGCTACCAGTATCGCCTGCGCGGCGGCGCCGACGAACCGATCAACAGCCGCTCGCGCGGCAGCAGCACGCTCGGCCTGCCACCCGAGGTGCCGACCCTGCCCTCGTTGTTGCGAGAAGCGGGCTACCGGACCGCGCTGGTGGGGAAATGGCATTTGGGTTATCCGCCGCACTTCGGTCCGCTCAAGTCGGGTTACGACGAGTTCTTTGGCCCGATGTCGGGCGGAGTGGATTACTTCTCGCATTGCTCCAGCGCGGGGGTGCACGACTTGTATGAGGCCGAGGGCGAGCAAGCCACGGAAGGCTATCTGACGGATCTGTTGTCCGAACGCGCCGCCCAGACCATCGCCCGCTGGGGCGCGGAGGCGCGCGAGGGCCGACCCTTTTTCATGAGCCTGCACTACACAGCGCCGCATTGGCCATGGGAGACGCGCGCCGACGAGCGGCTGTCGGCCGAAGTGAAGGACAACCTATTCCATCTGCACGGCGGCAACATCGACACCTACCGCCGCATGATCCATCACATGGATGAGGGCATTGGCCTTGTGGTGGCGCAGTTGCTGGAGGAAGGCCTTCTGGACGATACGCTCATCGTGTTCACCAGCGACAACGGAGGCGAGCGCTTTTCCGACAATTGGCCACTGGTGGGCGGAAAAATGGATTTGACGGAAGGCGGCATCCGCGTGCCCTGGATCGCGCATTGGCCGGCCACCATCCCGGCCGGCGGCGTGAGCACGCAGCATTGCATGACGATGGACTGGTCGGCGACGATGCTTGATCTGGGCGGCGCGCATCCTCGCGCGGACTACCCGCTGGATGGCGTGTCGCTCGCGGCCGTGCTGCGCGATCCTGCCTGGCGGTTTGACCGACCACTGTATTGGCGCATGAAGCACCGCGAGCAGCGCGCGCTGCGCGACGGTCCGTGGAAATACCTGCGCGTGGACGGCCATGACTACTTGTTCGACCTCAGCCGCGACGAACGCGAACGCGCCAATCTGGCTGCTCGGGAGGGCGATCGACTGGCCGCGATGCGCGGCGCCTGGGAAGCCTGGGATCGCAGCGTGCCGCCAATCCCCCCAGACGCGGTCGTGAGTCTGGGCTATGGCGTCAAGGACATGCCCCAGCGCTGATTCCCGCCGAGGCTGGGAATCGAGTCTACCCAGGCTGGTATACCCAGTTGCGCTGGGCCGCGAAGACCGCGTTGGGATACTCTGCCTTGCCGCGCGAACCGTTGTAGCGGCCGAGGGCTAGGTACAGGTCCCCCTGCTCACGATCAAGATAGTGCCGCAGGATCACGCAGCCGAAGCGCAGATTCGTCTGCATGTGAAAGAGCTTGGCCGGGTCACCGTCGCCGATTACCCGGGTCCAGAACGGCATCACCTGCATGTAGCCGCGCGCGCCGACACTGGAGACGGCGAATTTGCGAAACGCGCTCTCCACTTGCACGAGCCCGAGCACCAGCGACACGTCCAGACCGGCGCGGCGGCTTTCGTACCAGATGGTTTCCAAGAACTCGCGGCGGGTCTGAAATTCGGGCTTCTTCTTGCGCAGCCGGTCGCTCATGGTCCAGAGCCAGCGCAGATACTTGAGTCGGTCATCGAATTGGGTGAACTCAGGCACCGGAGGGGCATCGTTGGCGATGGCCGCCGACAGCGCGGTGCGCACCGCGTTGGCCAGTGGCTCCTCGATCTGCCCGCCGGCAAAAGCCTCGCCGCTGGTTGCCAACGCGCCAATCAAGCCCACCGGAGCAGTTGCACGAAGCAGCGTGGCCCCGAGCAGGCGACGGCGGGCGAGCGAGCGGGCGGGCAGCGTCAAGCCTTGAGCCGTTCGCGCAAAAAGGCCACCGCATCCTGCGCGGCCACGGGCGTGGCCTGTGCGTCACGCCGGTGCTGGTATTCGAGCTTGCCGTCCTTGAGGCCACGCTCACCTATGGTCACGCGGTGCGGCACTCCAATCAGTTCCCAGTCGGCGAACATGGCGCCAGGGCGCTCTCCCCGATCGTCGAGCATCACGTCGATGCCCAATGCCTCAAGCTCGACGTGGAGCCTTTCGGCCGCGTCTTTCACGGCCGTGCTGCGATCCATGCCGATGGGGCAGATCACCACTGTGAACGGCGCCAACGCGTCGGGCCAGATGATGCCCTTGGCGTCATGGTTCTGCTCGATGGCCGCCGCCGGAAGCCGCGTGATGCCAATGCCGTAGCAACCCATTTCGAACGGTTTGGGCTTGCCATCCTCATCCAGGAAATGGGCGCTCATCGCACCGCTGTACTTGGTACCCAGGTAAAAGATGTGGCCAATCTCGATGCCGCGCTCTATGGCCAGCGTGCCCTTCCCGTCTGGCGATGCATCCCCCGCGACGATGTTGCGGATGTCAGCGATCAGATCGGGTTCCGGTAGGTCGCGCGCCCAGTTCACCCCGGTGATGTGGGCATCCACTTCATTGGCGCCGCAAACCCAGTCGGCCATCACAGCCACGTCCCGGTCAACCACGATCTTCACCGGCCCACGCAAGCCAACCGGGCCGAGGTAGCCCGGCTTCGCACCAAAATGCGCCTCGATTTCCGGCACGGTCGCAAAACGGAAGCCGCGGTCGAGCCCTGGGAGCTTGCCGACCTTGACTTCGTTCATGTCATGATCGCCGCGCACGAGCAGCAACCATATCTGACTGTGGGCCACTTCGCCCCGCTCGTTCAAGTCATCGGTGGCGAGCACCAGGGATTTGACTGTCGTCTGCAGGGGAATGCCAAGCAACTCGGCCACGTCTGAGCACGTGCTTTTGCCAGGCGTGGGCGTCCTTCTCATGGACTGGGCGGGTGCGGGACGAGGATGGCGAGGCGCAAGGGCCTCGGCCTTTTCCATATTCGCGGCGTACGAGCTGCCGGTGGAATAGACGATTGCGTCTTCGCCGGTTGCCGCGATGACCTGGAATTCCTCCGACAAGTCCCCCCCGATCGCGCCCGAATCGGCAGCCACCGCACGGTAGGTCAACCCAAAGCGATCGAAGATGGCGCGATAAGCCGCCGCCATGGCGCGATAGCTCTCCTTGGCACGGTCGGCGTCACGATCAAAGCTGTAAGCATCTTTCATGATGAATTCGCGCCCGCGCATGAGTCCGAAGCGCGGGCGGCGCTCGTCGCGGAATTTGGTCTGGATCTGGTAGAGATTCTTGGGCAGTTGTTTGTAGCTCTTGAATTCCTGGCGCGCGATGTCGGTCACCACTTCCTCGCTGGTGGGCTGGATGACGAAGTCGCGCTCATGCCGATCCTTGATGCGCAGCAGCTCCGGGCCCATCTGGCTGAAGCGCCCCGTTTCCTGCCACAGTTCCGCAGGCTGCACGACCGGCATGGTGCATTCGATGGCCCCCGCACGGTTCATTTCCTCGCGCACGATGGCCTCAACTTTGCGGATCACCCTCAGCCCCATAGGCATGTAGGTGTAGATGCCAGCACCAAGTTTCTTGATCATGCCGGCCCGCATCATGAGCTGGTGGCTGACCACCTCGGCGTCAGCCGGGGCTTCCTTGAGGGTGGAAATGAGGAATCGGGAGGCTTTCATCGCGCGCGAAACGGGGAAACAACGGGTAGCGGGACCGGCGTCGCGCCGGTATCGGGTGAGCCCTCTTGATGCACATCATGGCCTGTGCATAATGGTCTCAGTTCAAAAATTTGGGGTTTGATTATGCTCGACCGGGACGGTTTTCGCCCGAACGTCGGCATCATCTTGCTCAACCAGAGAAACCAGGTGTTCTGGGGCAAGCGCATCCGCACCCATTCCTGGCAGTTTCCACAAGGCGGCATCGACCGCGGCGAATCGCCCGAGCAAGCGATGTACCGGGAACTGCACGAGGAAGTGGGATTACAGCCGGAGCATGTGCGCATTCTTGCCCGCACCCGCGACTGGTTGCGCTATGAGGTGCCGGACCGCTATATCCGTCGCGATGCGCGCGGTTTCTATAAAGGCCAAAAGCAGATTTGGTATTTGCTGCAGTTGCTTGGCCACGACTGGCAGTTGAATTTGCGGGCGACCGATCACCCGGAGTTCGACGCGTGGCGCTGGAACGACTATTGGGTTCCGCTAGACGTGGTGGTGGAGTTCAAGCGCGGCGTTTACGAGATGGCGTTGACGGAGCTGTCGCGCTTTTTGCCGCGCACCGAAACGCGCAACCGCTATTTGCGCGGCAATGCGCGCATGCGCGAGTCATCCCAGCCGCCTGCACGCCGCAGTCTTGAAGTTTCCGTGCAATTGGTAAGCGCCATGGAGTTGCCGCCCGGAGCGAGCTTCGACCCCGATCCGGCGCGCGAATTGGGCCGATTGGGGCCGGGCTGACTTACCCTCTGGGACGAGTGAGCACCAAGTTGTCGCGGTGCACCATCTCAGGCTCGGCGGCGTAGCCAAGCAGAGCCTCTATTTCGCCCGAAGCGTGGCGGCACAACAGCCTGGCCTCGGCCGCCGCGTAGTTGGCGAGGCCGCGTGCGATTTCGACGCCATCGGGCCCACGCACGGCGATCACGTCACCACGTGAAAACTGCCCCTCCACACCGGTCATGCCGATGGGCAGCAGGCTTTTGCCTTCGCGGCCCAGTTTGGCTGCCGCCCCCGGATCCACCGTTACCGAACCACGCAACTGCAGGTGGTCGGCCATCCATTGCTTGCGTGCCTGCTGCTTGTGCGTGGGTGCAATCAAGCATGTCCCGATGACTTCACCGCGCGCCAGGCGCAACAGTGCATCAGGCTCTCGCCCCCAAGCGATAACGGTGGAGGCGCCAGACCCAGCGGCGCGCTTGGCCGCGAGGATCTTGGTGATCATTCCGCCCTTGCCAATGCTGGAGCCCGCGCCGCCAGCCATGGCTTCCAGCGCCGCATCGCCGGCGCGGGCCTCGTGAATGAAGACGGCATTGGGATCTTTGCGCGGATCTGCGGAATACAAGCCTTTCTGATCGGTGAGGATGACCAGCAGATCCGCATCGAGCAGGTTGGCCACCAGCGCACCCAGCGTGTCGTTGTCGCCTACCTTGATCTCGTCGTTGACGACAGTATCGTTCTCATTGATCACCGGGAGCACACCGTGCTGCAACAAGGTCAGCAACGTGGAACGAGCGTTCAGATAACGCTCACGGTCGGCCAGATCGGCGTGTGTCAGCAGCACTTGAGCGCTGCGTAGGCCATTGGCGCGCAGTTGCGTTTCATAGCTTTGCACCAACCCCATCTGCCCTACCGCGGCAGCGGCCTGCAACTCGTTGATTTCACGGGGCCGTTTGGTCCAGCCAAGGCGCTTCATGCCTTCGGCAATGGCGCCGCTGGAGACCATGACAGGCTCGCGCCCGTCCTTGACAAGCAGCGCAAGTTGGCGGCACCACTCGCCAATGGCCGCCTCGTCCAGGCCTCGTCCCTCATTGGTAACCAAGCTAGAGCCAACCTTGACGACGATGCGTCGGGCTCGACGGAGCATTTCGGCCCCATTTTCGGATTTGTTTTCGGCCATTTGTGCTTTATTTACGACCACAAGCAGCTATTCTTTCAGTAGTTCTTATGCCGCATCCGAGGCCGCATCGAAACGCGGATCCCGCTCCGTCGGCGCTTGCGCAGCCAACTGTTCAGCCTTCACGTGCTGATAAATGGCTTGAACAAGTGGCTCGCACCCCTCGCGCGTGAGGGCAGAAATCTCAAATACCGGGCCCTTCCAGCGAAAGCGTTTGACGAAATCCCTCACGCGCGCCGCGCGTTCGGCGATCGGCACCATGTCGAGTTTGTTGAGCACCAGCCATCGTGGCTTGGCATAGAGGGCAGGGTCGTACTTCTTGAGTTCGGCCACGATCGCCCTGGCTTGTGCAACCGGATCCACGCCCTCGTCGAACGGTGCGATGTCAACGACATGCAGGAGCAAGCGCGTACGCTGCAAATGGCGCAGAAACTGGTGCCCCAGGCCCGCGCCTTCGCTCGCTCCTTCGATCAGACCGGGTATGTCCGCGACCACGAAACTCTGCTCCGGCCCAACCCGCACAACACCCAGGTTGGGATGCAGCGTGGTGAACGGATAGTCGGCGATCTTGGGCCGAGCGTTGCTCACGGCCGCAATGAACGTGGATTTCCCCGCATTGGGCATCCCCAGCAGGCCCACGTCGGCCAGCACCTTCAGTTCGAGCTTGAGGCTCTTTTTCTCGCCCGGCCAGCCCGGCGTCTTCTGGCGCGGTGCGCGGTTGATGGCGCTCTTGAACCGCATGTTGCCAAACCCGCCGTCGCCGCCCTTGGCCAACGTGATCGTCTCACCGGGCGTAAGCAATTCGTGAAGCACCTGGCCGGTTTCGGCGTCACTGATGATGGTGCCCACCGGCATCTTGAGCGTCACATCGTCACCGGCGGCGCCAAACATGTCTGAACCCATGCCGTGTTGCCCGCGCTTGGCCTCGTGACGGCGGGAATAGCGGAAGTCCACGAGCGTGTTGAGGCTCGGATCCGCCACCGCGAACACACAGCCTCCACGCCCCCCATCCCCCCCGTTGGGGCCACCGAATTCCTTGTATTTTTCGTGCCGGAACGACACGCAGCCATTGCCACCGTCGCCCGCGGCAACGTCTATGAACGCTTCATCAACGAATTTCATGGTATCCGGCAAACGCCAGCCCACAAACACGAAAGCCCCGTTGAACGGGGCTTTGCGGTGCGCTGACGCGAAGCCCTGAAAATCAGGTCGCCGCCGGAACCACGCTGGCGGTGTGCTTGGACATCGCGCCCTTGGTTCCGAAGCTCACAGTGCCGTCAACCAAGGCAAACAGCGTGTGATCCTTGCCCACGCCAACATTGGTGCCGGCGTGGATGCGCGTGCCGCGCTGGCGCACGATGATGCCGCCAGCACTGATGCTCTGGCCGCCGTAGACCTTGACGCCAAGCATCTTGGGCTTGGAATCGCGCCCGTTTCGC
>DAIOSZ010000079.1:0-15039 GCA_036752305.1 Burkholderiaceae bacterium
GAAGATCATTGCCGACAGCCGCGAGGCCGCCGAGCAGGTGGCCGCCTTTGGACTGGCGCACGAGCACGCCTTCGAGGTCTGGATCGAGATCGACACCGACGGCCACCGCGGCGGCGTCAAGCCCGAGGAGCCGTTGCTGCTCGATCTGGCCGCCGCCCTGCACAACGGCCGGCAGACGCTGGGCGGCGTGATGACGCATGCCGGCGCGAGCTACGGCTGCTCCACGCCGGGCGAGCTGGCCGCCATGGCCGAGCAGGAGCGCGCGGGCGCGGTGCGCGCCGCCGAGCGCCTGCGCGAGGCGGGTAGCGCCTGCCCGGTGGTCAGCGTGGGCTCCACGCCCACGGCGCTGGGCGCCACGCGGCTGGACGGCGTGACCGAGGTGCGCGCGGGCGTCTACGTGTTTTTTGATTTGGTGATGCACAACGTGGGCGTGTGCAGTCCGCGCGACGTCGCCTTGTCGGTTCTCACCACCGTCATTGGCCACCAGCGCGACAAGGGCTGGGCGATCGTGGACGCCGGCTGGATGGCGATGAGCCGTGACCGCGGCACCGCCAGCCAGGCGCATGACTTTGGCTACGGCCTGGTGTGCGCCGAAGACGGCACGCCGCTACCCGGTTTCACGATGAGCGGTGCCAATCAGGAGGCGGGCGCGGGCCTGGACATCGCCACCCGCCTGCCGCTGGGCACGCGGCTGCGCATTCTGCCCAACCACGCCTGTGCCACCGGCGCGCAGTTTGGTCAATACCACGCGCTGCAACCCGATGGGGGCAGCGCGGTCTGGCCGCGGTTTGGTGGGTGGTAGCGCGATGTGCTCTCAAAACAATAGCTGCTCGTGGGCAGCTTACAAGCTCTGAGTGGCCTGATCGTGCCTGAAACCTACCTGTGGCATGACTATGAGAGCTTTGGCGCGGACCCGAGGCGCGACCGCCCCGCGCAGTTTGCAGCCATCCGCACCGATGCCGAGCTCAACCCGGTTGGCGAGCCTCTGAGCTTTTATTGCCGGCCGCCGCTGGACTATGTGCCCGACGCCGAGGCCTGCCTCATCACCGGCATCACCCCGCAAATGGCCTGGCAGCAGGGCGTGGCCGAGTCCGAGTTTGCGCGCCGCATCGAAGCCGCGTTGGCCCTGCCAGACACCATTGGCGTGGGCTACAACTCGATCCGTTTCGACGACGAGCTGACGCGGTTTCTGTTCTGGCGCAACCTTCTCGACCCCTATGCCCGCGAATGGCAGAACGGCTGCAGCCGCTGGGACCTGCTTGACGTGATGCGCTGCGCCTGGGCGCTGCGCCCGCAAGGCATCGAATGGCCGCGAGGCGAGGACGGCAAGCCCAGCTTTCGCCTCGAGAAACTCAGTGCCGCCAATGGTCTCGCGCACGAACATGCGCATGACGCGCTCTCCGACGTGCGCGCCACTGTGGCGCTGGCGCGCCTGTTGCGCGCCCGGCAGCCGCGCCTGTACGACTTCTGCCTGCAGCTGCGCCACAAGACCCGCGTGGCCGAGGAACTGGGTCTGCCGACCACGCTGCGCGAGGCGCGGCCCTTCCTGCATGTCTCGGGACGCTTTGGCACCGAGCGTGGCTGCCTGGCGCTGATGTGGCCGCTGGCCATGCATCCGCGCAACAAGAACGAGCTGCTGGCCTGGGACCTGGCGCAGGACCCCGCGCAACTGGCCGACCTCACGCCCGAACAGGCACGCCTGCGCCTGTTCACCGCGTCGGCGCAACTGCCCGAGGGCGTGACCCGCCTGCCGGTCAAGGGCGTGCATCTGAACAAGTCGCCTATCGTGATCCGCAACCTCAAGACGCTCGCGCCCGAACGCGCCGAGCGCTTTGGCATCGACTTTTCGGTCGCCGAGCGCCACGCCCAGGCAGCGCGCGCGCTGCCCGACCTGAGCGCCCTTTGGGAGGCCGTCTATGCGCGGCGCGAAGAAGGCGGAGAGCCTCCGGTGGCCGAGGAAGATCTCTACGGCGGCTTCGTCGGCGACGCCGACCGGCGGCGCCTGGCGCGTCTGCGTGGCATGGGCGCGCAGGAGCTGGCCCATGCCCGCACCGGGTTCGACGATCCGCGACTGGCCGATCTGCTGTTTCGCTACCGCGCGCGAAACTTCGCCGAAAGCCTGAACACCGAGGAGCGCGCGCGCTGGGATGCCTGGTGCTACCAACGGCTGGTGCAAGGACAGGGCGGCGCGCGCACGCTGGAAGGCCTTCAGGCGCAGGTCGATGCGCTCTCCGACAGGGCCGACGAGCGCGGTGAGCTGATCCTCGGCGCGCTGATCGACTGGGCCGACGCGTTGGCGCCGGAAGGCTAATCGCGCGCGCCACGGGACGACACATGCAATGGCTCACTTCGCACCTCGGCGCCACCGCGTTGACGGTGTTGTCGGTGGCCTGGGGGGCTTACATCCTGGTGCTCGGCGGTTGGATCGTGATGCAGCGGCGCGAACCGGTGGCCACGCTCGCCTGGTTGCTCTCGCTGAGCCTGCTGCCCATCGTCGGCTTTGGTGTCTACTATTTCTTTGGCCCACAGCGGCTGAACAAGCAGCGCCTCAAGCGCATGCGCAGCCGCGCCGAGGCCTACACCAGCGACGAACGCCGCCAGCTTGAGGAGCGCGCCGCCGATATGCCGCCGCAGATCGCGCAACTGGCGCGGCTGGGCCGCGCCGCTTGCGGGCTGCCGGTTTCCACGGCGCATGAAGTGAAATTCATCTCCGGCGGCTCGGCCACGTTCGACGCCATCTGCGCCGACATCGCCGCCGTACGCGACCATGTGCATCTGGAGTACTACATCTTCGAGCCCGATGCCACTGGTACCCGGGTGCGCGACCTGCTCGTGCGCAAGGCGCGCGAAGGCGTCATGGTGCGCGTGCTGGCCGATGCCTTGGGCTCAAAAAGGCTTACCCGGCGCTTCATGGCTCCGCTCATCGAAGCGGGCGGGCAATTCGCCTTCTTCCACGACACGCGGATCGGCCGGCGCCTGCGCCCGGTGACCAACTACCGCACGCACCGCAAGATCGTGGTCTGCGACGGCCGGGTCGGCTACACCGGTGGCGTCAACATCACCGATGAGGAAGATGAACGCCGCCACGCCGATGCGTACCACGACGCGCACCTGCGCATCGAGGGCCCGGCTGTGCGATGGCTGCAGACCACGTTCGTCGAGGACTGGACCTACGCCGCCGGCCCCATCACCACCCCATTCGCCCGTCTCGTGCCTCCCATGACGACAGGCGCGGTGCCGGTGCAGATCGTCACCAGCGGACCCGACACGCTGGCCGAAACCATCCACCGCATGCACGTCGAGGCCATCCAGGACGCCACCGAGCGTGTCTGGCTGACCACGCCGTACTTCGTGCCCGGCCCGGCAGCGCTGATGGCCCTCACCAACGCGGCGCTGCGCGGCGTGGACGTGCGTCTCATGGTCCCGCGCCGCAGTGACTCGTTGATCGTCAGCGCCTGCGCGCGCAGCTACTACGACGAACTGATGACCGCGGGCGTGAAGATCTGGGAATACAAGGCGCGCATGCTGCACTCCAAGACGTTGGTGGTGGACGACCAATGCGCCATGATCGGCACCGCCAACTTCGACCTGCGCAGCTTCCGCCTCAACTTCGAGGTCATGGCCGTGGTCTACGGCCCCACGCTGGCGCTTGAACTGTCGCGCCAGTTTGAAGCCGATCTGCGCCAATGCGCTCAGGTCTCGCCTCGAAAGAAGCCGCGTTTTCCGCAGCGTTTGGGTGACTCGGTGGCGCGGGTGTTTTCTCCGCTGCTGTAGGAGCGCTTCTCTCAGGCATCTGGGTGCGACAGGTGC
The DNA here is from genome assembly GCA_036752305.1 of Burkholderiaceae bacterium. GTDB lineage: Bacteria > Pseudomonadota > Gammaproteobacteria > Burkholderiales > Burkholderiaceae_C > DAIOSZ01. The sequence goes on from DAIOSZ010000079.1 coordinate 3,811, forward strand.
CGGCGCATCGGGCCAGGGCGCCCGTTTTGCGTGGCAGGAGAGGGCCGCCCCGTGAGTGTTTTGCGGCGGCTACGCCTTCCTCAACGAGGCAACGCTGCCTCTTTGCGCCGTGCTTTTGGCTTCGCTCTCGATGGAGGGGCCAATTTGCCGCGCAGTTCCCGTTCACTTGCGGCGACTTCGTCGGATAGCCAGGCGTGCAGGGCCACGAGGGGTGGCCACTGTGCCAGCTCGGGCGGGTGAACGAGCCAATAGCCTGAAGTTCCCCCCACTCATAGTCAATAGTGACGCGCAGTAAGTGCCTGTCTTCCCAAAGTGCAAGCACGCGATCGTCGAAACGCGCCCGCCCATCCTCGACGACCACTGCTCCCAGATAGTGAGCGGCCCGCCCCACAGGGCTGATTGACCTTTCGCCAAAAAACCAACACGAGGTGGGATCGGCACTCACACCATCAACGCTCAAACTCAGCCCCTGCGCGAGCAGCTCCGAGTCATTCCCTGTGCGTTCACCTCAATCGCCGATCCGGCAGACCTCGGTAAGCTCGCCAGCCCGCGCTGGCTTGAGGCGAGATACGGCGCTCGACCGTCGCGCGGCGACGGGAGTGCCAGTGCGTGCGAAGGACGCCTGTTCGGCGGTCAGCTTGTCCCCCAGAAATCACAAGTGGATGCAATGATTGTCGAGGGATCAAGCATCCGCGGGAACTGGCGAGAACCCAATGTTCATGCGGGTTCCGGAGTTCTTGCAGCGCCGACTATGTGTTGTCTTGAAGCGGGGGGCCGGGAATTTTTTACCGGGCGGGGGTGATCACGCGCCGCATTCCCTGCCCGATCCGCACGCGCGCGCCGCGCCTCAAGCCACCTTGCGCAAAAAACCCTGGTTGCCGCCGTTGCGGTTGGGGGCGAAGCCGTTGGCGGCCAGGGTTTCTTCCACGGTGTCGTAGAACACGCCGATTTGCAGGATCTCGCGGGCTTCGCGGCCGGTGGCGACCTCGCGGCCGAACTCGCGGGACAGGCGCACGAGTTGCTCAATCTGCTCCACGGTGGTCATCTTGGCGCTGCGCGACTGGTTCCACAGGTTGTCCTCGATGCCGCAGCGCACGTGCAGGCCCAGGGCCATGCCCATCATGTTGATGGGCAGCACGTTGCGCATGCTGCTTTCCACGGTGAGCTTGGAGCCGTCAGGGATGGCGCGCAGGAAGTTGGCCAGGTTGTAGATGTTGGGCGCGTCCATGCCGCCGCTGATGGCGACCCAGTTCATCACCAGCGGGCCCTTGTAGACGCCGCGGCGGATCAGGCGCTCGACGGTCTCGAAGCTGTTGAGGTTGTAGAACTGGAAGGCGCTCTGGATGCGCGCGGCGCTGAGGCGGCGGATGTGCTCCTCGAACCAAGCGGGGTTGGAGGGGACGACCATCTCGCTGTAGGCGCGGCGGCCCTCGGGCGTGGCCATGGAGGTGCCGGCGATGTCGGCTTCTTCCATGTGCTCGGTCACGTTCATCTGGGTGGTGTTGACGGTCACGGTCACTTGGTCGGGCTTGGGGTCCAGCTCGGCCAGCATGTGACGGGTGTCGTCGGAGAGCCACTTGGCGACGGCCCCATCGGTTTCGGGGGCGAAGGAGATCGAGCCGCCGACCTGGATGACCATGTCGGGCACGGCCTGGCGCACCCCGGCGATCAGTTCGTTGAATTTGGACAGGCGCTTGCTGCCCTTGCCGTCAGCTTCGCGCACGTGCAGGTGCAGCACCGTGGCGCCGGCGTTGTAGCAGTCCACCGCCTTCTGGACTTGCTGCTCCATGCTCACCGCGATGTCCTGCGGAAAGTCCGAAGGAATCCACTCGGGGCCATAGGGCGCGGCGGTGATGATGAGTTTTTCCTGGTTCTCGGGAAAGAGGTGTCCGTCGAGGAAGTTCATGAGGAGTCTCCGGATGATCAGGGGGGGGAGTGAGCGTCAGTAGGGCCGGGTGCCGACGATGCCCGCGCGTTCCATCTTGCGGTGGCAGGGCGGGTAGTCCATCACGGCGTAGTGCTGGGTGCAGCGGTTGTCCCAGATGGCGACGCTGAACGGTGCCCAGCGCCAGCGGACCTGGTATTCGGGGATGTAGGCCTGGCTGATCAGGTATTGCAGCAGGTCGCCCGCGCATTGGTTGTAGTCCTGGCCGATGCGCACCTTGTCCTTGGTGTGGAAGTTGACGAAGTGCGTGGTGAAGGCGTTGACGAAGAGGATTTTCTCGCCAGTGTCGGGGTGGGTGCGGACGACGGGATGCTCGGCGTCGGGGTACTGCGCCTTCATGGCCTGGCGCTTTTCCTCGGGCATGGCGGCCGCGAAGGAGGAGTGGAAGCTGTGGTTGGCGATCAGGCCCTGGATTTGGTCCTTGACCGGCTGCGGCAGCTTCTCATAGGCCAGGCCCATGTTGGCCCACATGGTGTCGCCGCCCACCGGCGGGCATTCGATGCAGCGCAGCACGCAGCCCAGCGCCGGGGCGGGGCGCCAGGTGCCGTCGGTGTGCCAGGCGTTCTCGTAGCGGTCGATGGGGCTGTCGGGGGTCTTGTAGATTTGCACCAGCCCGGGCGCCTCGGGGTGGCTGGGCACCATGGGATGGGTTTCCAGCTCGCCCAGGCGCTGGGCAAAGGCCATGTGGTCCAGGCGCGAGAGCTTGTCCAGCGTCTGGTCCCGCAGGAACAGCACCTTGTGTTGCAGCAGCGCGGCGTGGATGGCCTGGAACAGGCCGTCGTCGCGCACGGCGTCGCCCAGGCTCACGTCGTGCAACTGGGCGCCAATGGCGCAGGTCAGGGGTTCGATGCGCATGAAGGGTCTCCGCTCGGGGCGTATGGTTCAGATCACGAAGATGGACGAGCCGGTGGTCTTGCGCGCTTCGAGATCGCGGTGGGCTTGCACGGCGTCTTGCAGCGCGTAGCGCTGGTTGATCTCGATGTGGATGCGCCCGGCGGCCACGTGGCCAAATATTTCGTCGGCGAGTTCGGCCTTTTCGGCCGGATCGGCGATGTAGTCGGCCAGCGCGGGGCGGGTGAGGAACAGCGAGCCCTTTTGCGCCAGCAGGTTGGGGTTGAAGCCTTCGATGGTGCCGCTGGCGGTGCCCACGCTGACCAACAGCCCGCGGCGGCGCAGCGAGTCGAGCGAGGCCATGAAGGTGCTCTTGCCGACGCTGTCGAACACCACGTCCACGCCCGTGCCGCCGGTGAGTTCGCGGGCACGCTTGGCGACGTCTTCATGGCTGTAGTTGATGGTGTGGTCGCAGCCGTGAGCGCGCGCCAGCGCGGCTTTTTCCTCGGTGGAGACGGTGCCGATCACGGTCACGCCCAGCAGCTTGGCCCATTGCGAGACGATCAGTCCCACGCCACCGGCGGCTGCGTGCAGCAGCAGGGTCTGGCCGGGTTTGAAGTCGTGGATGCGGCGCATCAGGTAGGCCGAGGTCAGGCCGCGCATCGTCATGGCTGCGGCGGTTTCCAGCGCAATGGCGTCGGGCAGCTTGATCAGCGGCGCGGCGGCGATCAGGCGCTCGGTGCTGTAGGCGCCCAGCGTGTTGAGAAAGCCGGTGTAGGTCACCCGGTCGCCCACGGCCACCTGGGTGACGCCGGGGCCTACGGCCTCGACCACACCGGCTGCCTCGACGCCCATGCCGTTGGGCAGCGGGATGGGGTAGGTGCCGTTGCGAAAATAGGTGTCTGCGTAGTTCAGGCCGACCGCCACGTGGCGCAGCCGTACCTGGCCCTCGCCCGGCTGGCCGACCTGCGCTGGGCCATAGGTCAGGACCTCGGGGCCGCCGACGCGGTTAAAAGTCACGGCATGTGCCATCGGAAACGTCTCCTGCTCGAATGATTGCGTGGGGTGTACTGTAGGGGTCACCCCCGCGAACGAACTTGACTTTCCATGACTCTTTGTTAGCATTTCGTGCCACTTGGCGAACTCATCCGGACGGCGCAAGCCGCAGGCTGGCTAAAGGAAAATGCCCGTGATGTCGAGCAAGGTCTTGCAGGTCCGCGCGGCCGTGCTGTCGCACTACGAGCAGGTGGCGCGGGGCGCGGGCCTGAACCCGCAGACCCAACTGCGCCAGGTGGGGCTGACGCCGCGCATGCTGGTCTCGCCCTCGCAGCAGATTCCGTTTGCCAGTGCCGTGGCCTTGCTGGAGAACTCGGCCCGCGACAGCGCCTGCGACACCTTTGGCCTGCGGCTGGCCGAGGCGCGCGTGCTGTCGGACTTTGGGCCGGTCAGTCTGCTGCTCATGCACCAGGGCTCGGTGCGGCAGGCCTTGCAGACCATCGCTCGCTACCGTCACTTGCTCAATGAGTCACTGGCGATGTCCATTGAGGACGCGGGCAAGACCACCGTCATCCGCGAAGAGATCATGAGCGACCATCCCGGCGGCACCCGGCAGGCCACCGATCTGGCGGTGGGCGTGTTGATGCTGATTTTCCGCGCCATCCTGGGCGAGCAATGGCACCCACAGGCGGTGCATTTCACGCATCCGCGCACGGGGGACTTGCAAATCTACCGGCGTCTGTTTGGCTGCGGGGCGCATTTCGACAGCGACTACAACGGGCTGGCCTGCCTGAAGGCCGACATGGACCGCCCCAACGCACGCGCCGACACCGCCATGGCCCACTACGCGCAGTCCTTTCTGGATGCGCTGCCGGTGGGCGGCGAGCGCTCGCTGCTGCAGGACGTGCGGCGCTCGGTGTATCTGCTGCTGCCGATGGGGCGCGCCAGCGTGGAGCAGATCGCCAGCGGCCTGGGGGTAAACGTGCGCACGCTGCAGCGGCGCCTGGACGCGCTGGGCGTGAGCTTCTCCGACGTGCTCGGCGAAGTGCGCCGCGAGCTGGCGCGCCGCTACGTGGTGCACACCCCGCATTCCATGGGGCGGGTGGCCGAGCAACTGGGTTATTCCAACCTCAGCTCCTTCACGCGCTGGTTTACGGCCGAGTTCGGCTGCACGCCCACGGCCCTGCGGGTGCGCGGCCCGGGTGCGGGTAGTGGTGACGACGTGATTGGCGCGTAAAGATAATCGACTGTCATGAATAGGTAAGTTGCGGGCGGGGGCTTCGAGAACAATCCCCTCCACCCGGCCGGACCACGGACGGCCGGAACACCTCTTACACCCGCGGAGACACCCATGCCCCTTTCCTCACGTTTTTTCCGGTTCGGCCGCCAGGCCGCCATGGCCTTGCTGGGCGCGGCGCTCGTGCCCGCGGCGCTGGCCTGGACCGACAAGCCCGTCAAGCTCCTGGTGCCCGCGCCCGCCGGCGGCACCATGGACGTGATTGCGCGCATGCTGGCCGATCAACTGGCCGCCGACACCGGCCAGCCGATGATCGTGGACAACCGGCCGGGCGCCGGGGGCGCCATCGCCGTGCAGGCGCTGCGGTCGGCGCCCGCCGACGGGCAGACGCTGATGGTGACCGCCAGCAACGTGCTGACCGAGATCCCGCACGTGCTGAAGGTCGGCTTCGATCCGATCAAGGACGTCAAGGCCATCGGCATCATCGCGCGCGCCAACATGGTGATGATCGCTGCGCCCAACGTGCCGGCCAAGGACTTCAAGAGCTTCGTGGCCTATGCCAAGAAGCAGCCGGGCAACCTGAGTTTCGCGTCCTACAGCACCGGAACGATTTCGCAGTACACCGGCATGATCCTGAACCAGAAGGCGGGGCTCGATCTGCAGCACGTGCCGTTCCAGGGCTCGCCACCGGGGCTGGCGCAGGTGATGGGCGGGCAGATCCCCGTCATGTTCGATGGTTTCGCAACCTCGCGCACGCTGATCGCCACTGGCAAGGTGCAGGCCTACGCGGTGGCCTCCAAGGCCCGGTTGAGCCAGTTGCCCGAGGTGCCGACTTTCACCGAGCTGGGCTACCCGGACATTGATTTTTCCAACTGGCTGGGCGTGGTGGCGTCCGCCACGATGCCCGCCGAGCTGCAGGAGAAAATCCACAAGGCGGTGCGCGCCGTGGCGGCCAACCCGAAGTTCCGCGGCCGCATGTTCGCCGCGGGCTTCGAGGCGGCCGAGGACTGGAGCATTGCGCAACTGACCCAGTCGGTGCGTGCCGACTTCGAACGCAACGGCGCCATCGTCAAGCAGTTCAACATCCGGCTCAATCAGTAAGCCGACGGGGGTTCGCTCATGAATGCGTGGATGGCGCGTGGCGCCGTGCTGTGGCCAGGCGTGGTGGTCTCGGGCGTGGTGGCGACCGCGGCCCTGTTCCTGGCCGAGCACTACGGCGCGCCGGTGATGCTGTTCGCGCTGCTGCTGGGCGTGCAGCTGCTGGTTGACCTGCTCCTGCTGGGCCAGCTGGGCGCGGCAAGGCGGGTATCGAGTTCGTGGCGCGCGAGGTGCTGCGCTGGGGCGTGGCGCTGCTGGGGCTGAAGATCACCGCCGCTCAGGTGCAGGCCATGGGCTGGCAACCGGTGCTGATGGTGGTGCTGGCGGTGTCGCTGACCATCGCCGTCGGCCTGCTGCTGGCGCGCTGGATGGGGTTCAGGCCGTTTTTCGGGCTGCTTTCGGGCGGGTCGGTGGGGATTTGCGGCGCCTCGGCCGCGCTGGCGATCGCAGCGGCGGTTCCCAACCATCCGCAAAAGGACCGGGCCACGCTGTTCGTGGTGATCAGCGTCAGCACCTTGTCCACGGTGGCAATGATCGCCTACCCGATGCTGGCCCGCGCGCTGGGGCTGGACGAACAGCAGGCCGGGTTTTTTCTCGGCGGCACCATCCACGACGTGGCGCAGGTGGTGGGGGCCGGCTACGGCATGAGCCAGGCGACGGGCGATGCCGCCACGGTGATCAAGCTGATGCGGGTGGCGATGCTGGTGCCGGTGATCATGGTGGCCAGCGTGTTTGCGCTGAGGCTGGCGGCGCCGACCGATTCAAGCGGACATTCGAGCGAGAGCGCCGCCGATCCGGTCGCGCCGGGCAAGCGGCCGCCGCTGCTGCCGTGGTTTGCGGTGGTGTTCGTGCTGCTGATCCTGCTCAACAGCTTCCTGCCGCTGCCCGCGGCGATGGTGGACGCGGGCAATGCCTTGTCGCGCGTCTGCCTGGTGGCGGCCATGTCGGCCATCGGCATGAAGACGCACCTGAAGGACATCCTCAGCGTGGGCTGGAAGCCGGTGGCCGCGGTGGTGCTGGAGACGCTGTGGCTGGCGCTGCTGATGCTGGGCCTGCTGCAGATCGGGCGGTGAGGCTCAGTAGATCACCGGCTCGTCAACGGCCGCTCCGAAGTCGCGCTCCAGGTAGTCGAAGTCGCAGCCCTGGTCGGCCTGCAGGATGTGCTGGGTGAACATGCGTCCGTAGCCGCGCTCGTAGCGCGCTGGCGGGGGCGTCCAGGCGGCGCGGCGGCGTTCGAGTTCGGCCTCGCTCACCTGCAGGTGGATGCTGCGCGCGGGCACGTCGATGGTGACCAGGTCACCCGTTTGCACCAGCGCCAGCGGGCCGCCCACGTATGACTCCGGCGCCACGTGCAGGATGCAGGCGCCGTAGCTGGTGCCGCTCATGCGCGCGTCGCTGATGCGCACCATGTCCTTCACGCCTTGCCTGACCAGCTTGGTGGGGATGGGCAGCATGCCCCATTCCGGCATGCCGGGCCCGCCCTGGGGGCCGGCGTTGCGCAGGATGAGCACATGGTCCTCGGTGACGTCGAGCTCGGGGTCGTCGATGGCGGCCTTCAGGCTGGGATAGTCGTCGAACACCAGCGCCGGCCCGGTGTGCTTGAGGAGGCGGGGTGCGCAGGCGCTGGGCTTGATCACGCAGCCATCGGGCGCGAGATTGCCACGCAGCACGGCCAGCGCGCCTTCCTGGTAGATGGCCTGTGCCAGTGGACGGATCACGTCGTCGTGGTAGACCTGTGCGCCCCGCAGGTTCTCGGCGACGGTCTGGCCAGTGACGGTGCGGGCGTTCAGGTGCAGCAGGCCGCCGTCGGCCAGTGTCTTCATCAGGCCGCGCATGCCCCCCGCGTAGTAGAAGTCTTCCATCAGGTACCGTTCGCCGCTGGGCCGGATGTTGGCGATCACCGGCACCTTGCGGCTGAAGGCGTCGAAGTCGTCCAGTGTGACCGGCAGGCCCGCGCGGCGCGAGATGGCGACCAGGTGGATGATGGCGTTGGTCGAGCAGCCCTCGGCCATGGCTACCGTGATGGCGTTCTCGAAGCTCTCGCGCGTGAGCATGGCCGAGGGCGCGAGGCCTTCCCACACCATGTCCACGATGCGCCGCCCGCAGGCGGCGGCCATGCGCTGGTGGCCGGAATCCACGGCGGGTATCGACGAGGCGCCGGGCAGCGTGAAGCCCAGCGCCTCGGCAATGCCCATCATCGTGGCGGCGGTGCCCATGACCATGCAGGTGCCGGCGCTGCGGGCGATGCCGCCTTCGATCTCCATCCACTGCGTCTGGTCGATGCGCCCGGCGCGGCGCTCGTCCCAGTATTTGAAGGCGTCCGAGCCCGAACCCAGCGTCTGGCCCCGCCAGTTGCCGCGCAGCATCGGCCCGGCGGGCAGGTAGATGGCCGGAATGTCCATGGTCAGCGCGCCCATCAGCAGGCCGGGGGTGGTCTTGTCGCAGCCGCCCATCAACACCACGCCGTCCACCGGGTGGCTGCGCAGCAGTTCCTCGGCCTCGATGGCCAGCAGGTTGCGGTAGAGCATGGTGGTCGGGCGCACGAAGGCTTCGCCCAGCGACAGGCAGGGCAACTCCAGCGGCATGCCGCCGGCCTGGTGGATGCCTTTCTTGACTTCTTCCACCCGCTGCTTGAAGTGCTGGTGGCAGGAGTTCATGTCGCTCCAGGTGTTGAGGATCGCGATCACCGGCTTGCCCTGCCAATCGGCATGAGCCAGCCCCATCTGCATGGCGCGCGAGCGGTGGCCGAAGGAGCGGAAGTCGTCGGGCGCGAACCAGCGCGCGCTGCGCAGGCTGTTGTAGGGAACGCGGGAAGCAGTGCGCATGCATCACTCCGGCTTGATGCCGGCCTGTTGCGCCAGTTGGCGGTAGCGCTGGATTTCCTGCCGGTACAGGCGATCGACCTCGTCCGGCGGCGCCGGGCGCGGCACGCGCGGGCCGGCCGATTCGAGGAGTTTGCGGATCTCGGGCTGGCCCAGCGTCTCGACCAGCGCCGCGTGCAGCTTGGCGCTGACCTCGGGCGGCGTGCTGCGCGCCACGCCCAGCGCGCCCCAGATGTCGTAGCTGAATTCACCGAAGCCGGGGGTTTCGGAAACCAGCGGCAACTGCGGCAGCAGCGGGTGGCGCGTGGTCGAAGCCAGCGCCAGCGCCTTGATGCGGTCGGCCTGGATGGCGCCCAGCGTCGGCCCGGCGAGCGGAAAGAAGGCCAGGTCGATCTGCCCGCCCATCAGGTCCTGCACCAGCGGCCCGCCGCCCTTGTAGGGCACGTGGATCATTTCGATGCCTGCGCGCTTGGAGAACTGCTCGGCCGCCAGGTGGAACAGCGAGCCCTGGCCCACCGAGCCGTAGGAGAGCTTGCCGCGCTTGGCCAGCGCGATCAGCTCGCTCACGTTGCTGGCCGGCAGGCCCTTGCGCGCCAGCAGGATCAGGTCGGTGCTGATGATCATGCCCACCAGTTGCATGTCCTCGGGCTGGTAGCGCGCGGCGCTCATCGTCAGCGGCGCGAGCACCAGATCCATGGGGCTGGCCAGCAGCACCGCGTGGCCGTCGGTGGGGGGGGCGAGCACCCGGTTGACGCCCAGGCTGCCGCCGGCGCCGCCGACGTTTTCGACGATCACCGTGCCGCCCAGCGCCTTTTGCAGCGCGGGCTGAAGCTGCCGCGCCATGGCGTCGGCCGGGCCGCCGGCCGAGTAGGGCACGATGACGCTGACGCTCTTGCGCGGGTAGGGCGCGGCCTGGGCGCGGGCGCCCGAGGAGAACGGCGCGGCGGCGAGCGCGACGAGGCTGGCGAGAAAGCGCGAACGGGTGAAGGTCATGACGGGGCCTTTTCGGGAATCAGGAGGAGTGGGCTTGGACAAGAAATGCGTCGCGCAATTCGGGCAGCAGCAGGCTCACGATGGCTGACAGCTCGGCTGCCGCGAGACCCTGCGCCGCCGCCGCGCGCAACTGCTGCTGGACGCTGGCCATCACCGGCATCGGCAGGCCGCTGGACTGCGCGCCGGCCATCACGGTATCTACGTCCTTGAGCATGGTGGACAGCGCACCGATGGAGTGCGGCTGGGCCTGAACCATGCGCGGCACGAAGATCTGCAGCGGCTTGGAGTCGGCCCAGCCGCCGGCCAGCGCCTCGGTCAGGCGCCGCGCGTCCAGGCCGTTGCGCGTGGCAAAGCCCACGGCCTCGGCAATGGCGGCCACGGTGGTGGCGACGATGGTCTGGTTGCACAGCTTGGCTGCCTGGCCCGCGCCGCTGTCGCCCAGGTGGGTGACGCGGCCGGCGTAGGCGGCGAGCGCCGCGCGCACGCCGTCCAGGTGGCGGGCGCCGCCGCCGGTCATCACGGTGAGCGTGCCGGCTTCCACGCCCGCCACGCCGCCCGAGACCGGCGCGTCGATCCAGTCCGCGCCGTTGGCTTGCCCCAGCCGGGCGGCGAAGGCGCGCGTGGCCTCGGGCGGGATGCTGGAATGGTCCACCAGCCAGGGCAGGCCGCTCGCGCGGGCCACGCCGTCGGCGCCGAACACCACCTGTTCAGCGGCGCCGGCATCCATCAGGCACATCAGCAGGCCGTCCGCCCCTTGCGCGGCCCGCGCCGGGCTGTCGCACCAGGTTGCGCCCAGCGCCAGGAGCGGCTCGGCCTTGGCGGGCGAGCGGTTCCACACGCGCAGCTCGTGCCCGGCCGCCAGCAGCTTGCGCGCCATGGGCGCGCCCATCAGGCCCAGGCCGCAGAAGCCGAGCTTCATGGCGCCGCCTCGTCCGCCGGGTACGGCCAATCGACCCGGCCCGAATGGGTGACCGCGCCCTCGTGCGTGGGGCCGACCAGCTTGGCGTATTTCTCCAGCGCGCCGCCCATCGTGGGCGGCGGTGGCGCCTGCCAGGCGGCGCGGCGGCGCGCCTGCTCGGCCTCGGGGACGAGCCAGTCGATGCGGCGCGCCTGGGCGTCGATGAGGATGGCGTCGCCGTCGCGCACCAGCGCGATCGGGCCGCCAAGCGCGGCCTCGGGGCTGGCGTAGCCGATGCACATACCGCGCGTGGCGCCGGAAAAGCGTCCGTCGGTGAGCAGCGCCACGTCCTCGCCGCGGCCCTGGCCATAGATGGCGGCGGTGACGGCCAGCATCTCGCGCATGCCCG
>DAIOSZ010000080.1:0-14955 GCA_036752305.1 Burkholderiaceae bacterium
TCGCTGATCCCAGTGCTCGCGGACGCGGGCTACCGCGTCGCGGCCATCGACCTTGCCCGAGCCGTGCGTGTGCGTGAACGATTCCTCGTACAAGCCCTTGAGCGCCAGCGCGTCGCGCTGCGCCACGGCGCGCCGAAGCTGCGCGTAGTAGTCCAGGACGGCGGCGCGGGCGGCCGGGTCATCGGCCACCGGCCCCTGCGGGTGGGCGCAGGCGCCGAGGCTGGCCAGCAGCAGCGCGAGCGCCAACAGACGTTGCAACAGATTCATGATCCCTCCCGAGAGAAGCGGGCCTACAGGCGCCCCTGCACCTGGCCGCGAAATCCGCACACCACGCGCTCGCCGGCGTAGTCCACCAGTTCCACGGTGCGCTCCTGCCCGGGCTCGAAGCGCACCGCCAGGCCCGAGGCGATGTTCAGCCGCATGCCGCGCGCGGCCTCGCGGTCAAAGCCGAGCGCAGCGTTGGTTTCGGCAAAGTGGTAGTGCGAGCCGACCTGGATGGGCCGCTCGCTCTGGTTGCGCACCACCAAGGTGAGCGTGCGGCGGCCGGGGTTGAGCGCCAGGGAGCCGGGTTGGGTGAACAGTTCGCCGGGAATCATCGCGGTATCCCCTTCACTTGCGCCCACGCCACCACCACCAGGCGGCGGCCCCGACGGCCAGCGCCAGCGCAAAGCCCCAGGCGTCCGTGGCGTGCCAGTGGGCGCCGCCCAGGCCATGGCCCTCGTGCGCCCAGACGGGGCTGGCCAGCACCGCGGCGGTGGGCAGGAGAATTCGGTTTGCTCTGTTTTTCATAGCTGCTCGTGGTCGATTTTTGTGGTTTTGGGCGATTGGAAGCACAAGATCAGGCAATCGGTTGGTGCACCGTCACCAGTTTGGTGCCATCGGGAAAGGTGGCCTCCACCTGGATGTCGGCAATCATTTCAGGCACGCCTTCTATGACCTCGTCGCGCGCCAGGACGGTGCGGCCCTCGCTCATGAGTTGTGCCACGGTCTTGCCGTCGCGCGCGCCCTCCATCACCGCGGCCGAAATCAGCGCCACGGCTTCGGGATAGTTGAGCTTGAGGCCACGCGCCTTGCGCCGCTCGGCCAGCAGCGCGGCGGTGAAGATCAGCAGCTTGTCTTTTTCCCGGGGTGTGAGTTCCATCGCGAATTCGGGTGTGGTGGATGCCTGATGGCGAATGCATGAACTATGCCATTGCAAACGTGGCTCCATGCCCGTGTTTTGGTGCGCCCCGGCCCGCCGCCGCACCAGAGTTGTGCGCCTCGGCCCGCGCTTGCCGTGTTTGGGGCGCAGCGAAGGCAAGGTGAATGAGTCCCCGCGACTGAGTGCCTCGCCAGGAGTTGCCCAGCTTGGCCTCGGGGTTGGCACGACCCTTGCAAACAGCCTCGCCAGACCCAACCCGGGTCGCTTGTTTGCAACCCTTCTCTTTACCGGAGTACCGTCACATGAACCGTCGAGGCCACATCAAAACCCTCACCGCCTCCATCGCACTGGGCTACCTGCTGGCGGCCCCCGCGCTGGCGCAGGAGACCATCAAAGTCGGCGTGCTGCACAGCCTGTCGGGCACCATGGCCATCTCGGAGACCGTCCTGAAAGACACAGTGCTCATGGCGATCGACGAAATCAACGCCAAGGGCGGCGTGATGGGCAAGAAGCTGGAACCGGTGGTCGTTGACCCCGCCTCCAACTGGCCGCTGTTCGCCGAGAAAACCAAGCAGTTGCTCACGCAGGACAAGGTGGCGGTGATCTTCGGCTGCTGGACCTCGGTGAGCCGCAAGTCGGTGCTGCCGGTGGTCGAAGAACTCAATGGCCTGCTCTTCTACCCCGTGCAGTACGAAGGCGAGGAACTGTCCAAGAACGTGTTCTATACCGGCGCCGCGCCCAACCAGCAGGCCATTCCCGCAGTGGACTACCTGATGAGCAAGGACGGCGGCAGCGCCAAGCGCTGGGTCCTGCTGGGCACCGACTACGTGTACCCGCGCACCACCAACAAGATCCTGCGCGCCTACCTCAAGAGCAAGGGCGTGAAGGACAGCGACATCGACGAGAAGTACACCCCCTTCGGCCACAGCGACTACCAGACCATCGTGGCCGACATCAAGAAGTTCAGCCAGGGCGGCAAGACCGCTGTCGTCTCCACGATCAACGGCGACTCCAACGTGCCGTTCTACAAGGAACTGGGCAACGCGGGTCTCAAGGCCAAGGACGTGCCGGTGGTGGCCTTCAGCGTGGGCGAGGAAGAACTGCGCGGCGTGGACACCAAGCCGCTGGTCGGGCACCTGGCCGCGTGGAACTACTTCATGAGCCTGAACAACCCGGCCAACGCCGCCTTCACCAAGAAGTGGGCCAACTACGCCAAGGCCAAGGCCATCCCCGGCCACAAGGACAAGCCGCTGACCAACGATCCGATGGAAGCCACCTACATCGGCGTCAACATGTGGAAGCAGGCCGTGGAGAAGGCCAAGAGCACCGACGTGGACAAGGTCATAGCCGCGATGGCCGGCCAGACCTTCCCCGCGCCCTCGGGCATCACCAGCAAGATGGACGAGAAGAACCACCACCTGCACAAGAGCGTGTTCATCGGCGAGATCAAGGCCGACGGCCAGTTCAACGTGGTGTGGAAAACGCCGGGCCCGGTCAAGGCCAAGCCCTGGAGCCCCTACATCGCGGGCAACGACCAGAAACCTGACGAACCCGTCAAGAAGTAAGCCCGTCAGCCGTCCGTGGCGCCCTGCCTTGCGCGGGGTGCCACGCCCCCGTTCCATGTCCCCTGTCTGCCATGTTGTTCCGCTTGCTGGTTTTCGTAGGTTTGTGTGTTTCATTGCCCGCCAGGGCGCTGACCAGCGAGCAAGCGCTGGCCATGGCGCAGGGTGAGACCGACACGCGCATCGCCGCGGTTGCTCACGCGGTCGCGCGGCCCGACCCCCGCGCCGCCACGCTGATCCAGGCCCTGGCGGACGACGCGGTGAAGGTGGCCGGTGGACGGGTGCTGATGGTGCGCGACGGCAAGGCTGAAGATGCGGTCAGCGGCGCCCCCGTGGCACTGCCCGCCGATGCCGAGGACGTGGTCAACAACAACCGCATGCGCGGTGAACTGGACCTGGCGTTGGCCGCGCTCGGGCTCGCCAGTCCCGACCCCAAGGTGCGCCTGGCCTCGGCGCAGGCCCTGGCCAAGGAACCCGACGAGGCGCGCCTGCCCATCATCGAGCGAGCCCTCGCCACCGAGCAGGACGCTGCCGTCAAGGCCGCTCTGCAGATGGCCCAGGCCAGCGCGTCCCTGGGCAGCGCCAACGAGGCCAGCCGCCTGGATGCCGCCACCCAACTGGCCAACCAGCGCACGCCCGAGACGCGCCTGCTGCTGGCCGAGCGCCTGAAGGAAGAAAGCTCACCGACCGTCAAGGCGCGCCTGACGCGCTCGCTGGCCGAGATCGACGCCAGCCTCGCCTGGGGCCAGCGCCTGGGCCAGTTGTTCACGGGGGTATCGCTCGCCTCCATCCTGCTGCTCGCGGCGCTGGGCCTGGCCATCACCTACGGCCTGATGGGCGTGATCAACATGGCCCACGGCGAACTGGTGATGATCGGCGCCTACGCCACCTACGTGGTGCAAGGCCTGTTCCAGAAATTTCTGCCCGGCCTGTTCGACGCCTACCTGCTGGCGGCGCTGCCGGTGGCCTTTGGCGCCTCCGCCCTGGTCGGCGCGCTGCTGGAGCGCGGCGTGCTGCGCTTCCTGTACGGCCGGCCGCTGGAGACGCTGCTGGCGACCTGGGGCATCAGCCTGATCCTCATGCAAGCCGTGCGCTCGCTGTTCGGCGCGCAGAACGTCGGTGTGGAAAACCCGTCGTGGATGAGCGGCTCACTCACCCTCATGCCCGGCCTGGCGCTGCCTTACAACCGCCTGGTGATCGTCGCCTTCGCGCTGCTGGTGCTGGCGAGCGTGGCGCTGGTGATCGGCAAGACGCGCCTGGGGCTGTTCGTGCGCGGCGTCACGCAGAACCGCCGCATGGCCGCCTGCGTGGGCGTGAACACCGCGCGCACCGACACCTATGCCTTCGCGCTCGGCTCGGGCATCGCCGGCCTGGCGGGTTGCGCGCTCAGCCAGATCGGCAACGTGGGGCCTGACCTGGGGCAAAGCGTGATCATCGATTCGTTCCTGGTGGTGGTGGTCGGCGGCGTGGGGCAACTGGCCGGCGCGGTCTGGGCGGCGCTCGGCCTGGGGCTGACGGCCAAGCTGCTCGAAGGCGTGATGGGCGCGGTGCTGGCCAAGATCGTCGTCCTGCTGTTCATCATCGCTTTCATCCAGAAGCGCCCGCAAGGCCTGTTTGCGCTGAAGGGACGCGAAGCATGAACACCAACACCGTCACCGTCCCCCGCGAGCCCTTGCTGACCCGTTACGGCTGGACGGCCTTTCTCGCCGCGCTGATCGCCGTCTGCGCGCTGGCGCCGGCGCTCAACCTGTGGGTGGCGCCGACCAGCGCCCTGCACCTGTCCGACTACGCCGTCGCGCTGCTGGGCAAGATCATGTGCTACGCCATCTGCGCGCTGGCGATGGACCTGATCTGGGGCTACACCGGCATCCTGAGCCTCGGCCACGGCCTGTTCTTCGCACTTGGGGGCTACGTCATGGGCATGTACCTCATGCGCCAGATCGGCCGCGACGGCAACTACAAGAGCGACTTGCCGGACTTCATGGTCTTTCTCGACTGGAAGACCCTGCCCTGGCAATGGGCGCTTTCGGACAGCTTCGTCGCCACGGTGCTCCTGATCGTGCTGGTGCCGGGCGTGGTGGCCTGGGTATTCGGCTGGTTCGCCTTCCGCTCGCGCATCAAAGGGGTGTACTTCTCCATCATCACGCAGGCGCTCACGGTGGCGGCCATGCTGCTGTTCTTTCGCAACGAGACGGGCTTCGGCGGCAACAACGGCTTCACCGACTTCAAGCGCATCCTGGGCATGCCGATCGCCACGCCCGGTATGCGCATGACGCTGTTCGTGCTCACCGGGCTCACCCTGCTGGGTTTCTTTCTGCTGTCGCGTTACCTCGTGCGCTCCAAATTCGGCCGCGTGCTGCAAGCCATCCGCGACGCCGAGTCGCGCGTGATGTTCTCCGGCTACTCCCCCCTGCCCTATAAGCTGACCGTGTGGACGCTCAGCGCCGTGATGTGTGGCGTGGCGGGGGCACTGTACGTGCCGCAGGTCGGCATCATCAACCCTGGCGAGATGAGCCCGGCCAACTCCATCGAGATCGCCATCTGGACGGCCGTCGGCGGCCGCGCCACGCTGGTGGGCCCCATCGTCGGCGCCTTCCTGGTCGGCGGCGCCAAAAGCTGGCTGACGGTCGCGGCGCCGGAATTCTGGCTGTATTTCCTGGGCGCGCTCTTCATCGCCGTCACGCTGTTCCTGCCCGACGGCGTGGTCGGACTGGCGAAAAAATTCACCCGCAAGGACCGCGCATGACGCCCGATCTGCTCGACGAAGGCGCCGCGCGCGCCGTGCGCCACGCGCAAAAGCAGCGCGAGGCCATCGGCGCCACCGAATCCGGCGGACGCGAGGCGGGCTTTGGCCGCGTGCATCAGGCGGGCGAGCTGGACCTGACGCATGGCCGCATCCTGTATCTGGAGGACGTGAGCGTCAGCTTTGACGGCTTCAAGGCGATCAACGGTCTGAACCTGGACATCGCCCCCGGTGAACTGCGCTGCGTCATCGGCCCCAACGGTGCCGGCAAGACGACGATGATGGACATCATCACCGGCAAAACCCGCCCGGACAGCGGCACTGTTTTCTTTGGCTCCACCATCGACCTGCTGCGCCACAACGAACCGGAAATCGCCGCGCTGGGCATAGGCCGCAAGTTCCAGAAGCCCACCGTGTTCGAAAACCTCACGGTGTTCGAGAACCTGGAACTGGCTCTCAAGACGGACAAGCGGGTGCGCCCGTCGGTGTTCTTCCGGCTCGACTCGGCGCAATCCGACCGCCTGGCCGACGTACTGCACACCATTCACCTGACGGGCAGCGAACGGCGCCAGTCCGGCAACCTCAGCCACGGGCAGAAGCAGTGGCTGGAGATCGGCATGCTGCTGATGCAGGACCCCAAGCTGCTGCTGCTGGACGAGCCCGTGGCCGGCATGACCGACGAGGAGACCGCGCGCACTGCGGAGCTGTTCCTCAGCCTCAAGGGCCGCCACAGCCTGATGGTGGTGGAGCACGACATGCATTTCATCCGCGCGATCAGCGACATCGTGACCGTGCTGTGCGACGGCTCGGTGCTGGCGCAAGGCACGCTCGACCAGGTGCAGGCCGACGAGCGCGTGATCGAGGTCTACCTGGGGAGATAGGCGCCATGCTCAAAGTCGAAGGTCTGAACCAGTATTACGGCGGCTCGCACATCCTGCGCAACGTCGGTTTCGAGGCGCGCCAGGGCGAGGTCACCGTCCTGCTGGGCCGCAACGGCGTGGGCAAAACCACGCTGCTCAAGAGCCTGATGGGCGTGGTGCCCATCAAGAGCGGTTCGATCCACTTTGCCGGCCAGCCGGTGCAGGCCATGCCCTCGTATGCCCGGGCGCGCGCCGGCATGGGCTACGTGCCGCAGGGGCGCGAAATCTTCCCGCGCCTGACGGTGCTGGACAACCTGCGCATGGGTCTGGCCTACCGTCCCGGCAGCGCCGAGATCCCCGCCGAGCTGTTCGAGCTGTTTCCGGTGCTGCGGCAGATGCTGGCGCGGCGCGGCGGCGACCTCTCCGGTGGCCAACAGCAGCAACTGGCCATCGCCCGCGCGCTGGCGCCCGGCCCCAAGCTGCTGATCCTCGACGAGCCGACCGAGGGCATCCAGCCGAGCATCATCAAGGACATCGGCAAGGTCATCCGCCTGCTCGCCGGGCGCGGCGACATGGGCATCCTCCTGTGCGAGCAGTACTACGACTTCGCCGAGGAACTGGCCGACGCCTACCTGGTCATGGAACGCGGCGAGATCATCGCCCGCGGACGCGGCGGCCAGATGCGCGAGAACAACGTACGGGCAATGGTGGCGATCTGACTGGCCCGCCGGGCACGGTCAAGAAGCCCTCGGCCGCCAGGTCGCGGTATCGATGAATCTGTAGATACTTCTACAATTTTGTAGAGATATCTACATATTCTCGATCGACGGCGCGACGGAAACCAGCTTTTGACCTGTTTTTCAGCATAAAACCGGCCTTACCGCATTTAAAAACAACCACGGGCAGCTATGGTTTTTGAAGTTCCGAACCCGGTTATCGCCCCCTGTTGCCGCAGCGCGCACCGGCGCCAGCACGCGGCCCGCCGCGCCAAAGTTTGACGTTGACGCCTCACGACCCCGTTCATCCCCCACCAGCCCGCCCATCAGCCCCGGCAGGAAGCCGGCACCCCGCCGGCCGACGCCCGGGCCCAGGCCTTGTTCATGCCTTCGGACAAGGTCGCCGTGAGCAGTTCGGACGAGGAAACTCGCATCGCCTTCCCCACGGCCGGCCCGGCGGCCCGGAACTTGGCCGCGTAGGGGGACTGCCGCTTGTGCGCCAGCAGCGACTTCATTTCCGCTTCCGTCAGGGCCTTGCCCCAGGCGTCCGCCAGATTCCGGTCCCACTGCGGCTGGTATTTGGCGGTGATCGGCGCCATTTCCTGCTCGACCAACTGGCGCCCCGGCGCGGCGCCGAGCACGCAGGTGATGTTCCGATAGGTCTGCATGCGCGCCGCCCCGCCGCGCAGCAGGCGCCCGAAGTTGGCGTCCAGCCCGAAGGCCTTGACGAACTCCAGCGAAGTCTGCGGACTCTGGGCCCGCGCCGCCGCGCCACCCAGCAGCGCGCATGCGGCGACGAGTGCCGAACACAAAAGAGGTTTGAACATGCTGAACCACTCCCTGACCATAACATTCCGATGTGTTTTTGTCGCAATGTTAACAAATTTTGTAGAAACCTCTACATAACGTGTTGACCGAGGACTGCGAGGCTCGCGTTTGACCCCATTTTTAGGATCGTTTCTGGCCAGAATCGACCAATGGATAACCACGGCCAGCTATGGTTTTTGAAGTTCCGCACAAACCGTCAAGGTCGAAGATGTGCACCTCGCGGGGACTCCTTCAGCCGTACCCAAGCCGCCGATTCCCGGCTCACTTGTAGCCGTATCGATCCATCATCCGGTAGGCGGTGCGCTCCGAGACGCCCAGGGCATCGGCCACCTTGCGCCGGTTCCCGTCGTATTTGCGCAGCAGCCGCGCCAGGTACTCGCGCTCGATGCCCTCCAGCGTCGGCTCGCCCTGCAGCACCAGGGGCTCGCCCTCCGCCGGGGCGGGAGGAGCCGCCGCTGACGCGGCAGCCGGACTCGCGGCGAACGCGGACGCATCGCCCAGCCCCAGGTGCCCCAGGCCGATGTGGGGCGCATCGCCGACCAGGATCAGGGCGCGCTCAATCACGTTGCGCAGCTCACGCACGTTGCCGGGCCAGTCGTAGCGCTCCAGCCCAAGCCTGGCCTCGGCGCCGAGCGAAACCGGCCGCAGCCCCTTGCCGCGCAGGCGCTGGGCGATGAAGTGCTGGGCGAGCGCGGCGATGTCCTCGCGCCGCTCACGCAGCGGTGGCACGCGGATCACGAAGGCCGCCAGCCGGTAATACAGGTCGTCGCGAAACAGTTGCTGGCGCGCCCGCTGCGCCAGATCGCGGTTGGTGGCCGCGACGACGCGCGCGTCGGGGCGCAGGTCAGTGGTCGCACCGACGCGGCGAAAGCGCCCCGACTCCAGCACGCGCAGCAACTTGGCCTGAATCGCCGGTCCGGCCTCGCCGATCTCGTCGAGGAACAGCGTGCCCCGGGCGGCCGCCTCGATCAGCCCGGCCTTGCGCCGATCCGCGCCGGTGAACGCGCCGCGCTCGTGGCCGAACAGCTCGGATTCAAACAGCGTCTCCTGCAAGGTGGTGCAGTCCACGGCCACGAAGCGCTCGTCGCGCCGCGCGCTGGCCGCGTGCAGCGCCTGCGCCACCAGTTCCTTGCCCGAACCGCTCTCGCCCTGGATCAGCACGGTCATCTCGCTGTCGGCGACCTCCTGGATGAGACGGCGCAGCTCACGCATGGCCGGGCTGTCGCCAATCATGGCCCCGGCGGGGCCCTCGGCGCTGGCCACCGCCTTTTGCGCCATCAACTGGTTGCGCTCCAGTGCCGCGCGGACGACCAGCTCCAGCTCGTCCAGGTTCACCGGCTTGATCAGGTAGTCGGCCGCGCCCAGGCGCATGGCCTGCACGGCCTGGTTCACGTCGCCATAGGCGGTCAGCATGACTACCGGGCGCGAATGCGCGATCTCGCTCAGCGGGCCAAACCCGGTCGAATCGGGCAGGTTCACGTCCAGCAGCACCAGGTCGGGCGCGAAAACGGAGATGCGCTCGCGCGCCTGACGCCAGGACGTGGCGCTGTCCACGTCGTAGCCGCACTTGCCCAGCGTCTTGGTCAGCAGACGGTTGAGAACGGGGTCGTCTTCGACCACCAGCAGCGAGGAACTCATGACAGGGCGCGCACAGGGGTTTGGTGAGCCCGATTGTCGGCCGGCGCCTGGGCCGGCTCGCGGTGCAGCGTCAATGTGAAGGTGCTGCCCTGCCCCACCACGCTGCTGGCCCGGATGCTGCCGCCAAAGCGTTCCATCGCCGCCTTGCAGATGGCCAGGCCCAAGCCGGTGCCGCGCCGTCCGTCGCTGCGCCGGCTGAAGAACGGCATGAAGATCATGGGCAGATCTTCGGCGGCGATGCCCACGCCGGTGTCGCGCACATGCAGCAGCAGGGTGTCGTCAGCCTCCACCGGCTCGGCCTCGATGTCCACCCGCCCGCCCTCGGGCATGGCGTGCAGCGCGTTGTGGATCAGGTTGACCAGCACCTGGCGCAGTTCGGCCTCATCGCCCAGTACCTGCGTGTCGGGCCCCACGCCGTGCACACCGACCGTGACGCGCCGTTCGCGGCATTCCTCGGCCAGCAGGGCCAGCACGTCGCCCATGGCGGCCGCCAGACGCACCATACGCAGCTGCGGCGAGGGCGCCTGACTCATCTGCAGCAGCCGCTGGGTGGTGAGCACGCAGCGGTCGATCTCCTTGTCCACCAGTTGCAGGTAGTCGGTCAATTCCTCTTTGGACATGTCGCCCGTCTTGAGGCCGCGCAAGCTGGCCTGCAGGGCCAGCCGGATCGATGCCAGCGGGTTGTGGATTTCATGGGCCACGCCGTTGGCCAACAGGCCGATGGTGGACAAGCGTTGCTCCTGCGAAAACCGGATGCTGCGATCCAGCGGGCGCATCACCTCCACCGTGTACCGCTCCCCGCTGCCGGTGGTGAAGGGCGCCGCCTCGATGTCCACCTCCACGGCGGAACCATCGGCGCGGCGCAGGCTCATCACGCTGTGAACGGGCTGCGGCCGCAGGCGCATCTCGGCCACCGGGCAGGTCAGCAAGGTGCTGGGGCAAGGCTCGTCCAGGCCCCGGCTGATGCGGTGGCAGCACTGGCCGACGATGTTTTGCGGCTCCTGCCCCAGCAAGGTGGCATAGACCTGGTTGGCCAGCCGGATGCGATGGTCCGGCCCGACGACCAGCACCGGGTCGGGCATGGCGTCGACCAGGGTCTGCAGGAAGCGCCGCTCCTCGCGCAGTGCGTCTACGGTCTGATCGATGCGCGCCGCCATGCGGTCGAAGCCGCGGCTGACGCGACCCAGTTCGTCAGGCGCCCGGGAATCGACGCGGGCGGTCAAATCACCGCCCGCCAGGCGGTCGGCCGCGCGCGAAAGTCGGCCAAGCGGTCGGGTCACCCGCCGATGCAGCGTCGCGCTCATCAGCCCCGCGAACAGCGCCAGCGACAGCAGGCCCACGGCCAGCAGCAGCCAGATCGGCCCCAGCCCCATGCCAGCGGTGCCCATCGGCGTGAAGTCGAGCAGCAGCACGCCGTTGACCGGATATTGCGCCGGCGCGCCGTGGCACCCGGCGCAACGCGCCTGGTTCAGCACCGGGTAGGCAATGCGCAGCCGCTCGCCGCCTGCGGCCTCCTGCCAATCCAGCCGTGGCGCGGGCGTGGCGCAGCCGGCGTCCAGGCACAGGCCGGACAACTGCGTCCCGGCCTGCTCGCCCACGGCCTGGGGCCGCGACGCGAAGCGCACCACGCCGCGTGGATCGGTCAGACGAGCCTGCGCCACGCCCGGCACCTCGCCCAGGGCGGCCAGAATGCTGGCCAGGCCAGCCAGATCGCGATTGAGCATCGCGTTGTGCAGGCTTGCCTCGAACAGGCGGGCCATGCGCTGTGCGGCAGCCTCGTGCTCGCCGCGCACTGCGCCCCGGCTGACGGTCAGCGCCAGCACGGCCAGCAGTCCGGCCGACAGCAGCAGGGCCACGACCAGCCCCAGCGTGAGCTGGCGCGACAGGGACGAGGCGATCCAGCCACGCAAGCCGCTTGCTCCATCGCGGGCTTCATCAGGCGCGCGTGGCGCAACGATATCGGTGGTGGCGGTCATGTCGGACAGTCCTGCTGGACCAGTCGATTGTGCTGCCGAGCCCTGCCCTGCCGGCAGGTCGGACAGATGGCGGCGGGCGCCATCGGCTCGCTGTCGGGCCAGAAATATTCCACCCGGCAGGCCGAGCAGCGCCGACGCGCCAGCGTCCACTGCGTCGGCCCGGTGGCTTCGGCCTGCGCCACGGGAGAACGTGGGGCGGACAGGGCGTGCGAGTCGCATGCGTCGTGACAGAGGCCGCAGCCGGTGCAGCGGTGCATGTCCAGCACGAAGCGCGCGGGCGCGCCGGGCGCATCGGCTGGCCGCAGGGTCAGCGCTTCGCTCGGGCACAGGCGGACGCAGGCCAGGCACCAGGTGCATCGGTCGGCGTCCAGCGTCACGCTCCACAGCGTCGCCGCGCTGGCGGACGCGCGGGCCATGGGCGCAAGCAGCCAACGGCGCTGGCCGGGAAGCGGCGGCAGCGCCGCTGCCGCCCGGTCGTCACCCCGCCAGCGCCGCCACCGCGGTCGTGGCGCCACCGCAGCCGAAGCGTCGGAAGCGGGCCAGGTCTCGGCGGATGCCGGAGTTATCGCCACGACCGGATGGCCGGCCGCGCGCAGGCGTTCGGCCACCGCCAGCCATTGCGCACGCCATGCCGGCCCCGCACCACCGCGCGGACACCGGGCGCAGTCACCCGGCACCAGCGTGATGGACGCAGCGGACAGAACCTCGGCGGCGCGCACCAGCCATCCGGGTGACAAGCCATACAGACAGGGTGTGACGCCCGCGCCTCCCGAGGACACCGCGCGCTCACAGGCGAGCGCCAGGGTGCGCGAGCCGTCGGCATGCGTCGTTACCCGCGGGGCGGGACTCGGCAACTCCAGCGCATCGGTCGGGCAGTCCGCCACGCACAGGCCGCAAGCGTCGCAGGCCTCGGCATCGAAGCTCAGGCCATCAGGACCGTGACGCCAGGCCTGGCGCGGGCAGGCGCTCACGCAGGCCTGGCAGGTGCCATGGGTCACCTGCGTGTGCACGCAGCGCTCGGCGTGGATCGTGAGCCGGTGGCCTGGTCCGGCCGGATCACCGGTCACGTTCGCTGCGGACATGAGGCCCCGTCGCCCAGGTCAGGGCGATGCGCCGCAGCCGCCCAGCCGCGACGCGTCGTCGCGCGCCACCACCGGGGGCAGCACCGCGACCTCGGGCAGGCTGTCCCGGCAGGATTCGCAGGCGGACAGGGTCAGCGCCGCCAGCGCCGCATAGAACGGCGTGTCCGCGCGCTGCCCCACCCGCGCGGCAAACTGGGGCAGCCAGGTCATGAGGTGGGTCTTGAGGAAGCGCGCCGCCTCGCGCAACTGCCCCCGCTCCAGCAGCAGCGCGACGAACTGCAACTCGTGCGTCAGGTGATCGTCGGCGCGTTGCCGCCAGTCCGACACCTGCATGCCGTGGCGCCGATAGAACTCGCGGACGCTGAAGGTCGGCCCCTGCAGCATCAGGTGGTCTTCATCGCGCCACACCGACTCGTGCGGCGAGGCGCGCAGCGCATGGGTGAGGTAGATGCCCGCGTAGTCGGCGGCCAGTTGATCGGCGTTGGTGAAGGGCAGTCCGCTGTCGTCCCGCGCACCGCCGGCCAGCGCGCGCAGGGCCGCGGACATGGCCCGCGACGCGGTTGCGTCGGCCTCGACCAGCACCAGCGTCTCGGGAAAGCCGCCGGCGTTCAGCTCGACCAGCACTTCCGGCGCCTGCTCCCCTGCATGCAGCCAGGCCAGCGTACGCAGGTCCTCGGCAGCCATTGCCGGCCAGTCCGAGGTCATCACGGCGGTGTCGGTCATGACGAGGTCTTGGGTGGCGCCGCCGCTCCCCCATCCGGCGCGGCCTCGACCTTGCCCTTGGGATGCGCGACGAACACGACGGAAGGATTGGTCAGCTCCGGATCGGCCATGTGCCGCACCTGCCGCACCGGCACGTCCTTGCCCTTGACCATGGCCTTGGTGTCCCAGGTGCCGGCGCGCAACTGGTCGATGGGGCCGATGTCCAGCACGCGCATCATGCAGGCCGAGACGCAGTACGGCTTGCGGCCGGCCTCCAGCTCGTCGATGCACATGTTGCACTTCTTGACCGTGTTGTCGGTCGGGTCCTACTGCGGTGCGCCATACGGGCAGGCGGCTTCGCAGCGGCGGCAGCCGATGCACAGGCTGCTGTCGATGTCCACCACGCCGTTGTCGGCGCGCTTCCAGATCGCACCGGTCGGGCAGGTGGGCAGGCAGGCCGGCTCGGCGCAATGGTTGCACGACATGTTCACCTTGTAGGCGAACACGTCCGGGAACGAGCCGCCCTCGATGTACATCACGCGGCGAAAGCGCGGGCCGGGCGGCAGGCCGTTCTTGTCCTTGCAGGCGATCTCGCAGGCACGGCAGCCGATGCAGTCCATGTTGTTGTGGATGAAGCCCCACTGCTGCGCGGGCTTGACCGGCTCGTAGGTGGTGGCATCGCGCCGCTCCTGCGCGTATTTGACACGCGCCTTGGCGTCGATGCCCAGCTTGTTGATGACTTGCTTTTCAGCCATGAGCAGGCTCCTCACATGTCGCGCCGGAACACCGACGAGCGGGCCACGGCCAGATCGTCCCAGCCCGGGCGATGCGCCAGGGTGGACTTCTTGATCTGCACCATGGCGTTGTTGTAGGCGAAGGCGCCCGCGGGGCTGGGGTTGTCCAGCGTCAGGAAGTCAGGATTGCCGGCGCGGTCGACGCCGTCCTTGTCCGGGTCCATCCAGGCGCCCTCGAACAGCACCAGCACGCCGGGCAGCAGGCGCTCGGTGACGTAGGCCGGCACCACGCATTTGCCGCGGTCGTTCCACACCTCCACCGTGTCGCCGGTCTGGATGCCCAGCTTTTTGGCGTCGCTGCCGTTGATGGTGACCTCTTGCTCGTAGGTCTCGCGCAGCCAGGGAATGTTGTTGAAGATCGAATGCGTGCGCCAGCGCGGATGCGGGCTGATCAGGTGGAAGGGATACTTCTGCGCGATCGGGTGGTTCAGCGACTCGAAGGGTTCCACCCACTTCGGGATGTACGGAATCTCGTAGCCGAACTGCGTCTTGGTCCAGTCGGTGATGCCCGCCAGGTAGGTCGAGAATATTTCAATCTTGCCCGACTCGGTCTCGAACGGCTTGCCCTTGGTGATCTGCTCGCGAAAGGCCACGTGCGGCTCTTTGAGCAGAAACTTGTAGGTGCCGTGCTTCTTGAATTCCTCCCAGGACATTTTCACGCCCTGGTGATGCTGCACGCTGTCCTCCCACCAGGCCTTGAGGTAGGCCTCGTCCACCGCGTCGGGGTTCTGGAAGTAGCTGCGGCCGGCGCGCGGGTTGTAGCGCTTGCCCAGGTCTTTCAGGCTCGGGTCCAGCGCCTCCAGCCGGTAGCACAGCTCGGTGAACACCTGAAAGTCCGACTTGCTCTCGCCCAGCGGCTCGATCACCTTGGGCCGGTGAATGTAGTAGTGGCCCTTGTACCAGGGCAGGGCGA
>DAIOSZ010000081.1:0-14933 GCA_036752305.1 Burkholderiaceae bacterium
CACGGAGGCACTCAATCACCGGAAGCCTCCTTCAACACAGAAATCCGGATAGCCATTTCTTTTCCTTATATTTCTTTATTTAACCTGTAGTAGAAGGCCGCGTTTGTGTACAGGCCGCGCCACGTAGGGACACCGCCTCTTGGGGGCTACGCCCCCGCCGGCTCGCTCCGGCCGCAAGCGGCCTACGCCCCGGCCGCCTTCGGCGTCCTTCCCACCCGGCATCCCCCAGGGCTAACGCCCTCGCGCTGCGCGCTCACCCAATCCAGGCCCCCCCAAGGGGGCCGAACAAAGACAGCCCCCCGACAAGCCACGCCCTGATCAAGCCACAACTGTGAATTCAAACGCTGAACTGCTTATCAGGACGCGGGGCAAGTTGCGTGCCAGCCAGCGGCGTGCCCCGCGCTCAGACGTCTGTGGTGTGCGTAGGCTGCGGGAACCCTCAGTGACGACCAACAAGGCCGCGCCCCAAGGAGACTGCGGGCGCGGATAAGCGCTGCGCCCTATGGGCTGGGCACGTGCGCGTTCAGGCGGTGACATGGGCTTCGCCCATACCCAATACCGCCAGGTGCAAGCACCTGGCCAAGCGGGTGCGGTTTCTCGGGGAGAAAAGAAGGCCGCTCGATGGCGGCCGAATCGGCGCTCCGTTTGGGGAGGAGGGAGGGAGGAGAAGGAGCGCCGGATCGCATGATATCCACGCGGTTGCCTGGAATCGGCATTTCTGTATCGTTGAACAAAACATATAATCTGCCTATGTTTTGTTAAACATGAGGTTTGCCGTGAAAGCGCTTTTCCTTGCCGCCGCCGCGGGCTGGCTCGCCGCGTGTACCTCGCCCGGCCCGGCGCTGGAGGCCGCCCGGCCGACCGTTCGCCATCAGTATGTCATCGACGTGCAGCCCAATATCGCGTTGCACCGCGCCTACAACGACGACGGGCACACCTACCTCGAATTCCTTGATGCTAGGCGCATGAATCCGGTAGTCACCACCGTCGATGGCACGGCCCTACCCTACGCCTGGACCGACCGGCTACTGGTCTTGGAAGGGGTCTACGACAACCTCACCGTGACGACGCCGCATGGCGTGGCGCACGTCTACGCCAGGATGCCGGCGCCGCCGGCGCGCGTGGCCGCGCCGGTGCCGGCGCGTGCGCTGGAGTATGGCGCTCCGGTGCCTGCGGTGCGCCCGCCGGCGCCCGACAACTACGGCGACGCGGCCGAGTTGCCGGCCCGGGGCGACGCGACGACGCCAGATCGCATCAGCGTGGTCCTCAACGGCAGTTTCTCGGAGTCGCTGGGCGAAGGGCGAGCCAGCCAGCTGGTGGCCGCATCGCGCGAGGCCAGCCGCGTCACCATCGGCGCGGCCGTGGCCCGGGGCGGCCACCTGGCCGAGGCCCGGGCCTACTCACGCATCGCCGAGGCGCGCCAGTTCCTGATCGACAACGGCGTGCCAGCCGAGCGGATTCGCACCACCCGGGCGGTGGTCGGCGGCGCCCGGGACAGCCAAGTCGATTTCGTGATCGCGTACTGAGGGCGGGTGGCATGATCGGCGCGAGAAAAGTCGTCCGCCGGGCGTTTGGGCTGATGGTGCCGCGCACGTCGCAGAAGATGCGGCGCAACGAGGTGTACCGCTGGACGAACCGGCTGGTCTGGCTGGTCATCGTGCTGCTGGGCCTGGCGGCGGCCCTATTCGGCACGCTGGGCAGAAGCTGAGGCGCGGGCGCGGCCGCCGGGGCGGCGGTCGCTAGACTCTCGGCCATGACTGATGACCAATGGGCCGGGCTTTCCCTGGCAGAGCTTCTTGCGGCACGCGAGGCGCTGGACGCGAAGATCCAGGCCGTGCGCTCCGAGGCGCGCGACGCCGCCATCGCGCAGATCCGCGAACTGATGGCCACCTACGACCTGAGCCAGGCGGACGTGATGCCCGGTGCCGCTGCGGCGGCACGCACCCGGAAGATCGAGCCCAGGAAGAAGGCGCCGGCCAGGTACTACGACCCGAACAGCGGCAAGACATGGACCGGGCGCGGCAAGGCGCCGCGATGGATCGCCGGCCAGGACTACACGAACTTCCTCATCCCGGCCGAGGGGATATTGCGGAAGATGGCCCAGCAGGTGCCGGCGGGCGCTTGAGCGCATCCTTGTAGCGGCGAAAGAGCGCCGCGCACTCGTCGTTCAACGCCGGTGACAACCGGATCTCGTCTCCCCGGCCGCCGCCGGCGCGGGCTTCATCGGCGAACTGGCGAAGGTGGGCGCTGGTCTGCGACTGGCCGAAGCGGTCCAACTGCCACTTGCGCACATGCTCGCGGCCGGGCCGAATCGAGCCCAGCACCGCCAGGGTGATGCCCTGCTTGAGGTACTGGCGCCAAGACTTGACCACGCCGCCGAGCCGGGCGAATTCCGCCTTCGCCTGCACGGGGGTGGCTTCGCGCAGGCGCTGCAGCTGGGCGTCGTACCGATCGGCGTAGGTGGTCAGGCCGCCGACGCCGGGGAGCAGCTGGCGGCGGAATTCGCGTTCCAGGGCACGAAGGGGCGGCGAGGACATGCTCGCACTTTATTCAGTAATCGTACAGGTACGCAAACTTAATTTGGCGTCAAGGTAGTTTAAACGGGCAAGCCTGACCGACGATCCGACACCTCGCCATGCTAGACTGTGATGATGCGTCGCTGGATCGCCATTTTCATACTGATACTACCGCTCCAGTTCAGCTGGGCAGCGGTGGCTTCGTATTGCCAGCATGAAAGTGAGCCAGCGAAGACGGAGCACATCGGTCACCACGAGCATAAGCATGCTGACACCGATACAGTCGGCAAGACCAAGAAGAGTGAGCCAAGCCTCGACAAGTCCGATCGCGACTGCCGCCTTTGCGGTGGCTTGGGCTTGGGTGTAACTCAGCTCCATGTGGCCAAGCAATCCGTGGACCGTGGCAACACCATGGTTGCTCATATCTCCACGCCTTTCACTGGCGTGAACCCCTCTCCGCCCGATCGCCCTCAGTGGCCCGTCCTCGCCTGATCGGCGGGGCGCCTACTTCTCTTTTCAGCCAACTAGCCAGTCAGCCTGCACGTCTTCGTGACGTGCTTGGGCGTGCGCGGTAAGGCGAAACGAACCACAGGCCACCAAGCAGACCTGTGTCTGCCCTCCCGCCGATGTCTTCGTATTTCGAGGTCATTGGAGAATCGGATGTTAAAGGGTAATCACGGTAACAAGGGTCAGCGCGCCGCGCGCGGCCACAAGAAATTCGCGCTCGCAACGGTGGCTGCCACCATATTGCTGGGTACCACCGGAGCTTGGTCCCAAGTGATGGCTCCCAGCATGCAAAGCCCTCAATCGGTGCTGGGTACCACTTCTGTGTTGTCCGCCACGCCGTTGTCGCTCGCCAGGGCCATCGAGCTTGCGATGGAAAGCAACCCCGAGGTGGCTGCCGCCACACGCCAAGTCGAAGCCTCCGAAGGACAGGTGATCCAGGGCCGAGTTAGACCTAACCCGGAACTGGCCTACTCGCTTGAAGACACACGTTCGCAGACGCGCACGCAGAGTTGGCAGCTGAACCTGCCCATCGAACTGGGGGGAAAGCGCGCTGCACGCACAAAGGCCGCTGAAAAGGCCCGTGAGCAAGCCCTGGCACAGTTGGCAGACGTGCGCGCCACCGTTCGCGCCAACGTGGTGGCAGCTTTTTTCGATGTGCTGACCGCGCAGGAGCGGCTTGCTTTGGCAAAGGACAGTTCGGCGCTGGCCAAGTCGTCCACGGACGCTGTGGCCAAACGGGTTGCGGCAGGCAAGGTCTCTCCTGTCGAGGAAACCAAGGCCAGGGTGGCGGAGTCCGGTATCCGCGTTGAGTTGAGCCAGGCCGCCAGCGAAGAACGCAATGCCTTGACGCGCCTGAATGCGCTGCTCGGCAGAACCACTGCCGTCGCCGGTGCGCTGGAGGGTAAGGCTGACGACCTGCCGAGGTGCAGCGCCCGCTGGCCACTGTGGTCATCGGAGGGATCCTTTCTTCGACTCTGCTGACCCTGCTGGTGCTGCCCATCCTCTACCGCCTGGCGCACAAGCCTGACGAACAAGACGAGGACGTGTCCGCTGAGCCTGCGCACCCCGTCACCCCCTATTCCGCGTAGTTCCCCAAAGGGGCCCCCGCTCACACGGGGCCCTTTTTCCCTTCCCAACAAGGAGATTCCATGAAATTCAACCATGCACTGCTCGCCCTGGCCATCTCGGTCTCGGGAATCGCGTTCGCCTCCGAAAAAGACCATGACACCAAGCCTCTGCACGGCGGCGTTGTCGCTCAGTCGAAAGACATCGACTATGAACTGGTGGCCAGTGCAGACAAGCTACAACTGCATGTGCGTGACCACGGCAAACCGGTGGACGTGGCCGGCATGACGGCCAAGGTGACGCTGCTGGCCGGCACCGACAAACAGGAGGTCGAATTGAAGCCGTCAGGCGCCGCGCTCGAAGCTGCAGGCAGCTTCAAGGTGGGATCGGGCACCACGGTGGTGGCAGCCGTTTCCAAGGCCGGTAAATCCGTTGCCTCGGTGCGGTACACGCTGAAGTGACCCCACGATGATCGAAACCGTTGCCGCTCACGCACATCCCGGCGACGATTTTCATCAATCCAGACCCGTGCGCGCTGCGCGCAATCACCTTGTTCATCTATGGTCCACGCAGTAGCGGTCAAGCTCGTCTGGATCTGGATCAGCTTCCTGATTACTGCGCTCGCCTTCTGGCGAGTGCGGTCGTTCTGGATACGACGCCACCCTGAGCGGAACAAGCGCATCAAGTACACAACACGTCTGGCCAAGCGTTTGAGAGACCGCCGGATGCAGATGGATTTTCGGCAAGGGAAGGCCGGACGCAACCGTCCGCGCCACTGACGGCTCGCAGGATTAAACGGAGATTCTCCGGGCACCTCAGCAAGGAACGCCATGACATCCTTCACGTGCTCGAAGCGGATGTTGGGTGCATTGGTCGCCGCAGTTCTTGCAACAGATCTCGCTACCCCCCGTGCATGAAGGCTGGATGCCATGGTCGGATGGCTGGAGGGCTGGAAAGGTCTACCGCCTCGACATCTCATCGAAAGACCTGGTGTTTTTCAGAAATCAACACCGCAAAGCAAGATGAACCAAACAAGGCGGCGCCACTCTGCCCACCTTTCGTTCGTGCGCGAGAACTTGCTGCACTGGACAAATTGGCGACCGAGTATTGGAACCCATGGCTTGGTGCTGTGGGTATGCGCATACCTCGCATTGCTGGGCAACACCTCGTTCCTGTCGGCCAGCACAGCTGGCCGCCACTGGGCTGACCCGGGAACCTGGTTGTTCGCGGCTGCCCTGGTGCTGTCGTTGATTGCACTTCATGCCCTCATCTTTGGCCTGCTGGCAAATCGTTGGATCGTGCGACCGCTCTTGACCGCGCTTGTTCTGGCCACAGCATTCGCCACCTTCTTCATGCAACGCTACGGTGTCTACTACGACCCGAGCATGCTGCGCAACGTTTTGCGTACAGATACGACTGAGGCTAGCGAGTTGCTGTCGGCAAGCTTGCTGTTGCATGTGCTCGCCTATTCCCTGGTACCCGTCGCGTGCATATGGCGGGTGCGCGTGGTGGCACACCCCTTCGCTCGCGCCCTGTTGTGTCGATTGCTGTTCATTGTCGGGGCTGCTTTGGTCTTGGTGATTTCGCTGCTGCTTGTCTTCCAGGACTTTTCGGCGTTGATGAGGAACCAGAAGGAGCTGCGCTACCTCATCACACCTGCCAATCTGCTCTATTCCACGGCGCGGGTGCTGTCCACCGACGCTGAGATAGCGATCGTGCGCACGCCTGTAGGGATGGATGCGCGCATTGCCCCAGCAGTGCAGGGCCGCAAGCCAACGCTGATGTTCATCGTGGTGGGGGAGACGCTCCGGGCGGCGAGCTGGGGTCTCAACGGCTATCTGCGGCAGACCTCGCCACAGATGAAGGCATTGGACGTGCTCAACTTCAGCAACGTCACTGCTTGCGGCACCAATACCGAGACATCGCTTCCATGTATGTTCTCGGCCGTCGGCAGGAGAGACTATGACGAAAAGCGGATTCGTTCCAGCGAATCCCTGTTGCACGTGCTGTCGCGTGCAGGCGTGTCCGTGCGCTGGAAGGACAACCAATCAGGATGCAAGGGGGTGTGCGACGGCCTGGGTGAGACCATCGTCGATCCCAAGGCAGACGCCGCCTTGTGCGAAGACGGACGGTGCTTCGACGAAGTGCTGCTGCGCAACGTTGGCGCTCTTACCCAGGGCTCGACCGGAGACATCGTGGTCGTCCTTCATATGCTGGGGAATCACGGTCCTGCGTACTACAAACGGTATCCCACCGCCTTTCGCCGCTTCCAGCCCACCTGCGACACCGGCGAGTTGCGGCGCTGTGATCGCCAGAGCATCGTCAATGCCTATGACAATGCCGTTCTCTATACCGACCATGTGTTGAGCCAGGCTGTCGCCTATCTCAAGACGCAGCAGGAGCGTTTCGATACCGCGATGATATATGTCTCGGATCATGGCGAGTCCCTGGGTGAAAAAGGACTCTTCCTGCACGGGTTGCCGCAGGCCATTGCCCCCAACGAACAGACCCGTGTACCCATGGTGTGGTGGCTCTCCGAATCTTTCAAGGCAAGCCGTGGGCTCGATACAGCATGTCTCAACGGCAAGACCGCTCTGGCACTGTCCCATGACAACCTGTTCCATTCCGTCCTCGGTCTGATGGCAATCACGACCCAGGTCTACGATGCGCGCTTGGACATCGCTTCGGCCTGCACCCACTCGCCAGGCTCCACTCCAACGCGGTAGCTCCTACTGCGCGGATCGAAGGAACAGGTGGCGCTTCTGTGCGCATGGCAGGCAGGCGCGTACAGGTCTTCATTGACGCTCGCGACGGACCAAGCCTGCGGAGCAATCGGCGATGATGACATACACCGAGTCACAGGCAGCCAAGCTTTCTCGCCTGGGCACAGGCGTCATGATCCAATTAGTGCGGCTTAAGTTCCGCCGTTGCCCGATGGGGAACGGCTCTTGACCCGGTTCTTTGAAAGGAGCATTGCAGCGGTTTGCATAAATGTGTTTGGCAACAGAATCAATATTTGAGTTCTCTCTCAGCCTTGCGCAAATCTTGATCCTCGATCTGGATCGTGGTGTGGGTGATATCGAAGGTTGTTTCCATTGCTGACTTGGCGGCAACCAGTGTCTTAGGGGCATCGGCCATATTGGTCACAACCAAGTGGCAACTCATCGCATCAACACCTGATGTGATTGTCCAGACGTGGAGGTCATGCACGGCCGTGATGCCGGGAATTTCCTTGAGCTTGTCTTCCAACAAGGAGATGTCAATTTCAGGGGGCGTGCCTTCCATCAGGATATGAATCGCCTGCTTCAACAAGATCCATGTCCGTGGAACGATGAAAAGGCCAATGCCGGCGCCGACGATGGGATCAGCCAGCTTCCAGCCCGTGAACATGACGATCGCCGCCGCGACGAGAACACCGAGCGAACCTAGCATGTCGGCGAGCACCTCGAAGTAGGCGCCCTTCACGTTGAGGCTCTCTGACGACCCGGCAGAGAGGAGTTTCATGCTCACTAGGTTGACGGCGAGACCGACGACGGCGACGATCAGCATCGGGCCACTCAGAATCTCAGGAGGGTTCAGGAATCGCTGGTAAGCCTCGTAGAGGATGTAGAGGGTCAGCACAAGAAGGACGACGGCGTTCGCCAGTGCTGCCAACACTTCAGATCGGACATAGCCGTAGGTCTTCTGAGGAGTTGCAGGGCGCTCGGAAAAACGGATCGCAAGCAGCGCCAGGGCCAAGCCACCGGCATCGGTCAGCATATGCGCTGCATCGGCGAGTAGAGCGAGACTACCGGTCCACAGGCCACCGACGACTTCCACGGCCATGAATATGGTCGTGAGCGCCAAAGCTCCCATCAACCGCGTCTTGTGCCGTCCTGCGGCCGTGCCGGAAGGCGTCGTCGCTCCGTGTGAATGTCCTGCACCCATGTATACGTCCCGTTTTCGCTAAATGCTTAAGAAAAATGATACTGATATTAAGCAACAGCATAAGCATGCCGAGGATGCCACTTTCATAGCGATCCAGAATTTCGAGGCGCAGGCGCTCCATGCCCGCTGACATCGTCAGCCGCAAGAACAGTTGCACTTCCCCTTTATGGAGTTGGGTAAGGTGATTGAGGGCAACGCCGTCCGCTGGCTTTAGGCGCGCGCGACGGGAACCTGTCGCCAGTCGGTGGTGTACTGGGGTGTTCGTCGGGCCTGGCGCATTGCCCAGTCACGCCGCGCGGCCGCGGTGCCGACGCTGCCCTGCTTCACCGTGGCTTTTCCCCATCGGGCATTGAGCTTGTCCACCACGCTCATCAGCTGGCCGCGGTTGCGGCCAGATTCATCTTCAAGATCGAGTTCGCCTTGCAGGATGCTGCTGTCGCAGAGGTCCAGCAGCATCACGCCGGCTTTCGCCAAGTTGTAGCCGGGCTCGAAAATCAGTTCTAGACCCATCGTGGCCGCCTGGATGATCTTCGCCGTGTCGGCCGTGGGCCGGCGCAACGGCACCACGAGCGACTTGGCCCAGCGCGGGCCTGGCCGGAACGGCGAGGTGTGCGCGAAGACCAGCACGCGCCCGGCCAGGCTCCCCTGTCGCCGCAGCTTCTCGGCCGCGCGTGTCGCGAAGTCGCTCACGGCCTGCAGCAACTGCGGCAACTCGCGCACCGGCCGGCCGAAGGATCTCGTCACGGCGATCTCGCGCTTGGGCGTGGGAGCCTCTTCCAGATCGATGCAGGGCATGCCTTGCAACTCGCGAACGGTGCGTTCGAGCACCACCGACCAGCGGCGGCGCACCGAAGCCGGGTCGAGCCGCGCCAAATCCTGCGCGGTGGCCACGCCGGCGTCGCGCAGTTGTGCGCCGATACGCGGCCCAACTCCCCACACGTCGCCCACGTCAGTGATGGCGAGCAGCAGGTCCACGTCGGCCTGCGGCAGCGCACCCAGGTGGCATACCTGCGCGTGCTGCGCAGGGTAGCTGCCGGCTTTCCTTTCTGCGCACTTGGCGATGTGGTTGGCCAACTTGGCCAAGGTTTTCGTGGGCGCTATGCCGATGCACGTCGGAATACCGATCCAACGGTGGATGCGAGCGCGGATGGCATGCGCGCGCTCGGCCAGGTTGCCACGCACGCCGTGAAGATCCACGAAGCACTCATCGATGCTGTAGATCTCCTGGCCGGGCCCGAGGCCTGCGGCCAAGCTCATCATCCTGTCCGACATATCGCCGTACAGGGTGAAATTGGCGCTCAGGCTGACCAGGCCGGCGCGGTCTTCGAGATGGCGGAATTCATGGTGCGGCTGGGCCATCTTGATGCCCAGCGCCTTGGCTTCGTTGCTGCGGCTGATCGCGCAACCGTCATTGTTGCTGAGCACGACCACCGGCCGGCCCTGCAGGCTCGGCCGGAAAACGCGCTCGCAGCTCACGTAGAAATTGTTGCCATCGAGGAGTGCCAGCATGGTGCATCACTGGAACCGCTTGATGCAGCTGGTGGCCACGCCCCAAACCTCGATCGTCTGCCCTTCCGTAGGCACGATTTCCGGGTACGTCGGGTTGCCTGCCTTGAGCTTGAGCCGGCCGGCGCGAAGGTACAGTTGCTTGACGGCGTATTCACCGTCCACCACGGCCACCACGATGTTGCCGTGGCAGGGTTTGAGGGCTCGGTTCACCAGCAACAGATCGCCGTCGAAGATGCCCAGGTCCTGCATGGAGTCCCCGGCAACACGGAAAAGAAAGGTAGCCTGGGGATGGGTGACGAGGATTTCGTTGAGGTCGATCCGCTTGACCAAGTAATCGTCCGCCGGCGAGGGGAAGCCGGCATGCACGCTGGCATTGGCCAATGGCAGCACCAGGCCGCTGCTGGCCAGCGGCACTGGGACGTTAAAACATTGGATTGCACTGTGCATACGTACAGTATAAATCCGACGCTTCGGGCGCTATGCACCAGCCTCCCCTAGACTGCTGTCAAGATTTTCAGGGAAAGGATCGCTCCATGTGCTACTCGGCCGCCGTGCGCGCGGACTACGCCGCGTTCCGTCGCCTGTTCCCGAGGTCCCGCCTGGCGCTCAAGGCGTTCTTCGATCTGTACTGGCGGCGCAGGCAGCAGCCCAAGCCGCCCATGCGTACGCCCAGGGTGATGGATGCGCAGTTCACGCATCCCCACTCGCCCGAGGAGCGCGAGATCCATGCGCTGATTGCGGAATTCGACGCGAGCCAGGTGTCCGCGCTGGAGCAGGATCTGTTCGCGCAGCGCAAGCGCCTAGCCGACGCCGAGCGCGCCCTGCAGACCAAGGTGACGAAGAAGGCCCAGGAAGACCAGCGCATCGCCACCGCCAAGATCGACCAGGCGCTCGCGCGCCTGACGAGGCTGAAGCGACCCGAACTGAGCGAAAGCGATACGCGGATTTTCCCCGGCTGGTGGGCGCCGGTGCTGGTGACCGAGGGCGGCGAGCCGGTGATCTGGCCCATGCGCTCCGGGTGCCGGCCGGCCGGCAAGCCGACCCTCTACGACAGGAAGTACCCCGGGACATACAACGCGCGCCGGGACAACCTGCGCGGGTTCTGGAAGCAGCAGTTCGGGCAGACGCACGCACTCATGCTCGTGACCACGTTCTTCGAGAACGTGGCCCGGCACGCGGCCGAAGGCCGGGCGCTGCGCGCTGGCGAGGCGCCAGAAAACATCGTGCTCCGGTTCGAGCCCAGTCCACCGCAGGAGATGTACATCGCCTGCCTGTTTTCGCACTGGACGCCGCCGGCGGGCTCCGACGAGCCCGACCTGTGGTCGTTCGCGGCCGTGACGGATGATCCGCCGCCCGAAGTGGCCGCGGCCGGGCATGACCGCTGCATCGTGCAGCTGCGGCCCGAGAACGTTGAAGCCTGGCTGACGCCGCAGGGGCGCACGCTGGACGCCTTGGATGCGCTGCTCGATGACAAGGCGCGGCCGTACTACGAACACCGCTTGGCCGCGTGATGTTTTCAGCGGCTGCGCGCAGGAGGCTTGCTCGCCTGCGGCGTGGCCGCTAGGCTGGTGAATGGCCCGGCAGGGCTGGCACCTCGGGAAAGGGCCTGCTCTTTTCCGCGTGTGTAGGGCGTGATCCTGGCGCCCCTGTCCCCTTGCAACTGCGCACTCGCAGCGACCCGCCTCGCGTGTCCGCCTATCGCATCAAGGTACTGGGGATTTGCGCCGCGTTCGCGGGCAGCAGCTGCCACAGCCGCCCAGCCATCGGCCAGCATGGTCCGTCGCTCGGCGGGTATCTCCCGGGCGGCCTGCAGGGCCATGGTCGCATCGTCGCGGGGTTGACGCTGACTGTCGTAGAGCAGCTGGCCGCCGCGGTTGATGATGCGCAGCCGATCCAGCTGATGGGCCAGCTGGCTCACCGTAGCACTGAACCCTTGCATCGCCGCATCGTGGTAGTCCTCTGTGACGAAGCGCGGGTTCGGGTTGCCCACCTGGTGCTGGCGTTCGTGGCGTTGATAGATGCCGAGCAGGCTTTCTTCCCTGCTGGTGGCTACTACCACCATCTCCACCTTGTAGCCTTGCTCCTGCAGCCGGTCCACGAAGCGCTGGACCGACTGTGGGTTGCGGAAGGTGCCCTCCTCCACGATGTTGCGCCGCGCCTCGATCGCCATGAGCCGGAGGGCGTTCGCAAGCCGGCCGGCGTCCGCTTGGGTCTCGCTGGATGGCAGTCTGGCGGTGCCGAGGGGGATGCGCTCGCGCATGCGATCCGCATCCACGTGGACGAAGCCACCCTGCGCCTTGAGTTCGTCGCGCACAAGCTCGCCCCCTGCACTTTTGCCTGCGCCGGGCTGGCCACCCACCAGCACGACACGGGGTTGATCCTGTGCCGAGGACCGCGCCGCACGCTGCGCGAAGTAGCTGCTGGTGATGGCCGCCACCGATTCGTCGGTGAGCGGCTTGTACCCTTCCCCGGTCATGGGCGCGCGGATTCCTGCGGGGTGCGCATTCCGAAAACGCTGTCTTGAGGGTTCAGGATGCGCGCGATGGTCTCATGGTCGTTGACCCTCAGATCCTCTTGCAGATTGGAGATGGCGGCCATTTGGGCCTCGCAATAGGCGATCAGCGCGGCCGAGGGCTGGGCCTTCTCGCGCTCGTGCTGGAGGGCCATGATGAAGGGCTGCAGGCGCTGGCCCAGGTTTTCCAGGGCCACTTCGTAGTCGATGCTCTCGCTGTTGATGCCAAGGCTTTGCATGGTTGTTCTTTCACGTGCGGGGGACTCTCGATTTCTCGGCGAGAAATTCCCAGGGATTGATGAGCAGCACTCCCGAGTCCTCGAAGTGCTTGATGTTGCGCGTGACCAGCGCAGCGCCGTGAACCAGGCCGGTAGCGGCCATCAGCGCATCGCGGTAGTCCCGGCTGTCCGCCTGGGTCAGCTTTGCCGCGCGCCTGGCGATTGCGTGGTCCACAGGCAGGATGCGGCTGTTGAAGGCTGGCAGCACCATGGCATCGAGCCAGCGCGCCAGTACCGCCGCCTGTGACTCGTCCCCACGCTGTGCCAGGTGGCTGATGCCGCGCTGGATCTCCAGCACCGTGATGGAGGTGATGTACAGCTGGTCCATGGCCTGCGCTTCCATCCAGGCTTCCACGCTGGGATGGCAGGTACTCTTTCGGATCTCGGACAAGACATTGGTGTCCAGAATCAGCATGGTTTTTCCTGACCGTCGAAGGTGCCAATGTTGTTTGGACCGGCCGTGCGCGCGATCCGGGCGTTGCCCGACCCCGTGGTCGCCGTCATGCGTCCAGTTCCCTGGCGTCGATGCGGATCGGCTGGATGTCGAAATCGTCGGCCTCGTTCTGGCGCAGCAACTCCACCGGGTTCCTGTCGGTTTTGGTCAGGCGCCGGTACTCGGCGATCGGGATGAGCGCGAGTGCGGGTTCACCGCGATCGGTGATGATGACCGTGCCACCCTCGCTCGCCACGCGCTTTGACGCGCTGACGTTGTGCACGAACTCGCGGGCGGTGACGGTTGTGATCGGTTGTGCCATGGTCCTTCCTTCCAATGAAATGCGCAGCGTCGGCCGACAGCGGCTCATGTGGTGCCGCTGTTCTCGGCGGCGATGGCGGCGCGCGTTTGCCTGGCCAGCGCCCTGTAGGCATTGAAGATGGGCAGCGGCATGCCGTACTCGCCCACGTCCTGTGCCCTGCGGTCGCTGTTGTATTCGGCGTCCAGCAAAATCTGCTGCGCCAGATCCAGCGGCACGCGCCTGCGGCCCTCGTCCAGTTCTTCGGACAGCCATTCGGGACAGCGGTTGGCGTACTCGTTTGCGATGGTCGCACTGATGCGCAGGGTCACGAACCGGACGGGCGGCTGGCCTTCATGCATGGCGAACCCCTTTCTCATGCTCCCGGGCAGCCTGCTCGATCTCATCGGCCAGCTCGCGCAGCCGGCCGACCGTTACCACCCACTCGGGGGTCTGGAGGCCGGCAAAGAGTCGATCCTTGACGGCCTGGTAGACCGTTTCGGCGCGCTCGTCGCCGAGTGCGAAGGCGCATGCGGCGATGGCCAGCTGCGCCGGGCCCGAGCCCATGTACCCCCATTCCAGGCCGCTGGGCGAATGGTTGCGCAGGTCGATCCGCCAGGGCAGTTCGTCGGTGGCGTTCCAGGGTGCCGGCACCGCTCCGTGGTGGTCGAGGATGGCCGAGACCATCGGCGCCGTGGTCACGCGGGTGTGGTGCCCATCATCGGCGCGGCGTCCGAAAATGCCCACCCACGCCGGCGGTGCCGGCTGGCAGTACGATAACCGGGCCGCCGCGCTCTCGCTGCCGTCCGCCGGGTCGCCGCGGAGATCGCCCGGCACCAATCCGTGCAGCCGCAGCCAGGCGGCGGCC
Source organism: Burkholderiaceae bacterium (assembly GCA_036752305.1). Taxonomy (GTDB): domain Bacteria; phylum Pseudomonadota; class Gammaproteobacteria; order Burkholderiales; family Burkholderiaceae_C; genus DAIOSZ01. The sequence goes on from DAIOSZ010000081.1 coordinate 13,914, forward strand.
AGGGTATCGCCGAGGACGATCGCGTCGGCCTTGGTGTCCGCGTCCACCTCGAAGGTCTTGCGCACATCCAGCGGGCCGGTTGTGTAAGTCACGAACCAGGGGTGCATCGCTCTCTCCCCTGCTGGTGATGCTTTCGCGTCATCAGCTGCTCGTGGAATTTCGGGTTGGCTCCCTGCAGGTGCCAGCCGAACATGGAGCCGGTCAGCATGGCTTCGCGCTGCGCGGATGTGACGCCTTCGGCGGCATTGAGTTCGTCAGCTGTCAGCCGTGTGTGGATCGGGTAGTAGCCGGGCTCGCCGCGCTTGACGGCGATCACCGGCGACGTGCCGTAGACGCCCTTCGGGTTGTCGGCATAGGCGATGGGCGGAAGTCCGCGCTCGGAGAGTGCGTCATCGCGTGCGAGGTCGATGGGATTGAGGTGCATGGCCGTCGTCTCCTTGAGCCCGATCCCCGGGCCTGGGCAGGTGGAATATCCATCTGCGCCAATGTTAGTAACGTTACTAACAATTGTCAAGCCCTCAAACTTGATCTCGCTTCCTGGAATTTCTCGGGGAGAAATTTTGGGCAGCTTTCGGCAGTTCGCTTTGACGTACCCTTTCAGGAATGCCTTCCGATGTGCTCGAAAATGCGCGCGGATGTCCTGGCAACCTCTTTGCGATAGGCCACGTAGGCTTCGTAGTCCGGCCAGCTGCCGATCACGGTCGGGCCGTACATGCCATTCCACATATTCGGTGATGGCCGGTCCATGCCCTGCTGAACGGTGAGGGCCGCCCGCTTTCGCGGTGTTTCCCCCTTCTTCAGTTGATCAACATGGCAGCTGATCTGATCAAGTTGGCAGTGCTTGTACTTGCCCGCCGAGTGGCACCAGCTGGCAAAGGCATGCTGCCCGTCCTTGGTTGCCAGCTCTCCGATCAGGTCAATCTCGAACTGTAGGGCTTGCTGGTCATCGCCCCAGCGCTCTTGTGCCAGTGCCTCCAGCCGGGCGTCCTCTTCCTTCTTCCACGCGGCAGCGCAAAACAC
>DAIOSZ010000082.1:0-11050 GCA_036752305.1 Burkholderiaceae bacterium
TTCGGTCGGCATCACCCGGCTTTGCTGGTCAATTTTCGGTCGGCGTCAACAACCTTGACACCACAAACCGATGCCATAGCACTTTGGGACATCCTGAAAAGGGAGATCACCGGTATTCAACTTCTGTGGGAGACCGTTGAGTCCTTGTACTTCAAGGCAGCGGGTCGAGGCCTAGCCACGCTGGCGCAGGATGTGCCGCTGTTCTACCGGCTGGCGCAGACGGCGTTGATGGAATCACTGTTGATGCGTACCTCACGGCTAATGGACCCAGCCGTCAGTGGTCGCGGTCAGGGTGCCAGGAATAACTTGAGCCTCAATCGTCTGACGGATGTTTGCGGCGAGACGGCTACCGACGTTGCGGCTGTGCGTGTGGTGTGGGATGGCTCAAATCTCAAGAACGTCCGCGACAAATACCTGAGCCACAACGACCTGGCGCGATTGCTGAGCGAGCCGCATGCGCTGAATGTTCCGCTGGACGAATCGGACGTTAAAGCCATGCGTGAGCTGGTGGCAGGTCTACGCGAGTTCCGGCGAACGGTTCACAGCAAGTTGTGCATGGGCGTGTCCTTTTCGGATGAAGGGTCAAGTTTGCAGGTACGACACGAAGTCGATGTGCTCGACCGCTCCCTACTGGCTGGCGAGCTGTTTTTCAAGCTTCTGCCGGAGCACGAAGCATTGCAACGGGTCTGGCGGGATGCCGATCTGAATACTGGAGAAGAAAAATGACCCTAAGACCCTGGCGCGAGATTGCGGAACCTCACTCCGACGTGCGGGAAGGCAAGTTCCAGCAGGCCGAATTCGCCGCCGACCTGTCGCGCGTGCATGCGGGCACGGCCAACGCGGAATATCAGAACGCGGCGCTGTTCTTCCAGCGCACCTTCATCACCGAAGGCATGCGGCTGTTGCTGGACTCGGTGGTCAAGCGCCTTGCTGGCCAAGGCGGTGACCCGGTCATCCAGCTTCAAACGGCCTTCGGTGGTGGCAAGACGCACACCATGCTGGCGGTCTATCACCTCGCCAAGGGCGAGGCACCGGCCAGTGACTTGCAAGGCGTACCGGCCATCCTCGATGCAGCGGGCGTGACGGAACTGCCCAAGGCGCGCATTGCTGTGCTCGACGGCATCAAGTCCTCGCCCAACCAGCCGGTGATGAAGGATGGGCAGAGCATCCGCACGCTGTGGGGTGATTTGGCATGGCAACTAGGCAAGGCCGAGGGCTACGCGCTAGTGGCTGAGGCCGATGCTTCGGGCACGTCGCCGGGCAAAGATGTGCTGGCCGACTTGCTGGGCCGCTACGCTCCCTGCGTCATCCTCATCGACGAGCTGGTGGCTTATGTGCGCCAATTCGAGGAGGGCAAGGCGCTGTCGGGTGGCACCTTCGATTCCAACCTCAGCTTCGTGCAAGCGTTGACGGAAGCTCTGAAGGCCGTGCCGACGGCGGTGCTGCTCGCCTCGTTGCCGGAGTCCGTCAAGGAGGCAGGCAGCCAACGGGGCGAGAAGGCGCTGGCTTCGCTTTCGCACTACTTTGGCCGGATTCAGGCGCTGTGGAAGCCGGTGGCCACCGAAGAAGCGTTCGAGATCGTGCGCCGCCGCCTGTTCAGCAACATCAACGACAAGCTGGCGATGGAGTCGGTCTGCCGGTCGTTCGCGGACTACTACATCGACAACCGCGACGATTTCCCGCAGGAATCGCAGGACATCAAGTATCTGGAACGGCTGATTCACGCCTACCCCATCCACCCGGAGGTGTTCGACCGCCTGTACGAGGACTGGTCAACGCTAGACAACTTCCAACGCACGCGCGGTGTGCTGAAGTTGATGGCGAAGGTGATCCATCGCCTGTGGAAGGACGGCAACAACGACCCGCTGATCATGCCCGGCAGCTTTCCGCTGATGGATGCCGACACGCTGAACGAGGTGCTGTACTACCTGCCGCAAGGCTGGACACCGGTGATCGAGCGCGACGTGGACGGCGAGCGTTCGGAGACCTGGGAGATCGAGAACAAGGACACCCGCTTCGGTAGCGTGCAAGCCTGCCGCCGCGCAGCGCGCGCCATCTTTCTGGGCAGCGCGCCCAGCACATCCAACCAGGGCGTGCGCGGTCTGGAGCTGGAGCGCGTAATCCTGGGTGTGGCCCAGCCGGGCCAGCAACCCAACCTGTTCAAGGACGCACTGCGGCGCTTGGGCGACCGGCTGCACTACCTGAACGCCGCCAACAACCGCTTCTGGCTGGACACGCGCCCGAACCTGCGGCGCGAAATGGAAGAACGCAAGCGCCGTTTCCAGGACAGGGAGGACGTGTTCCCCTCGATCCGCGAGCGCGTGCAGCGCAGCTTTGCCAGCGGCGTTTTCGGCGGTATCCATATCTTCACCGGTAGCGGCGACGTGCCCGACGACTGGGCGCTGCGGCTGGTGGTGCTGCCGCCGGACGCGGCTTTCAGCAAGAGTGGCCAGAGCCTGGCCATTGATCGCGCGACCGAGATTCTCAAGAAGCGTGGTGACCAGCCCCGCTTCAAGCAGAACCGCCTGATCTTCGTGGCGGCGGACTATGACAGCGTGAGCCGCCTGAAGGATCACGTTCGCTCGCACCTTGCGTGGCGCAGCATCGTCGGCGACTACAAGGACAACCGCATCGTCCTCGACAACCTGATGGCCAAGCAGGCGCAGGCCAGTCTGGATCAAGCCGAGGAAACGGTGCGGCGCATGATCCGCGAGACCTACAAATGGCTGGTCGCGCCGGTGCAGGAAGCCCGGCCCGGCAAGGGACTGTCCGAAGTGAAGTGGGAGCACTTCCCGCTCAACCCCGGCGCGCAGAACTGGTCGCAGGAAATCGAGCGTGTGCTCAAGGAAAACGAACTGCTCATCAGCGAATGGGCTCCGATCCATCTGGCTAAGGTGCTGAAGGACTGGTTCTGGAAGGACGACGCCAAGGACACCAGCGCCCTCAATGTGTGGCAGCAGAGTTGCCAGCAGCTTTACCTGCCGCGCCTGAAAGACGACGCGGTGTTCCAGACCACGATGGGCGCGGGCGCGGAAAGCCGCGAGTTCTTCGGCTTCGCGCAAGGCAAGGAGCCGGATGGCGACAAGGTGCGCTATGTGGGGTTCAGCTACGGCAAGCGCACGTCGCTGATCATGGATTCGTCTCTGCTGCTGATCGAACCACTTGCCGCCGCTACCTACATGGAGAGCCTGCGCGCGGCTGAGGAAGCATCCCGTGCCAAGGCCGCCGACGCAGGTACGGGTGCGACGACAGTCGTGGTGACGGGTGACGGTCGCATCCCTCCACACGTCGAGGATTCCGGCAAGGGTGGTGGCGCTACCGGCGGCGGCACGGCAAGCGCCAAGAAGCAGTTCTACGCCAGCATCGACCTCGACCCGATTCAGGCCAAGCGGCAATTCGCCGATCTGGTGGACGAAGTGGTGCAGCAGTTCACCCTGCGCCCCGGCGTGAAGGTGAGGATCGCCGTCGAGATTCAGGCCGACTCTCCGACTGGCTTCGACGATGGCCTTCAGCGTGCGGTGAAGGAGAACTGCAACGTGCTGAAGTTCAAGAGCGCGGAATTCGAGGCAGGCGAATGAGCGCCCCCAAGGTCTTCGTCAGCCACGCCAGCGAAGACAAGGAGCGCTTCGTCGTCGAGTTCGCCCGGCGTTTGCGCGAGAACGGCGTCGATGCGTGGCTCGATCAGTGGGAGATGAAGCCGGGCGACAGCCTGGTTGACAAGATCTTCGAGGAAGGGCTGAAGGAGGCGCGGGCCGTCATCGTCGTCTTGTCCAAGGTCAGCGTCCAGAAGCCTTGGGTTCGGGAGGAACTGAACACGTCGGTGGTCAACCGGATCAGCCGTGGAACTCGGTTGATTCCTGTCGTCATCGACGATTGCGAAGTGCCCGAAAGCCTGCGATCCACCCTCTGGCAGAAGGTCGATGACCTCGCCGACTACAGCCAGAGCTTGCAACGCATCCTGTCGGCGATCTTCGACGTGGACGACAAGCCGACTATCGGCCAGCCGCCCGCCAGGTTCTCCGGGCCAGCGCCATTGATCTCCGGTTTGACGCGGGTCGATGACTTGGCTTTGCGCGTCATTGCCGGGGTGCAAATCGACGAGGACGCAGGTCTTGTGGACTGGGATCGGCTGCGCGCTGAACCGGCGCTCCAAGATGTGCCGCAGCAGGAGCTTCTCGACTCGCTGGACATTCTCGAGCAGCACTACTACATCAAGATCGGTCGAGTTCTCGGCGCGCCGCTGTCGCATGTCGTACTGACGGACTACGGCTTTCAGCAGTTTGCGCAGGCGTATGTCGAGGGATATCAGGACGTGGTCGCCCGAATCGCCGCGCTGCTGGTAAACGAGGACGTCCGCCAGAACGAGGAACTGGCAACGCGCGTCGGCAAGCCCCGCGCCTTCGTCGACTTCGTGCTGAACCTGCTGGAAAACAACAATCACATCAAAGTCTCCAAGTACATGGGCGGCCAGTCTCATGTGTGGGATGTCGCTGCGTCGCTGCGTCGGGCGATCCAACAGGCGCAATAAGCCGATGCGGGGGAGGAACAACACACCATGAGCGAATCGTCCGAAGCCGATCAGAGCAGGATTGCTGCATTACGCCGGGAATCCGAGCGCCTTGAAGAGGACGCGACGTACTCCAGCAAAGGGCACTTCAACGCTGAAGATACATGGGTGAGGCGCAACTACTGGCTGGGGATTCCCGCGACGGCGCTCGCGGCGATCGCTGGGGCTACTCTGATCAAGAGCCAGCCGGAATTAGCAAGCGCATTCGCATTGCTGGCATCGTTGCTGACGGGGCTGATGACGTTTCTCAAACCCAATGAGCGTGCGGCCATGCATAGGGCTGCCGCAGGGCAATTCCTGGCCCTCAGAAATGAAGCGCGCTTCTTTCGAGAGATCGAACTACTACAGGTGGATCGGCTGGACGAGATGCCTGAGAAGTTGAAGGCTCTGGCAAACGCGCGTAACGAGTTGAACCAGAAAAGTCCAAGCATTCCTCGTCGGGCGTTCGTCGCCGCGCGTAAAGGTATCGAGGAAGGCGAGTCAACGCACAAGGTGGACAGGGAGGAATGACGGGATGTCGGTATTGAGTTTTCTCACGGATGCGGCCAGCAACGCGGTGCTTTCTTCGACCGAGCAGTCGTCCATCACAACCTCGATTTCGACGCTGCAAACCCGGATCGGGCTGCATTTCGCCAGCGGTGTAATCAAGCAACACTTTCGCTTCGGCTCCTCAACGCGGGGCACGATTTTGCCGCGCTCGATGGATGAGCACTCGGATATCGATTACATGATCGTATTCAGCGAGAACAATGCCACGCCGCAGACGTACTTGAATCGGCTGAAGACTTTCGTCGAGAAATATTACAGCTCATCGGAAATCCGGCAGTCCAGCCCGACCATCGTGCTCGAACTGAACCACATCAGGTTCGACCTCGTACCAGCAACGACGACATGGATCGGCGAACTGCAAATCCCGAATGGCTCCGGCGCTTGGATGACGACGAACCCGAATGACTTCAACTCCACGCTCGAAGCCAAGAACAAAGAGCATAAATCGCTGATCAAGCCCTCGATTCGGCTGTTCAAATACTGGAATGCAACCGCCGGGTTTCCGTTCCAATCCTTTGAAATGGAGAAATGGGTCTGCGGCCTGAGCTTCTGGTTCCTCTCAAACCAGAAGGACTATTTTCTTGCGATCATCGAAAACCTAAATACCAGCTCGTCGTACTCGCAGTGGGTGAACAACGAAATTACGCGGGCAAAGGCTATCGTGGCCAATGTTCGGCAGTACGAAAAGGACGACATGCCGGTAACGGCGGAGAATGAAATGAAGAAGCTGTTCCGGCTCTGAGAGGAGGCGCAAGCGCATTCGAACGGCTTCTTGGCACAAAACTTCAAGGAGGAGGCGATGGGAAAACAGATCGATGGGGACGATGGACTGCCTGCCGAAGAAGTGGGCGTCTGGGCCAAGGAGAAGCATGACTACCTGTGCCGCTATATCGACATTTCGCGCAGCACCCGCGCGAAGTATCTTGGCCCCGGCAAGGCGGGCGCGACCTATATCGACCTATTCTGTGGGCCGGGTCGATGCAAGGTGCGGGACTCCGGCGAATGGATTGACGGCGGTGTCGTCGCTGCGTGGAAGAAGAGCCGGGAAGGCAATGCGCCGTTCTCGCAGGTCTTCATCGGCGACCTCGATACCCAGCGGCGTCAAGCCGCCGCAGCCCGTCTGCGGAATCTGGGCGCACCGGTGGTCGAGATCGACGGTTCCGCAGTCGATGCAGTGAAACAGGTCATCGCCCAGCTAAACGCCTACGGCCTGCACTTCGCGTTTCTCGATCCCTTCGATCTGGCGGCACTGAACTTCGACATCATCGTCGCCCTGTCAGTGCTCAAGCGCATCGACATGCTGGTTCACATCAGCCAGATGGACTTGCAGCGCAACGTCGTGACCTACGCCACCACGGACAACTCGCCGTTCGACACCTTCGCGCCCGGATGGCGTGAGAAGGTATCCATCATTCAGGGCCAGCAGGAACTCCGGCAGCAGATCTTCCAGTTCTGGCGCGACAAGGTCGCAGGCCTTGGCGTGTGGCCCTCCACCGATATGCGATTGCTCACAGGCAGCAATAACCAGCCGCTGTACTGGTTGCTGATGGCGGCCAAGCATTCACTGCCGCACAAGTTCTGGGCCACTGCCTCCAACGTAGAAGGCCAAAGCGCGTTCAACTTCTAGAGCTGTGCCACCGCCTCCGGGTAGTCGTCCCATGTGCGGCCACGGAAGATGCGCCCGTTCGCCTTCTTGTGGCGCTTGACGCCATCAGCGCCCCAGCCGCCCCACTGCTTGAAGAAGAACGCAGCGCCAGCGGCTTCGGCCTGTACCTGCACATTCGCCACCCACTCCTCGCGCATCGGACGCGCCTTGTGACCTGATTCGCCGCCGACGATTACCCAGTGGATGTCGCGCAGGTTGATGCGGCCCAAGTCCTCCAGCAACGGCTCAACCGAGAGGAAGCGGATGTGCGCATCCACCTTGCGCAGATGGTCGATACGCGGCACGCCGTACTTCTTGTCCTCCACCGAGACGCCCAGCCACACGTTCTGTGGGCAGGCCCGCCGCGAGAAATACTCGGGCAGGCGCTCTGCGCGCTTGGTGAGGATCTGGTAGGTGTGCTGCGGCGTGGCCTCGATGATCGAGAACACGCGGTCGAGGAACTTGTCCGGCACTGCCTCGTGGAACAGGTCGCTCATGCTGTTCACGAAGTACGTGGTCGGCTTCTTGCGCAACAACGGTTGCTCCAGCCGGGCCTCATGCACGGTGAGCTCGAACTCGTTTTCGTAGCCGGGAGCACCCATCGCGTGCAACCGTCGCGCCATCACTTCGGCGTAACAGTGCTTACACCCCGGAGAGACTTTGGTGCAGCCGGTGGTTGGATTCCAGGTCTGCTCCGTCCACTCGATGGTCGATTGCGTCGCCATACGGCCTCCTATGTCATTGCGGCGCAGAGCCCGTCGTGCGGGTCTGCGCATGTTCGGACGCGAAGGCGTCCACCAAGCGGGATAGCGCCGAGCGCACCTGTCCCAAGTCCGGGTCGGCCAAGGTCACGCGCACCCGTTCGGCGAGCTGTTCCGCGGACGGAGCCGTTTCGCCTTCCGTCGTATGCACCAGACGCATACAGCGGTTGATGACGCTGATCGGCGGACTGGCCTTGCCCCGTTCGTACTTGCTCACCAATGACTGATCGACCTCTAGCAGGTCAGCGAATTCCTTCTGACTGCGCCCATTACGCGCCGCCCGGATGAGTTGTTCAACGCTCTCGAAGGCCACGATCATGCCATCCATAAATGCACCTAACGCCTATTTTATCTTGAATATGCGTTTCATGCCTAGCCCGATCATCCAAGCGTGAATCGAAGAATCATGGACGCTTCGGCTTCACGCCGAGCTACGAGGCCTGGCAACACGTGCCCGCCACCGTATACCCAGCGCCGCAACTCCATCGCGGCAGCAACCCAGTCCCGCTGATTGACGCGGCGTCGCAGCGTCGAGGTCTGCAAGCGCCCCGCGCCGAGGTTGAAGGTGAAGTCGACGATGGCCGCCAACCGCCCTTCGGGTTCGGTGGCCAGCACAGGGCAGTGGCGCAGAGTCGCCGCCAGCGCCGCCTGCAGATCACGCGCCAGATAGACCTCAGCTTCCCCTTCTGTGATCGGCGGATGCGTCGCATCGCACAGGTGGCCGTAGCCAATCGTCCAGAAGCCTGCCGGGCAAACGTAAGGAATGGCCGTGATTTCGGTGCCACGCTTCACCTTGCGCTCGAACCCCTCGAAGCGCTTGGCCAGTTCGATGGCCGTTTTCGGTACCGCGATCACGACCGCACCCGGTCGAACACGCGTCCAAGGAACCAGAAGTTCAGCACCCCAGCCCACAGCGCCTGATCGGCCTCCGTCCAGGCGTGCAGGACAGCTGTGCCCCAACCAGAACCAGCGGTCACGGCGGCCGCGAACGCCGCCGTCTTGGCCGCGCAGTACAGTGTCATGAACCAGTAGGTGATCACCGGTCGCACGCTGACCGACAAGGCATCGGCCCAGCGCACGCTGGAGCGCTGCCCCTGAGCGGCGACTGCCTCGCGCAGCGTTTCGATGGCTCGGACGTTCCACGCTGCGTCCGCGCTCGCGCCGATCTCTGCCATCCGCTGCGCGCCACGCAGTTTCTCGAACTCCAGCGCCTTGTCCTGCATCGCCAGCTCGTGGCCACGCTCGCCCTTGCGGTCAAGCCACTTGAGGATTTCGGGTGCGAGACGGAAGGCCCCGCCGAGGAGGCCACCAAGCAGTGTCTCGATCATTGGCCGCCTCCCATCAGCTTGAGCTTGATGGCGGCACCGACCAGCAGTGCCGCCAGGATGCCAGTGGTCACGACCTTGATGGTGGTCTGCCACGCCGTGTGACGTGCGTCGCGCCACGCCTCCAGCAGATCGCGCAATTCACGGATGTCGCGCGCTGCGTGGCCGTTTTCCAGGCCGAGATGGGCGAGGCAACGCTCGGCCCCACGTTCGGCGGCGCGGTCGAGCAGGTCATCGAAGTCCTCCTTGCGCAGCAGGAGCATGTTCTCGACGAGCGCAGGCGGTTGTTGTTCGGGTTCGGTCATTGGCTTTCTCCAGAATTGCGAAACCCGCCCGATGCAGGTGCACCAGGGCGGGTCTCAGGGGGTGAATCAGTGAAGCGGCGGTCTTTAGATTTCGATGATCTCCAGCGTCAGGCTGGGCGCGATACCTTCGATGGCATCGTCACGGACGAATACCTTCTGGCCAACGGCCGCACTGCCGCGCGCTCGGATCAGGCCGCCACCGGGCAGTGCAACGGTGACGACGCCGGAGCCGACGTTGACCACCGTCCCCGCCTGCAGCGGCGGTTCCGGGATGAGCTGGCGGAACTGTTCGTACAGGTTATGCATGGCCCTGCACCCCCAAGGTCTGCCAGACCTCCGGCATCCCGGCCTCGACTTGTGTCGAGCGCACGAGCCCAAGGCGAGTCACGCTGCCATCCTGGTACTCGACGAACGCGCCCGGCTGGATGATCCCGGTCTCTGCGAGCACCGGCAGGCGCAGGCTGACCTCGATCTGTTGCCCGGTATCGGCCAGTACGGCGATGCCTCGCTGGCGCGCCGCAGCGGCTTCGGTCACCAACGCATCGACCACCATCGGGGCCAGCACATCCCCGGCAGTTCCGGCCCGGGTCACCTGCCCGAGCACACCGACATCCTGCCCGGAGACGAACACGCGGTTGTAGGCGGGCTTCTCCACCCAGCGCAGCGACTCGCGGGCCACCGCATCGACGGGCAGCACGAAGTCAGGCGTGACGGTGTTCCAGTCCCACGGCGCGGCCGGATACCGGTGGCGCACGCGGATGCTCTGCTCGGAGGGGTGCGGGATCAGATAGCCGCCGACCGCACTGGAGATGGCGGTCAGTGCCTCGATCCACGTTCCCTGCCGGGCGAACACGCCAGCCGGGACGTTCCAGTCCGTGATGCTCCAATCGACCGTCCAGCCCAACGGAATGCCGTTGAGCGTGAGCACGTCGTCCATCAGTTGCCGTGCGGTGCGCGCCTCGGCGTTGCTGAAGGTCATCACCGGCGCATAGGGCGCGGCCAGCACCGCGTTGCGCCCTCGTCCAGAGATGCGGATGCTGGCGTCACCGAAGATTCGCTCGCGGCTGATGTTCTCGGCCAGCACGCGGAATGCCGTGCCGTTGACGCTGGCGACCAGTTCGACTGGGCCGCTGGCGCTGCCGGGTGCCACCAGCGCCTCGGCCTTGGCAGGCAGTTGCGCATCGAAGCCCCACGTCCAGGACGCGGCGTCCAGCGACAGTGAGAGATTGAACACCGGCACCGGCAGGCCATCGGGCAGCCGGTGCAGGGTCACGTTGTTGATCACGAAATACACCCTCCGGACAGGAACAACCACCGGCTCCCCATCGGGTGGCGGCGGATCGATGTGGTTTTCACAAACGAACAGCAGGTGGCTGTCCGCTGGGGCCAACGCAGCAAACAGCAGGTGCGCGCTGGGCGTGTAGCAAGGTTGCGGCGCGGGTGGCTCTGTAATCACCCAGATGCTGATCCCTGGCGGTGGCGGAACGGCGTCCTGATACCTGCCGCGCCACTCTTTCCGTGCAGCACTGGTGCTCTGGTAATCAGACCCTTGACCCTGGGTAAGCAGCCGCGCGACTTGCCAGAAGCCCACCCGACCGGCGCGCTTGGTGCGGTCGCCGTCCTGATGCCGGAAGCGCGTGGCATCTCGCAGGCTGACAGCGTTTTGGAACAGACCCAGCCGGGCCAGTTCGAGGTACGTGCCATCCTGATGCGCGAACCACGTCAGGTCGTGGAAGCGCTTGGCCTGCTGCTGGCCCGTGCGGTTCTGCACAGGCAATGAATCCAAGACCGGGGGCAACCGATGTGCGATGCCTTGTGGCAAAGCGAGCGTGCGCCGCCAGAACGTCTCCCAGCCAGCAGGCGTCGAGGCCGCGTCCTGCTGGCCCTGATCCGCGCCG
>DAIOSZ010000082.1:11060-14901 GCA_036752305.1 Burkholderiaceae bacterium
TCTGCTGCGCCACCTGCCAGTGGTGCGAGGTCTGGCCGACCGTGGGCCGCTGCGTGTGCGACGCGTACCTGACTTCCCCGGTGAACACCACGCCGGGCAGACTAGCGCCCGCACCAGCGCCCACGTTCAAGGGCACGCTTGGGCGCAAGACCAGGGACTGCACCGTCAGACCCGGCAGTTCGGCCAACAACTCGGCCCGCGCCGGAGGGATGAATTTGATCGCGACGACCGGCAATGGCAGCGTGGCCCGTACCGTCACATCGTCGCGCGGAGCGATGTAGTTGGCCCCGAATACCAAATTGGCGTCGGTGGCAGCCGGTTGGTCGAACAGCAGATCGATCAGCGGCGGCCCGATCTCGATGCTGACCCCGGGCGCTGGCAGCGTGGCGGCCAGCGTCAGTTCGCTCGGCACGGTCTACCCCAAGATCGCCGACACCATCCGGGCGTCGCCGCCCAGATAGAGATTGGTGCTGGCCAGCTTCACGTCGCCGCTGCCATCGGTGCCGCTGCAGTCCAGATCGAGGGCATTCACCTCGTTGCCGTTGACCAGACGGGCCCAGGTGGCGATGCCGGTCGCTGTGATCAGCCCGTCCTCCTGCTGCGTCAGTGTGAGCAGCCCGCCCGCAATCGTGCCCGCAGGCTTGGTGAGTCTGATCTCCACCAACATCGCGCTCGAAGGCGTCGTGGCCGGGGTGGCTGGTCGCGTGCCGCCGTAGATGCGCAGGCGTGCCGGGTTCGTGCCTGCGTCGAGGAAGGCCAAGGTTCCCGCCAGCCGCGCCTCGTTGTGTTCGACAGTGATGGCGACGGTCACGGCATCATCTCCGGGCGTAGGTTGTCCGCGATCACGGCGCGGTACATCTGCTTGTGGTCGTAGCTGACCACGGTGTAGCGCTGAGACGGATCGATCAGTTCGAACCGGTACGCGCCAGTGGAGTCGCTCCAGGTCTCGGCGACCAGGACGCGGGTGTTCTCGCTGATGAGCTGCACCCGCCGCACCAGCGGTTGGTCGGGCTGTCCCTTCTCCTTGACCGTCCCGGCGATGAAGCCGTGGCCGCTGAAGTGGATGTCCTTGCGACCATTCGGAATCGGGCGAAAGTGCCAGTCGTAGCCGCCACCTCGGTTCCACAACTCAGAGTTGGGGCTGTTCAAGCGCATCAGGTCGCAGTCGGCGTTGACGCCGATGTTGGCAACGGGATCGGGCAACACCGAGGTCGATCCACCGGCCAGCGGCAACAGGTCATCAGCAGCATTTACGCCCACGGTCGCGGGAAACGCGGGCAGACCGGACGGTGTGTCACCGGTGATGGCGTGGACGCGGGCCGTGGCCCCGTACAGGAACACACCGGGAATCAGCTTGCCCCGGTAGGCTGCGTCGCCGACCTGGAACATCAGCACGCCACCGGCCTTGAACTGGATCAGGCGCGCCCACGGCACGCCATTGGCATCGAAGGCTCCGACGATGACCTCGCAGCGCAGGATCATTCGCTGACCGACGCTGAAAGTCGGAGCCACGTCGGCCAGCCCCGCGATGGGCTTCGCGCCATCGTTGACACCTCCCGTCACGCCCGCGCCGTCGCCGAAGCCGCTGTTCCAGCGGGATACGCTCCACCCGCCATCGAGATGGGCGAATCGATAGCCTTCGGCACCGTTGCCAGTGCTCATCCACAGGCCGATGTGCTTGCGGGCGCTCGGGTCGGTCAGGAACTCGACATCGGCCTCGAACCAGAAGTCACCGTGCGCCGTCTCGTTGAAGCGCAGGATCGATTGGGCGTTCGGGGCCGAAATGTCGATGGCCTGCTGCGTGCTGTTGTGGCTGGCGGACATGCTGCCGAGCACCGTGGTGTAGCCGTTTGCCGGAGCCGTGGCGAAGGTGTCGCTCAGCGGGTAGGTCATCGATCACCTCCAAGGCCCGGTGATGTCGAACGCAATCTGCGCGCCCTCCGTTTCCGAGCTGTACTGCGTCCTGACCAGCAGGAACTTCTTGCCCGCCTGACCGACGACGTTGTCGACGATGGTCTGGTCGCTGTACGGGCCGTCTTGGGGCATCCACAGCATCCCGGGCATCAGGCCACGCATATGGCCATCCTCCTGCCGCACGTAGGTCGGCAACAGCCACAGGCTGTAGTCGGCCCCGTTGGGGAACGGCATCGGGCCACGCCCGCAGATCTGCTGGCCGTTGTTGGTGTTCAGCGATGTGGTCGCCCAGCGCACCGGGTTGCCGAGCTGGGTGTGATTGCGCAGCAGCACCTTGCCGGTGAAGTCGAGCGAGGAAACCAGCCCGTAGGCGTTGTACTGGCCGGGATAGCTGATGTACTGGTTGTTCAAGCTCCAGTACAGATCGTCGGCGCACAGCACTGTGGCGTAGTTGTCGCCGGGTTTGAAGCTGGTGATGTCGCCAAAGCAGTAGCAGTTGCGGCCGTACCAGCCGAAGCCAGCGGCGTTGGTGACGAAGAGGAAAAACAGGCGGTCGTCGCCCACCAGCACCCAGTTGCGGTTGCCGCCACCGTTGTCGCCGTAGGTGTCGTAGCCGGTCTGACGGGCGTGGTACCACTTGTGCCAGCCCCACTGGTTGGCCTGCACCTGCTTCCAGTTCTGCGTCGGGTTGTTCGGGTCGTAGGGAGCCTGCGCGCCGACGATGGTGTCGATGTCCGACAGGTCTTCGACGATGCCGACGTTGGCCCACTTTGCCCAACCCGTCGTGTAGTTCGGCGTCTTGAGGCTGTCGTCGATCAGCAGCAGGTTCTGCGGCGAGGCCGGGTTCTTGCTGCGGTACGCCGCCTTGTTGGTGCTGGCGAAGGGCTTCTCCCAGCCCAGCGGCGCGATCTTGGCCGAGAGGCTCGTCGCGGTGGTGGCCGGAGTCACCGGCGTGCCGGTCACCGCGTAGGTGAAGGTGGTCGTGGTGGTCGAGATCACCCGGAACAGCCCGTTGTACTCGGGCTGGTCGGCCCCGGCGATCAGCACCACCTGATCGCGCAGGTAGGCGTGCCCGGCGGTGATGCTGGCCGTGGCCACGCCATTGGCGAAGGTCAGTGAGTCGATGGCTTTGAGGGCGAAGCCGTTGACGAGGCAGGCGTCGAGCATCGTCACCAGATCACCCCAGTTGTTGGCGATCTGCGGCGCGCCCACCATGCCGCTGCTGAAGTATTTGACGGTCAAGTCAGTCATGGAAATTCCTGGGAGAGGTTTCAGAAATCAGAGGGTGTCGACCCACGTCATCAAGGCGTGTCGACATCGCCGCGAATCAGCAACGTGAAGTTGTCGTCGGACACGGACTCCGGCCCCTGCTGGACAGTGCGCACCACCCAGACCGGGAACTGCGCGCCGATGGTGTTGAAGCGCAGCACGTTGCCGGTGGCCCAGCCATTGCCCCACCCGAGGGCGGGAAGAAAGAAGTACGGCACGCCGGTCGCCGGGTTGCTGGGCGCGCAATCGGTGCTGGTGTTGCCGGTGGCGATCACGCCCACGTTCTCGCCGATGACCTCGAAGGAGGTGCTGTTGGTGAAGCGCACGATCCAGCGTTCGGTCAACGCGCCCCGGTTCGTGACCCGGATCGGGTACTGCGTGTTGTTGAAGGTCGCGGTCGCCGAGCTGCCCGACAAGGCATCCGACCACGCGCCGCTCCAGGTCACCTGATCGAAAACGAGGCTGACGCGGGCGAACAGGTCACCGGCCACCAGCGCGCTGGAGACGAAGCTGCCCGAGGCAGGATCACCGAGAGTGGCCAGCGGGTACTCGTGGGTCAGCGCGCGCGTGAAGCTGATCTCGCCGCTGATCTGCACGTCGCGTACCACGGCCATGTCCTCGATGCGGTGCTCGATGGTCACGGGCTGGCTGTAGCCCG
>DAIOSZ010000083.1:0-14874 GCA_036752305.1 Burkholderiaceae bacterium
TGTGCAGGATCAGGTCGCGCCCGTCGCTGGTCGCGGTGATGTCGAGAAAGGTCAGCTCGTCGGCGCCCTGGTCGTTGTAGCGCGCGGCGATTTCCACCGGGTCGCCCGCGTCGCGCAGTTCGACGAAGTTGACGCCCTTGACGACGCGGCCGCCGGTGACGTCCAGGCAGGGAATGATGCGTTTGGCCAGCATAGAGCGCGGATTCTAGTTTTTGCGGCGGTTTGCCTTAAGTCAAACGTGCACGGGGTCCTATCGGTAGTATTGTCCTGAGGTTTGGTCTTTTTATATCGAAAGGAAATCACATGAAACTCCGCCGCTTCGTGTTCACCCCTCTCGCCGCCTGCCTGCTGCTCGCCGGCAGCTTGGCCAGCGCCCAGCAGACCGTCATCGACCTGTCGAGCAGCCGCGGCAGCGGCGTCTCGCAAAGCCGCGTGCTCATTGAAAACATCCGCGTGCTGGTGCCCGTGCCCAACCCGTTCAGCCCGGGCACGACGACCACGGTGGAGACGGTCTCCAACGTGACCTTCCAGCCCGACACGCGCAACAACCCCCTGGTGCCCCTGAGCATTTCGCAAACCGGCGGCACCGGCGCCCCCAATTGCGCGGCCGCCAGCGTGCAGGTGTTCGACGCAGTGCAAGGCTCGGCGCGGCCGATTACCGGCGCCAACGTCACCATTGGCACGCAAACGGTGGCCACCAACGCCAGCGGCGTGGCCAGCTTCTCGGGCCTGGCCGCCGGGCCGGTCTCGGTCAGCACCACGGCGGGGGGCTACGTCACGGCCACGCAGACCGCCACCCTCGCCTGCACCGGGGGAGCCAACACCGTGGCGGTGGCGCTGTCGCCCTCCACGGGCACCAGCAGCCTGGGCAGCGGGCAGTTCCGCGTGATCCTCACCTGGGGGCAGAACCCGTCGGCCCTCGACTCGCACCTCACCGGCCCGGCCGCCGACGGCACGCGCTGGCATGTGTATTACGGCGACAAGACCGCCGGCGACATGTGCGCGCTCGACGTGGACGACACCACCTCGTACGGCCCCGAGACCGTCACCTGCCCGCCCACCGGCAACACCAGCACCTCGCTGCGCAACGGGGTCTACCGCTACTCGGTCCACCACTACTCGGGCAGCAGCCGCATCGACACCTCCGGCGCGAGCGTGCGCCTGGAGTTCGGCAACGGCCGCACCTACACCTACACGCCCCCGGCAGGCGCCTACCTGGGCAGCAAGGACGTGTGGACGGTGTTTGAGTTGACGGTGAACAACGGCTCGGTGTCGGTGGCGCCGGTCAACACGGTCAGCAACGTCAGCAGCGCATCGAGCGTGACCCGCGCGCAAGAGGCGCCGGCCGATTTTGGCCAGGCCGAGGACGCGGCGGCGCTGGCCGGCCTGCCGGGTAAATAAGCCCGCCAAAAGGGCATGGCGCGAGGCCGCACAATGCGGTTTCGCGCCATGGCACCACATCCGCACCTTCGCATCGCCGCGCTGGCCGCCCTGGCCGGGGCGGCGTTGTCGTTTGCGCCGGCCACCAACAGCCAGGGCGCCTTGCCCAGCATGGGCGACCCCAGCGACCTGACCGTCGGCGCCGAGCGGCGCCTGGGCGAGAACATCGCGCGCGAGCTGTACCGCGACCCTGACGTGATGGACGACCCCATCCTCGCCGCGCATGTGCAGGCGCTGTGGGATCCGCTGATGCGCGCCGCGCGCGCGCGTGGCGACATTACGCCCGAACAGGCCGAGCAACTGGCCTGGCGCGTGGTGCTGGTGCGCGACCGCACGGTCAACGCCTTCGCGCTGCCGGGCGGCTATTTCGGTGTCCATCTGGGCATGATCGCCGCCACGCAAAGCCGGGCCGAACTGGCTTCGGTGCTTGCGCACGAGCTCAGTCACGTCACGCAGCGCCACATCGCGCGGCTGCTGACCCGGCAGAACCAGCAGACTCCGTTGCTGCTGGCGGCCATGTTGCTGGGCGCCATGGCCGCCAGCCGCAGCCCCGATGCCGCTGGAGCCGCTTTCGTGGGCGGGCAGGCGCTGGCGGCGCAGCAACAGCTCAACTTCTCGCGCGACATGGAGCGCGAAGCCGACCGCGTGGGCTTTGGCGTCGCCACCGAGGCGGGCTACCCCGGCAGCGGCTTCGTCAGCATGTTCGAGCGGCTGTACCAGGCCAACCGGCTGTCCGACAGCGGCGCCTTTCCCTACCTGCGCAGCCACCCGCTGACCACCGAGCGCATCGCCGACATGCAGTCGCGCCTGCCGCCGGGCGAGCTGGCGCGCGCCGGTCCGCCGGACCGGGTGCACGCCATGATGTCGGCGCGCGCCCGCGTGCTCGCGCAGCGCGCCGCGATCTCCGAGCCCGCGCCGCGCGCGCAGGACAGTGTTGCCGACACCGCCGCCGTTTTCTACGCGCGCACGCTGCTCGCCCGCCAGCGCGGCGACCACGCGGCCGCGCGCGCCGCGCTGGCGCGGCTGGCCGAAGCCGCGCGCGGCGACGCACAGGCCGAATATCAGGTGCGGCTGCTGGCGGCCGAAACCGCCCTGGCCGAAGGCGACGCGGCCCGGGCCGCGGGCCTGTTGCCGCTGGTGACCGTCGACCGCGCGGGCTTGCTGCTGGCCGCCCAGGCCCGCCTTTCCCCGGACGAGGCCCGCGAGACCGCCGCGCGACTGCTGCAGTGGGTGAGCGAGAACCCGCAGGACGCGCAGGCCTGGCAAACCCTGGCCCAGGCCCACCAGGCAGCCGGGCAGCCGCTGCGCGCACTGCGCGCGCAAGCCGAGGTGCTGGCCGCGCAGGGCGACGTGTCGAAGGCGGTGGACACCCTGCGCGCCGCGCAGGACCGATGGCGCAAAACCGGGCCGGAGCGCGCCGACGACTGGCTGGACGTGTCGATCATCGACGCCCGCCACCGCGAACTGGCCGAGCGCCTGCGCCGCGAGCGGCAGGACGACCCGAACCGATCACGCGGCCGATAAGGGGAGTGCCGCAATCCGCTGACCGAATCGGGAATCCGCGCGCCGCGAGGGGCTTTGTCAGCCTGGGCGCAAAACCGCTTCAGCCGCGGCTCAGCGCGGCGTCGATCACCAGGCCCAGCACCGAGTACATCAGCGATCCGACCAAGGCCGCCACGAAACCGGTCACGTGAAAGCCGCTGAGCATTTCAGCGGCTGCCCAGAACATCAGAGCGTTGATGACAAACAGGAACAAGCCCAGCGTCAGCAGCGTCACCGGCAGCGTGAGCACGACCAGGATTGGCCGCACCAGCGTGTTGAGCAGGCCGATGACGAATGCCGCGAACATCGCGACACCGAAGCTGGACACCTGGACGCCCGAATAGACATAGGTCACCGCGAGCAGGGCCGTGGCGTACAGCAGCCACCGAATGATGAGCTTGAGCATGGTGGGCGCAGCTTAACACCGCGCCCACCGAGCCCCTCCCCGAGCGTCACTCCGCCGCGAGCAGCAGCGCCGCGCCCATGCCGGCCACGGCGCTGGGCACCTGCCAGTGCGAGGCCTGGGCGACTGGTTGCCCCGGCGTCACGGGCTCCAGCGTCTGGCCAAAGCGCGGGCGGCGCGCGTCCAGCACGCGGGCCTGACCGTGCGCCAGCCGCAGATCGCGCGTCATGGCCTCCAGCGAGCCCCGGCCCACGCATTCCACGATGCGGGCGCCGCGCGCCTGCAGCCAGGGTGTCACGCCGTCGAACAATTTGCCGGCGCGTTCGCTGCGGTCGCTCTCCCTGACCGCGCGCGTCACCCAGCGCCCCGCATGCCGCCCCAGTCGCGGCGGGCAGGCCACCAGAACCCATTGCGCGTTGGGCAAGGCGCCGTCGCTGCGTCCGATCAAAGGCTCAATCTGCCGCAAAGCCCAGTCGGCGTCGTCGAAATAGACGATGAAGGTTTCCATGATGAAGCTCCTTTCGAACAAGGGTAGGGGCGGAAGGACCGCTCACGCGGTGCCCGGCGTGCCACGGCGCGGGACTTGACTCCAGTAACCCGCCGCCAGCACGCCGACGACGGCCAGCGCATAGGTGCCCCAGCGGGCGAGCGAGTGGATCAGTTCAGGCGGATCGAACACCGCGTCGAGCAGGGGCTCGCCGATGATCATCTTGGCGGCCGTGAAGGCCAGCACGGCGGCGCCGAGCTTGATGATGACGGGAAAGCGCTGCACGAGACCGAGCACGACCTTGCTGCCCAGTACCACGATGGGCACGCTCACCAGCAGGCCGATGATCACCAGGTCCATGGAACCATGGGCCGCACCGGCGACGCCGAGCACGTTGTCCACGCCCATCAGCGCATCGGCCACGACGATGGTCTTCATCGCGCCCCAGAACGTCGTCGCGGCGGGCCCGTGATCACCCCCGCCTTCGTCGTTGGCGAGCAAGCGGTAGGCAATCCACAGCAGGCCCAGACCGCCCACGAGCATGAGGCCCGGCAGCTTGAGCAGGTAGACCACGCCCACCGTCATGAGCGCGCGCACGCCGATGGCGCCCACGGTTCCCCACAAGATGGCCTTTTTTTGCAAATCCGGCGGCAACTGGCGCGCAGCCAGCGCGATGACGATGGCGTTGTCACCCGCCAGCACGAGGTCGATCAGGATGATGGCGGCCAGTGCCGACCACCAGGGTGCGGAAAGAAATTCCATGTGCAAACACTCCAAAGCAAAACGTTCGAAATCCGAATGCCTGCGCGGAGGTTTGGGAAAAAAAATCCGGTGCTATCAGCCTAGTGGCTGAAGCTACCGAAAACACCCTTCGACCCGCCGCGAGACGCGTAAGTCGAAGGTCTTGCTCGCGGTGCGCCATTGCAGCGACCGCCCGAACCGCCGGGAGCACACACGCTCCGAATTGACGACGACCCGGTGGGGGAGCTACTCCCCTTCGTGAAACGATTAGAACCGCAAAGCCAGTCGCCCCGCAAGCGGCGCCGCCGTAAGTCCACAAGGCTTTAAGGGCTTATGGCGCCGTATCATCCTCGACCCCATGGCCGCCCTGCACATCACCGACATCGAAGCCGCCATCAACCACTGGCGTGAGCGACGGCCCTCGCCCGACGGCATCACGCTGTCGCCCGAGACACGGGCGCTGGCCGAGGTGTACGCGCTGATGGTCTACCACCACGAGGATGAATGCGACGAAGCCAGCATGCCCGGGGCCGCGCGGCAGGCCTGGCTGGACTGGTACGCCACGCAGCCCGACACGCCTTGCATCGCGATCTGCTCCACCAGCCAGGGCGACGCCCAATGCAAGGGCTGCGGCCGAAGCGAGGACGAGGTGCGCGACTGGCCCCACATGACGCCTGGCCAGAAACGGGCCGTGTGGCGCCGCATCACGCAGGAAGATCAGGCCTGGCGCTTCAACCGATACGCCGAGCGGGCCCGCGAGGCCCGGCCGGATGCGACGCAATCCGCAGCGGCTCCCGGGCATCACATGAGCCAGGACGACGGCAAGGAATCCTGAAAAATGCGCCCCGCAGCCTGCGCCATCGCCCGGTCGATCGATTCGGGGTTGAAATCCAGATGGAAACCAGCACCAGATTCCTGTGGATCAACCACGATCAGCTACTCATTCGATAGCGGCTTCCAGCACTGCGGCTCGACCATCACGCTGCCCTTGGCGCTGGCCATCCACAACTGCCCTTCCTGCACCGTCGCCTGCAACTGCATGCCGCGCTCGGCCAGTGCCGCCAGTTGGCGCGAGGCGTCGGTGGGAATCCGCCACACAGCCAGCTTGCCCAGCCGGGCGAGCTTGGACTCGATGCCGCGCCACCACACCTCGGCCGCGTGCGAAAAGGCGTACACCACCACCGCGTCGGACTGTTGGCAGGCCTTGAGCACGGGCCGCTCCTCGGGCTGACCCACCTCCACCCACAGCCGCGTGCGGCCGGTGAAGTCGCGCAGCCAGACATCGGGCTCATTGGGGCTGGACAGCCCGGCGCCAAAGGCAATCTGCGCGTCGCCGCCGCAGTCGCTTTGCACCCGGTGCGCCTGCAGGGCCAGCGCCGCCAGGCGGATCATCATCCGCTCGTCGGTTTCACTCGGGTGGCGCGCCAGCGTGAGCGCGTGGTCGGCGTAGTAGCCATGGTCGATGTCGGCGATCGACAGATTGGCCTTGTAGACGGTGGACTTGAGGGCCATGCGCGGTCAGACACGCCGCGCCAGCTCGGCGGCCTTGCCGGTGTAACCGGCCGGCGTGAGCGCCAGCAGCCGCGCCTTGTCGGCCTCCGGAATCGCCAGGCCCTCGATCAGCGTGCGCAGGTCCTGCATTTCCACGCGCTTGCCGCGCGTGGCTTCCTTGAGCCGTTCGTAAGCGCCCGGCAGCGCAAAGCGGCGCATCACCGTCTGGATGGGCTCGGCCAGCACTTCCCAGGCGTCCGCCAGATCGGCGGCCAGCGCTTCCTCATTGAGTTCGAGCTTGGACAGCCCGGTCAGCAGCGACTCATAGGCCAGCACGGAATAGCCAAAGGCCACGCCGATGTTGCGCAGCACGGTGGAGTCGGTCAGGTCGCGCTGCCAGCGGCTGATGGGCAGTTTCTCGGCCAAATGCCGCAGCAGCGCGTTGGCCAAGCCCAGGTTGCCCTCGGCGTTTTCAAAATCGATCGGGTTGACCTTGTGCGGCATGGTCGATGAGCCGATCTCTCCGCTCTTGAGCTTCTGCTTGAAGTAGCCGAGGCTGACGTAGCCCCACACGTCGCGCGCCAGATCGATGAGGATCGTGTTGGCGCGGGCAATGGCGTCAAACAGTTCGGCCATGTAATCGTGCGGCTCGATCTGGATGCTGTACGGCTGAAAGCTCAGGCCCAGGCCCTCGGGCTCCGGCGTCTCGATCACCTTGCGCGCAAAGGCCTCCCAGTCCACCTCCGGCCAGGCGGCCAGATGCGCGTTGTAGTTGCCCACCGCGCCGTTCATCTTGGCCAGCAGCTTGACGCTGCCAATGCGCTCGACGGCGGTGCCCAGCCGCGCCGCCACGTTGGCAAATTCTTTCCCCACCGTGGTGGGACTGGCCGTCTGGCCGTGCGTGCGGCTGAGCATGGGCACATCGGCGTGCTGGTGCGCCAGTTCGCGCAGGCGCGCCAGCACACGCTCCAGAGCGGGCAGCAGCACCCGCTCACGCCCGGCCTTCAGTTGCAGCGCGTGGCTGGTGTTGTTGATGTCCTCGCTGGTACAGGCGAAGTGGACGAACTCGGCGTAGGACTCCAGTTCCGGCCGGTCGTCGAACTTGCCGGGCACCTTCATCTCCCGGTTGCCGCGAATCCAGTATTCGACGGCCTTGACGTCGTGGTTGGTGACCTTCTCGATCTCCTTGATCGCCTTGGCGTCGGCTTCGGAAAACTGGTTAACCAGCTTGCGCAGGTACTGCCGCGCACCGCCGGACAGCGGCTTGAACTCCGGAAAACCCGCGTCGGACAACGCGACGAACCACACCAGTTCCACCTGCACGCGCCGCTGCATATAGCCGTGCTCGCTCATGATAGGCCGCAGCGGCGCGAGTTTGGCGGCATAGCGCCCATCCAGGGGCGACAGGGCGGAAACGGTGTCGAGTTGCATGGCCGCGATTGTAGGAGCCGGCTCCGCCCGATCAGGGCGCCTGCCTCGCTAGAATGGCTCGCCTATCTGTCACACATCGTCACGCATGAAGCTCATCGGCGCACTCACCAGTCCTTACGTCCGCAAAGTCCGCGTGGTGATGGCAGAAAAGAAGCTGGACTACGGCTTCGTGGATGAAAACGTCTGGGCCGCGGACACGCGCGCGCACGAGTTCAACCCGCTGGGCAAGGTGCCCTGCCTGGTAATGGAGGGCGGCGAGGCGCTGTTCGACTCGCGCGTGATCGTCGAATACCTCGACACGCTCTCACCAGTGGGCAAACTGATCCCCAGCGTCGGCCGCGAACGTGCCGAGGTCAAGACCTGGGAAGCGCTGGCCGACGGCCTGACCGACGCGGCCGTTGCCGCCCGGCTGGAGGCCCACTGGGCAGGCCGCAAGGACAGCGAGCGCTGCCAGGCCTGGATCGACCGCCAGCTCGAAAAAATCGCCCGTGCGCTGGCCGCCATGGACCAGGGCCTGGCCGACAAGCCTTACTGCACCGGCATTCACCTGACCCTGGCCGACGTGGCGACCGGCTGCGCACTGGGCTACCTGGAACTGCGTTTTCCCGACATTGACTGGCGCGCCGATTACCCGCGCCTGGCGCGGCTGCAAGACAAGCTGATGCAGCGCCCCAGCTTTGTCGACACCGCCCCACGCACATAGAACGGAAAAGCCGCGAAGCGCCTCCAAACCGACAAGGGAGGAGGGAGGAAATTCGGCTTGGAGCGAGCACCCCTGCGTAGGCAAGGGTCTCACGGCTTCGCGGTGGAAAACGGTCCGCCCTTACGGCGGCTAACGGGCCGAGGGAACGCCCGGATCGCCGCTTGCGCTAGCATTCAAAACCGCCCCTCAACCCACAAGAGGCGACACGGTAACCGGTTGAGGGAACACACTCCCGTCGATAAGGCTTTTCCATGTCCTCCTTACCTCTCGTCAAGCGCGCGCTGGTGTTCACCCTGTGCGCGGCAAGCTGCGCATTCGCGCTGGCTCAGTCCAACCCCGTGGGACGTTTTCAGGTCCAGGGCCGCAATCCCGACGGATCGAGCTACGGCGGCACCGCGCAGATCAGCTGGATTTCCAATACAACCTGCCGCATCACCTGGAATACGGGTGGCACGGTGCGCGGCATCTGCATGCGCAGCGGCAGCGCCTTCGCGGCCTCGTACGTGATGGGCGGCGAGGCCGGATTGGCGATCTACGAGATCAAGCCCGATGGTTCCCTTGACGGCAGCTGGACCATCGCCGGCCAATCGGGCGGCGGTGGCGAACGCCTGGTCCCGACGCGCTGAGAGCGCTATTTGCCGCGCAGGTCGACCACGCGCTTGGCCTTGCCCTGGCTGCGCTCCACGGCGCCCTCGGCCTTGAGCTCGATCGCCACGGAACTGCCCACGTAGACCTTGATCTCGTGCCGCAGCAGCTCTGCCGAGGCGCGCGCCTCGATGCTGCCTGGATCGACGCCGGGGCGCGTCTCGACATGCACCATCAGGTTGTCGAGGTTGCCGTCGCGCGTGAGGACGCACTGATAGTGCGGCGCCAGTTCCGGACGCTTGAGGATCAGCTCCTCGATCTGCGTGGGGAACACGTTCACGCCGCGCACGATCATCATGTCGTCGCTGCGTCCGGTGATTTTTTCCATGCGGCGCATCGTGCGCGCGGTCCCGGGCAGCAGGCGCGTGAGGTCGCGCGTGCGGTAGCGGATGATCGGCAGCGCTTCCTTGGTCAGGCTGGTGAACACCAGCTCGCCGGGCTCGCCGTCGGCGACCGGCTCGCCGCTGTCGGGGTTGATGATTTCGGGATAGAAATGGTCTTCCCAGATGGTCGGGCCGTCCTTGGTCTCCACGCATTCGCTGGCGACCCCCGGCCCCATGACTTCCGACAGTCCGTAGATGTCCACCGCGTCGATCCCCATGCGCCGCTCAATGGACATACGCATCTCATTGGTCCATGGTTCGGCGCCAAAAATACCGGTGAGCAGCGAGGTGCTGGTCGGGTCGATTCCCTGGCGCTCAAATTCATCGGCAATCGACAGCATGTAGCTGGGCGTCACCATGATGATCTGTGGCCCGAAGTCCTGGATCAGTTGCACCTGCTTCTCGGTCTGCCCGCCGCCAAAGGGCACCACCGTCAGGCCCAGCGCCTCGGCGCCGTAGTGCGCGCCCAGGCCGCCGGTGAACAGGCCGTAGCCGTAGCTCACGTGAACCATGTCGCCCGGCCGGGCTCCGGCCGCGCGGATCGAGCGCGCGACCACGCCAGCCCAGGTGTCGATATCCCGCCGCGTGTAGCCCACCACCGTGGGCTTGCCCGTGGTGCCGCTGGAGGCGTGCACGCGCGAGATCTGGTCGCGCGGCACGGCGAACATGCCGAAGGGATAGCTGTCGCGCAAATCCTTCTTCGACGTGAACGGAAACCTGGCCAGATCGGCCAGGCAGCGGCAATCCTCGGGGCGGACGCCGGCCTCGTCGAACTTGCGGCGGTAGACCGGCGAATGGGCATAGGCATGGGCCAGCGTGGCTTTCAGGCGCTTGAGCTGCAACGCGCGCAACTCGTCGATGCTGGCTCTCTCAATGGGTTCGAGCGGCAGTCCGCCGGGGCTCATGGGCATGTCGGGCCTCCTGTTTCTGCTGTCGCGCTCACGCGGGGACGACGGTGCCAGCGATCTGCGCGCTCTTGCCGCGGAACATCGCCACCGTCTGGCCATGCTGGTTGCTGACCCTGATGTCGTAGATGCCGTGCCGGCCCGACAGCATCTGCTCCACGCCTTCCGACGTGAGCATGTCGCCCGCGTGCGCGGGCCGCAGGAATTCGATGCTGCACCCGGCGGCCACGGTGTTCTTGTTGTGGCTGTTGCAGGCAAAGGCAAAGGTGGAGTCGGCGAGCGTGAAGATGAAGCCGCCGTGGCAGATGGCGTGGCCGTTGAGATGCCGCGCATCCACGCTCATGCGCATCACGGCGCGCCCGGGCTCGCAGACCAGCAGTTCCATGCCCATGGTCTGCTGGCTGGCGGTGTCGTTGGCGAACATCGCCTGGCCGACGCGGTGCGCCAGATCACGCGCCTGCTCGGGAGTGAGGGGGTGGCCGCTCATGCTCATGCTCCCGTGAAAACGGGCGCGCGCTTGTGCAGGAACGCGGTAACGCCTTCCATGTAGTCGTGCGTCTTGCCCAGCGCGCTTTGCAGGTCGCGCTCGGCGTCCAGGTGGGCGTCGTGCGTGCGCGCGGCGGCGGAAAACAGCAACTGGCGCGTGGCCACCAGCGCGCGCGTGGGCATGAGCGCCAGCCGGGCGGCCAGCGCCAGCGCGGCGGCCAGCGGATCGTCGGCCACGTCCCAGATCAACCCCCACTCCTTGGCTTGCGGCGCGCCCAGTTTGTCGCCGGTCATCGCCAGCCCCATCGCGCGCGCCAGGCCCAGGCGCTCGACCAGCAGCCAGCTTCCACCGGCGTCGGGAATCAGGCCGATCTTGCTGAAGGCCTGGATGAAGCTCGCGCCCGGCGCGGCGATGGCGATGTCGCAGCTCAGCGCCAGCGAGGCGCCCGCTCCCGCCGCCACGCCGTTGACCGCCGCCACCGTGGGCACGCGCAGCGCCATCAGGCGGCGCGCCATTGGATTGAATAGGTCCTGGATCACGGGTCCGGGATCGGCACGCTCCAGCAATCCGGGCCCGGGCGTGAAGTCAAGCTCCGACAGGTCCAGCCCAGCGCAAAACCCCCGTCCAGCCCCGGTCAGCACCAGGGCACGAACGGCAGGGTTGGCGTCCAGCCGGTCAAGCGCTGCGTTCATGTCCACGTGCATGGCACGCGTGAAGCTGTTCAGCGCCTGCGGGCGGTTGAGCGTGATGATGGCAACGCTGCCGCTTTCGGCATAGGTCACCAGGGCTTCTGGCTGGGTCATGGGGTCTCCTCAGCCGCCACTTTAGCATTACCCGACCGCATGGTCGGTTAATACGTGCCGCGCCCCCGCGCGGCACAAAACCGTTGCGCTACGCGGCTTCCTTGACGGTGGTCGAAGCGCCATTGGTCTTGACCGAGGCGATGCCGTTGTCGCGCCCCGCTTCGGTCTTGTACATCTGGCTGGTGCCGATCACCTGGTGGTTGGCGGCCTTGAGGTTGAAGTAGGTGCGACCGTCCTTGGCGGTCAGGCGGTCGTAGCGCTTGTCCTCGGCGCAGTTCTTGCGCACGCTCTCGATGCCGTTGACCGCCGACGCGCGCGCGGTGTAGGTCTCGCTGCGCAGGATCACCTCGCCATTGCCGGCCTTGAGCACGAAGCTGCACTGCCCGTCCGCCTTGGTGGAAATTTCGTACCAGCCGCTCATGTCGCATCTCCAGTTAAAAATGGTGCGGCGAACGTAGCACAGCCTGTCCGCCGGAGCCAGAGAAATACGCCACGCGGCCGCCCACTTTGAGGCCTTGCCTCATGCGGTTCCGCCCACTGTGAGCCCCTCGATGCGAAGCGTCGGCTGGCCCACCCCCACCGGCACGCTCTGGCCTTCCTTGCCGCAGACGCCGACGCCCGCGTCCAGTCCGAGGGCATTGCCTATCATCGTGACTTTCTTCAGCGATTGCGGCCCGCTGCCCACGATGGTCGCGCCCTTGACCGGATACAGCGGCTTGCCGTTTTCCACCCACCAGGCCTCGCTGGCCGAGAAGACGAATTTGCCGCTGGTGATGTCCACCTGCCCGCCGCCGAAGTTGACCGCGTACAGGCCCCTCTTCACACTGGCGAGGATTTCCGCCGGATCGCGCTGGCCGCCAAGCATGTAGGTGTTGGTCATGCGCGGCATCGGCACATGGGCATAGCTTTCGCGCCGGCCATTGCCGGTGGGCCTGACGCCCATCAGGCGCGCGTTCATCGAGTCCTGGAGGTAGCCGCGCAGGATGCCGTCCTCGATCAGCACGTTGCGCTGGGTGGCGCAGCCTTCGTCGTCCACGTTGAGCGAGCCGCGACGGCCCATCAAGGTGCCGTCGTCGAGCACCGTCACGCCGCGTGCGGCGACCTGCTGGCCGATCATGCCCGTGAAGGCGCTGGAGCCCTTGCGGTTGAAGTCGCCTTCCAGCCCGTGGCCCACGGCCTCGTGCAGCAGCACGCCCGGCCAGCCAGGGCCGAGCACCACGGTCATCTGGCCGGCGGGCGCGGGGCGCGATTCCAGGTTGGTGAGCGCCGATTGCACCGCGTCGTTCACGTAGCGCTCGATCAGTTCGTCGTCAAACATCGCCAGCCCCGCGCGGCCACCGCCGCCGCTGGAGCCCACCTCGCGGCGCCCGCCCTGCTCGGCAATCACGGTGAGCGACAGGCGCGCCAACGGCCGCACGTCGGCCGCCAGCAAGCCGTCGGCGCGCGCGACCAGCACCACGTCGTACTCGCTGGCCAGCCCCGCCATCACCTGCACCACGCGCGGATCCTTGGCGCGGGCGAGCTTTTCCATCTTTTCGAGCAAGGCCACCTTGGCCGCGCTGTCGAGCGTGCCGATCGGATCGAGCCCGGCGTACAGCGTGCGGCTGCCGGCGATGCGCGCCTTGGCGACCTTCACGCGCCGGTCCTGCGCGGCGCCGCCAATGGAGCGCACCGTGAGCGCGGCGTCGAGCAGCGAGGCCTCGGAAATGTCGTCCGAATAGGCAAACGCGGTCTTCTCGCCACTGACGGCACGCACGCCCACGCCCTGGTCGATGCTGAAGCTGCCGGTCTTGACGATGCCCTCCTCCAGGCTCCAGCCTTCGGCATGCGTGCTCTGGAAATACAGGTCGGCATCGTCCGCGCCGCGCGAGCGGATGGTGGACAACGCCCGCGCCAGATGCGCGTCGGTCAGGCCAAAGGGGTCGAGCAGCAGACGCCGCGCGGTCGCCAGGCGTTCCTCGGTGGCGCCGCGCTGGGGCGCGGCGCCGGCCTGGGGAAAGGGCGCGCAGGGCGCGAGGGTTCGGGGGGTCAGTTGGTGGGCGCTGAGACTCATTGGGCCATTGTAGGAGGCCCCTGTTCAGCCTTTTTGGAGCAGCTTATAGAGCGCCGCGTCATCCTCGTCGGCCAGCCCGGCCTGCAAGGCCCGGGCAAAGGTGTCCGCCGCCCGCGCGCCCAGCGGCCCGGCAAAACCCGCCGCGCGCGCGGCGCCGACCGCCAGCGCGGTGTCCTTGGCGAGCAGCGTCATGTGTGCGCGCGGCGCGTAGTCGTCCTCCAGCGCCCGGCGCAGCCGGTCCGAGCCGATCCAGCTCTGCCCGCTGGACTGTTCGATCACGTCCAGCGTGGTCGCCGCGTCGATGCCCATCGCCCGCGCCAGTGCCAGTGCCTCGGCCGCGCCCACGAGGTTGATGCCGGCCAGCAGGTTGTTCACCAGCTTGGTGCGCGCGCCGTCGCCCACCCGCGCGGAGACGTGGAACAGCTTGTTCGACAGCGCATCCAGCAGCGCGCGGCGCCGTGCGTAGAGCGCCGGATCGCAGGCGACCATCAGGCTCATCGTGCCCTCGGTCGCGCGGGCCGGGCCGCCGGACATGGGTGCGTCGATCACCGCGAGCCCGCGCTCGGTCAGGCGCGCGGCCAGTTCCTCCACGTCCTCGGGCGCGATCGTCGGGCACAGCATCACGCAGCGCTCCGGCGCCAGCGCGGCCACGGCGCCACCCGGGCCGAACAGCGCCTCGCGGGCTTGCGCGGCGTCCACCACACAGACGATCAGCAGCTCGGTCTGCGCGGCCAGTTGTGCCTTGTCCGGCGCCGCCTGAGCGCCCAGCCGCTGGAGCGCAGCCATCTTGTCCGCGTCCAGGTCGTTCACCCACACCGGCCAGCCCAGCCCCAGCAGCCGGCGCGCCATGCCGCCGCCCATGTTGCCCACGCCGATGATGCCGATGGGATAGGTGCTTGTGCTCATGCTCAGCTTTGCATCAGTTGTTCGGCCTTGGCGATCGACATCAGGATGCCCACGCCCAGCCCCAGCGTGACCATGGCCGTGCCGCCGTAGCTGATGAAGGGCAGCGGCACCCCCACCACCGGCAGGATGCCGCTGACCATGCCCATGTTGACGAAGGCGTAGGTGAAGAAAATCATCGTCACCGCCCCCGCCAGCAGGCGCGAGAACAGCGTCGGCGCGTTGACGGCGATCAGCAGGCCGCGCAGCACCAGAAAGCTGAACGCGGCGATCAGGAACAGGTTGCCCGCCAGGCCGAACTCCTCGGAATAGGCCGCAAAAATGAAGTCCGTCGTGCGCTCGGGGATGAATTCCAAGTGGGTCTGCGTGCCTTGCATGAAGCCCTTGCCGGTCAGGCCGCCCGAGCCGATGGCGATCATGCCCTGGATGATGTGAAAGCCCTTGCCCAGCGGGTCGC
>DAIOSZ010000084.1:0-9361 GCA_036752305.1 Burkholderiaceae bacterium
GTTTTCGGTCGGCATCACCCGGCTTTGCTGGTCAATTTTCGGTCGGCGTCAACACTGTGTGATGCCCGCTGCACGGACGCTGCGGTAGCGCACCTGGCTGAAACGTCTTCTCAGGGGTGAGGTCAGATTCCGGGATAGGCGACGGAGATTCGGAACGTAAAAATGCCCAAGCTGCTTCTGTCAGCCGGCGGCGGGCAATTCGCAGGATTGAGTTCAAAAACGATAGCGCCCCGTGGTCGTCCTGCCTGAAGAACCGGTCCATCAGGCCCTGAAAAATGCCTTCTGAAATGGGCCTTTTGTTGAGATTTCTACAAAATATGTCGTAACATCAACAAAACTCGCGCGACACCAGCCAAAAATCACCCATCCGAGGCCATTTTTTGACGTGATTCATGCCTGTAGGTCAATGGAAACAACCACAGGCAGCTATCAATTTCATACTTCCGAGGGCTTGCCGCCCGAAGGCCGGAAAGCCCGATAATTCAAGGTTTTTCTCCACTTTCTCTGCAGCCATCGCCATGACCGCTCCCACCGCCCGCACCCAGGTCCACCAACTGCAAGTGGCCACCGAGCTTTACGACTTCATCGAACGCGAGGTGCTGCCTGGCACCGGCGTGGACAGCGCCCGCTTCTGGGAAGGCTTCAATGCGATCGTGGCCGATCTGGCACCCAAGAACGCCGCGCTGCTGGCCGAGCGCGACCGCTTGCAGACGGAACTGGATACCTGGCACAAGGCCAATCCGGGCCCGATCCGCGACATGGCCGCCTACCGCCGCTTCCTGGAGACGATCGGCTACCTGGTGCCTCCACCGGCTGGCGCCCGGGCGACGACCGCGAATGTGGACGCCGAACTGGCCACGCAGGCGGGCCCGCAACTGGTGGTGCCGATCCTCAACGCCCGCTATGCGCTCAACGCGGCCAACGCGCGCTGGGGCAGCCTGTACGACGCGCTGTACGGCACCGACGTGATCGCCGAAGCCGACGGCTGCGAGCGCGGCCCGGGCTACAACGACAAGCGCGGCGCCAAGGTGATTGCCTACGCACGCGGCGTGCTGGACCAGGCCGCGCCGCTGGCCGAGGGCTCGCATGCCGACGCCACGGTGTACCAGGTGGTGGACGGGCAGCTGAAGGTGGCGCTCACCGGCGGGCGCCAGGTCGGGCTCAAGGATCCCGCGCAGTTCGTGGGCTACCAGGGCGATCCGCGCACGCCGTCCTCGGTTCTGCTCAAGCACCATGGCATTCATCTGGACCTGCGCATCGACCGCGGCTCGCGCATCGGCCAGACCGACCCGGCGGGCGTGAGCGACCTGATCGTCGAAGCCGCGCTGTCCACCATTCTCGACCTGGAGGATTCGGTGGCCGCCGTGGACGCCCAGGACAAGGTGCACGGTTACCGCAACTGGCTGGGCATTCTCAAGGGCACGCTCACCGAGACCTTCGACAAGGGCGGCAAGGCACTGACGCGCGGCCTCAACCCCGACCGCGTCTACACGGCGCCCAACGGCAAGGGCGAGGTTCGCCTGCATGGCCGCTCGCTGATGTTCGTGCGCAACGTCGGCCACCTGATGACCAACCCGGCCATTCTCTGGGGCGCGGACGCCCGGGAAATCCCCGAAGGCATCCTCGACGCCGTGGTCACGACGACGATCGCGCTGCACGACCTGCAGGGCCACGGCAAGGACGGCGTCCGCAACAGCCGCACCGGCAGCGTCTACATCGTCAAGCCCAAGATGCACGGCCCGGCGGAAGTGGGGTTTGCCGCCGAGTTGTTCTCGCGCGTCGAGAAGGTGCTGGGCCTGGCGGACTCCACCGTCAAGCTGGGCATCATGGACGAGGAGCGCCGCACCAGCGTCAACCTCAAGGCCTGCATCGCGGCGGCGGCCAGCCGCGTGGCTTTCATCAACACCGGCTTCCTCGATCGCACCGGCGACGAGATGCACACGGCCATGCACGCGGGCCCGATGATCCGCAAGGGCGACATGAAGTCCAGCGCCTGGATCCAGGCCTACGAAAAGAACAATGTGCTCGTCGGCCTGTCCTGCGGCCTGCGCGGCAAGGCGCAGATCGGCAAGGGCATGTGGGCCATGCCCGACCTGATGGCAGCCATGCTGGAGCAGAAGATCGCCCACCCCAAGGCGGGCGCCAACACCGCCTGGGTGCCCAGCCCGACCGGCGCCACGCTGCACGCGCTGCACTACCACCTGGTGGACGTGGCGGCGATCCAGGCCGAGATGGAAAAGACCAGCGCCGACGCCGAGCGCGACAACCTGCTCACCGGGCTGCTGACGGTGCCGGTCTCGCCCTCGCCCAACTGGAGCGCGGACGACCGCCAGAAGGAGCTGGACAACAACATCCAGGGCATCCTGGGCTACGTGGTGCGCTGGGTGGACCAGGGCGTGGGCTGCTCCAAGGTGCCCGACATCAACGACGTGGGTCTGATGGAAGACCGCGCCACGCTGCGCATTTCCAGCCAGCATGTGGCCAACTGGTTGCTGCACGGCGTGGTCAGCGAAGGCCAGGTGCGCGCCACCTTCGAGCGCATGGCCGCCAAGGTCGATCAGCAAAACGGCGCCGACCCCTTGTATCGCCCGATGCACGGGCGCTTTGCCGAGTCCGCCGCGTATCAGGCGGCGTGCGATCTGGTGTTCAAGGGCCTGGCGCAGCCCAGCGGCTACACCGAGCCCTTGCTGCACGCCTGGCGCCTGAAGGTGAAGGCCGGAACCGCCAGCGCCTGAGCGGAGGCGGCCTGGGCGTCAGCGCGGGTTTTCGATCGTCCCGTCGAACACCAGCGTGCCGGAGGTGGCCCAGGCACGCGGTTCGGCCACCTTCAGCGGCGTCTGGACGTACTGATCGCGAAGGTGCTCGAACTTGATGGTCACGAGTTCGGGCGCGAAGCGCATCGAGAACTTGACCGGCTTGCCCGGATCTGCGCGGCCGAGCTCAATGAAGCGGAACTCGCGGCTGCCTTCCATCACCCGGTAGCCGATGATCACGTCGCCCCGGGTTTCGCGCCGGGTGAGCGTGAGCTGGACGCCGGTCTCATCGGACTCACTGCCGTGATAGCCCACCGATACCTTGGTGGGCCAGCCTTCGGAGTCGCTGAACTGCGCCACCGAGATCGTGCCGTTGATCACCAGGTGCTTGGCCGGCTTGCCGAGCGAGCGCGAGATCACCTGACCATTCGTGGCCTTGAGCGTCACCTGCTCGGCCGCCGCCGTGAGCGTGACCACGGCCATGCCTGCGCTCAGCAGCGTGCGTGCGATCCCCATCTGCAATTCCTCATTTCCTATGTCGGCCGCTAGTGTGAGCGAATTCCACGGGCTTGCCAACGCGGCTTTCTACAATGCCGCTCACTTTCAACGCAGGGGCGCGGCATTTTTGGCGCGCCCGCGCATTGCCCCATGCTCCAGTTCGAACTCCGGCTCACCGACCCCCACAGCCACGCCCGCCGCAGCACCCTGACCCTCGGCCATGGCGTGGTGCAAACCCCCGTCTTCATGCCGGTGGGCACCTATGGCACGGTCAAGGGGGTGATGCCGCGAAGCCTGCACGAGATGGGCGCGCAGATCATCCTGGGCAACACCTTCCATTTGTGGATGCGCCCGGGGCTGGACGTGCTGCGCGCGTTTGGCGGGCTGCATGCCTTTGAGAACTGGCACAAGCCCATCCTCACCGATTCAGGCGGTTTCCAGGTCTGGAGCCTGGGCGAGATGCGCAAGATCAGCGAGGAAGGCGTCCGGTTCGCCAGCCCGGTCAATGGCGACAGGCTGTTCCTCACGCCCGAGGTCAGCATGCAGATTCAGACCGTGCTGGGCAGCGACATCGTGATGCAGTTCGACGAATGCACGCCCTACGAAACGCGCGGCCAGCTCACCACCGAGGCCCAGGCGCGCGCCAGCATGGAACTGTCGCTGCGCTGGGCGCGCCGCTGCCAGGCCGAGTTCACGCGCCTGGAAAACCCCAACGCGCTGTTCGGCATCGTCCAGGGCGGCATGTACGAGCCGCTGCGCGAGGCCTCGCTCGCGGCGCTGGTGGAGATGGACTTTCCCGGCTACGCGGTCGGCGGCGTGAGCGTGGGCGAGCCCAAGGAAGACATGCTGCGCATCATGGCGCACAGCCCCCCCCGCCTGCCGCGCGAGAAGCCCCGCTATCTGATGGGCGTGGGCACGCCGGAGGATCTGGTCGAGGGCGTGGCGCAGGGCGTGGACATGTTCGACTGCGTGATGCCCACGCGCAACGCGCGCAACGGCCATCTGTTCACCCGCTTTGGCGATTTGAAGATCCGCAACGCCCGCCACAAGAGCGACCCCGCCCCGCTGGACGAAACCTGCACCTGCTACACCTGCCAAGGCGCCGGCAACGGCGGGGGGTTTTCACGCGCCTACCTGCACCATCTGGACCGCTGCGGTGAAATGCTCGGACCCATGCTCTGCACGATCCACAACCTGCACTACTACCAGAACCTCATGCGCGAGATGCGCGAGGCGCTGGATGCCGGGCGCTTTGGCGAGTTCCGCCTGCGCTTCGCGCAAGCGCGCGCGCGGGGGGTGTGATTCACCCGATGGCGCCCGACGACCCTCGGTCCGCGCGGACGCTGCCCTGGCCCGTCCGCCTGCTGCGCCAGCTGCTGGTCTGGCTCTTCGGCCTGGTGCTGGTGTTCGAGGAATGGGGCTGGCAGCCGCTGCAGCGCGCCATGGCCTGGGTGGGCGCCTGGCCGGGCTTTCGCTGGATCGAGAAGCACATCGCCGCGCTGCCCCCGAGGGCGGCGCTGGTGGCGTTCGCCGCGCCGACCTTGCTGCTGCTGCCGGTCAAGATCGGCGCGCTGCAATTGGTCGCCAGCGGCCACGTGATGCTGGGCGCGCTGGTGGTGGTGGTGGCCAAG
The DNA here is from genome assembly GCA_036752305.1 of Burkholderiaceae bacterium. Classification (GTDB taxonomy): domain Bacteria; phylum Pseudomonadota; class Gammaproteobacteria; order Burkholderiales; family Burkholderiaceae_C; genus DAIOSZ01. The sequence continues at coordinate 4,883 of DAIOSZ010000084.1, forward strand.
ATCGTCGGCACCGCGCTGGTGGCGCGCATCTACCAGCTCACCGAACCCGCGCTGATGCGACTGCCCTGGTTTGCGCGGCTGCACGCGCGCTGGATGGCGTGGAAGACGCAGGTGCTGGCGCTGGTGCGGGCCTCATGGCCCTGGCGCTGGGCACGCGTGATGCGCCGCCGGATGGCGCGGCGCTTCGGATGGTTCGCCCGACGGCCCTGAGGCGCGAGCCGTCAGTTCTTGTCGAGGTTCATGGACGGAATCAGCGCCGCGTTCTCGCGCGAGACGCCATCCAGCCGCTTCTTGAACGCCGCCCCCGGCAGATAGGCGACGCTTTGCTGCAGGCCCTGCGCGGCCTTGCGGAATTCGGCTGACTCCGCGACCTTCTGGCACAGGCCTTGCAGCGATTCCAGCACGGGGGCAGGCAAGCCCGCGGGCGCGTACAAGCCGTTGAGGCCGGGCACCACCGGGGGATAACCCAGCTGCGTCAGCGTGGGCGCATCGGGGGCGCCGGGATGGCGCTGTTCGGCCAACACGGCCAGCACGCGCAGCGGCTTGCCGCCGATGGACGACACCGCGGGCGCGCCGAAGTCCAGCTCGCCGCCCAGCAACTGCGGCAGCATGCCCGCGTCGCCACGGTAGGGAATGGCGTTGAAGTGGATGCCCAGTGCCTTCTCCACCGAAGCCACCCCCAGGTGCGGCACCGACCCGGTCCCCGCGTGCCCATACGAGAGCTTGCCTGGCGCGGCCTTGGCACGCGCCACCAGGTCCTGCATCGAGGTGATGGGCGAATCGGCCTTGACGGCGATGGTGAACACGTTCTCGAACACCTGGCAGACCGGCTCCACGCGCTCGGGTTTGAACGGCAGGGACTTGCTCACGTGGGGCGAGATCACCAGCGGCGAGGCGGGTGAAAACACCAGCGTCTGCCCGTCCGGCGCGGCGTTGGTCAGCGCGGCAAAGCCCAACACCCCGGCCGCGCCGTCCTTGTTGACCGCCCCCCAGCTGCCGCCCGTCAGACGCGCCGCCTCGCGCGCGAAGGCGCGGGCCATGGCGTCCACGCCGCCGCCAGCGGCATAGGGCACGATCAACTCGACCGTGCGGCCAGCCCCCGACTGGGCCAGGCCCCAGCCGGGCACCCCGGCGCCCAGGCCCGCCAGGCTGGCGTGGAGAACGGTTCTTCGTTTCATTTCGGCACCTCGCGCATCCATCTGCGCCAGATGCTACCGTGTCTCCCCCTGCCCTGCTCGGCCCTCAGTTGCCCACGTGCATGTTGAAGACCGCGCCGTTGTTCAGGCGGCAGGTGCCCACGCCCAGCGTGTCGCTGCGCATCTGGTAGCGGCAATTGAGATAGGCGCCGCGATTGCCCGCCGCGTTGGCCACGCCTTCGCGCGCGGAGCCCGCCATGCGGGTCGCCTCGCCGTTGAAATATTCGCCGCCGATGGTGGCCGAGAGCACGCCTCGGCCATGCAAATCACTCGTCACCTGCCCCATGACCACGCCGTAGGGCGCAGCCAGATCGTTGGACGGATACAGGCGCGCCGTGAACGTCGCGCTCGCCGGCGGCGGCGCAGCCACCACGGCCGCCGGCTGAGCCGGTCCGGGCGGGGGCTGGATCGGCACCACGTAGCAACCCGTGAGCCCCACGGCAGCAAGCGCCAGCGCCACCATCGGCGCCGCGCGCCAACGGCGCACACCCTGGATGGAATCCGAACGGGCGGTGGAAAGAGTGATCGTGTCCATGGAAGTCAACATTGCCCAGGCACATGCCTGTCCGCCCATCGTAGGCAGCCCCGGGGCCCTGGCCCGCGCTTCCTTGCGGGGTATCGCCACGCAGTACCGCAGGTATCGTGTGGACATACGAGCGGCGCCGGGTCGATGGGCGTCGGTGTAACTCTCAAAATCATAGCTGCCGGTGGTTGTTTTCATTGGCGTCCATGCCGGAATGGCTATCAAAATTGGGCAACCTGAGGCCTCAATTTTCGGGTTTTCATGGAATTTTGTAGATGGTTCTACATTTTTTGTAGATGTTTCGACAAATTTTACCGATTTCAGCCTGAATTTGAGCATCAAATTGGTCAAATATTCACTAGATACAACCACGGACAGCTATGATTTTTGAACTGTTTGACGACCGCACCATCGGCCTCAAATAGTCCCGCGAATCCTGTCAACGGGGCTCAAGGGGGTGGCGTTGTAGGCGCAGGCAATGTCGCCCCGTCTCTTGAAAGAGCAGTCTCCATGAAACGCACTCTCGCCGCCCTGATCGTCTCCACCTTCGCGCTCGGCGCGTTCGCGCAGGCTCCTGCCGCCCCGGCCGCGGCGCCCGCCGCTCCGGCTGCGGCAGCGGCCGCGCCCGCCGCCGCCACGCCGGCCACCCCGGCCAAGAAGAAGAACAAGAAGCACAAGCGTCACGCCAAGAAGGCCGCCGCCGCGGCCGCGACCAAGTAACGGCGTGACACCGGCGGCCGCGCGCCGTCGGCTCCCCCCAAAAAAGCCCCGCGCGCGGGGCTTTTTTCTTTGGGGCTCGAAGGCTCAGCCCAGTTCGAGCAGCACGGGTTGGTGATCCGAGGCGCGGGTGGCCTGATCGACCCGCACCTGGCGCACCCGGGGGGCGAGCGCCGCGCTGACGAAGAAGAAATCGCAGGCAATGGGCTCGGGGCCGTAGCTGCGGTCGAAGAGCCGGAAGGTGGCCTCGTGCGGGCGGCCCGCATGCGCGATCTGCCAGGCGTCGGTCAGGCTGTGGGCGGCACCGGTTGCGGCGAGCGGGCGTTGCAAGGCGCTGTATTCGGGCTCCGAGGCCTCCAGGTTGAAGTCACCGCAGAGCACGGCCTGCGGCGTGTGCGTCTTGGTCTGGAAGGGTGAGCGGCTGTCGTCGTCCAGCGGGGGCGCGGCGGCACGCGCGCAGGCTTCGGCGTGCAGGTCACGCAGCGCCAGCGTCTGCGCCATGCGCTGCGGCTTGGAGTAGTACTCCAGATGCGTGGTCATCACGCGCAGCGCGCCCAGCGCCGGGTCGCGCACGGTGACCACGCTGCACATGCGCGGCATGCTGCGGATGCCCGCGTCCGCCGGCCACGGCAGGCGGTGGTGCTCCACCAGCGCCACCGGCAGGCGCGTGGCGATGAGGTTGCCAAAGCGCGGGCGCTGTCCTTGCGCGTTGAATTCGTCCACCGCCGCGCCGAAGAACACCTGGTAACCCGGCAGCAGGGCCTCGATCTCGGCCGGCTGGTCGCCCGGCGCGCCGGGCATGTCGGCATAGCCTTGCGCGATCTCCTGCAGGCACAGCACGTCAAAGCCGCCCTCGCCCGCCAGCGCGCGCGCGCCGTCCACGATCCGCGCCGCGCTGACCCGGCCATCGAGGCCGCAGCACCACTGGGTGTTCCAGGTGACCAGTTTCATCGGGGCCTTTCAAAACGCACAAGAGACGGGCGGATTCATCGAATGCCCGCGCGCATGAAGCTCTGCACGAACTGCCGCTGAAACAGCAGAAACGCCAGCAGCAGGGGCCCGCAGCTCATCAGCGTGGCGGCGGTGATGACGGACCAGTCGATGCCCTGGTCCACCGACGAGAACACCTGCAGCCCCACCGTGAGCGGCCGGGCGTTGGGACTGTTGGTGATGATCAGCGGCCACAGGAAGTTGTTCCAGTGAAAACTCACCGACACCAGCCCGAAAGCGATGTAGGTGGGCTTGGCCAGCGGCACGTAGACGCGCCAGAGGGTTTGCAAGGCGCCCGCGCCTTCGACGCGCGCGGCGTCGTCAAGCTCCCGGGGAATGCCCATGAACGTCTGGCGCAACAGGAAGATGGCGAACGCCGACGCGAAATAGGGCAGGCCGATGGCCAGCAGCGTGTCCACCAACCCCAGCCGGCTCATCGTCTTGTAGTTCTCCACCAGCAGGATGTCGGGCATGATCATCAACTGCACCAGCACCAGCGCGAACGCCAGGTTGCGCCCCGGAAAGCGGTAGCGCGCGAATGCATAGGCCGCCAGCGTGGCGAGCACGAGCTGCGCCGCCAGGATCAGCGTGACCAGCAGCGCGGTGTTGAGGAAGTAACGCGCAAAAGGCGCGGCCTCCCAGGCGCGGCGGAAGTTGTCGAGCGTGAGTGGCGCAGTAAGGTCCAGCCGCGTGGCGTACTCCGCGCCGTGGAACGCGGTCCACACGGCGTAGGCCAGCGGCAGCACCCACAAGAACGCCAGCACCCAGGCGGCCAGCGTGTCCAGCCAGCCCGGTTCGGCGTAGCGCAGTCCGGCGTGCGCGCTCACCGGTAGTGCACCCGACGGTCGAGCACGAAGAACTGGAACAGCGCCACACCCGCCAGCACCACGACGAGCACGACCGTGATGGCGGCCGCGTAGGCCGTGTCCCAGAAGCGGAAACCCACCTCCCACAGGTGATAGAGCAAGAGCGTGGACGCATTGTCCCGCCCGCCCTTGGTCAGCACGAAGATGTGGTCAACCATGCGGAACGCGTTGATGAAGGCGTTGACCA
>DAIOSZ010000084.1:9371-14858 GCA_036752305.1 Burkholderiaceae bacterium
TGGGCATCAGCAGCGGCCACTGCACGCGGCGAAAGAAGGTCCAGCGGCTGGCGCCCTCGATGGCCGCCGCCTCGCGCAGGCTCGGGTTGAGCGTTTGCAGCGCGGCGAGATAGAAGATCATGAAAAAACCGGCCTCTTTCCAGATGGCAACCACGGTGACGGCCGCCAGCGCCGTGTCGGGGCTGCCCAGCCAGTTGTGCGAGGGCAGCCCGAAGGCGCCGGTGATCTGCTCCAGCAGGCCGTACTGCGGCGTGTAGAAGAACATCCAGATGTTGGCCACGGCGATCATCGGCAGGATGGTCGGCGTGAAGTAGGCCATGCGCAGGAACGCGCGGCCGGCGATGCGCTCATTCACCCACAGCGCCATGGTGAGCGCCAGGCCGATCGACAGCGGAATGGTGCCCAGCGCAAACCACAGGTTGTTGCGCACCGCCTTCCAGAACACCGGATCGGCCGCCATGGCCTGGTAGTTCTCCGCGCCCACCCACACCGCCGCGCGCGCGCCCTTGGGCGTGGAGTAGAAGCTGTCGATGAAGGTCTGGACGGCCGGGTAGTGGGTAAAGGCCACCAGCAGCGCCAGCGCGGGCAGCAGCATCAGCCACGCCAGGGCCGCGTGGCCGCCACCGGGCGGTGCGTCGCCGGAGCCGTTCACGCCGCCGCTTTCACTTGTAGCCGCGCAGCAGGCGGTCGGCCTCGGCCTGGGCGTCCTTCATGGCCTGCGCGGAGGTCTTGGCCCCGGTGAGCGCGGCTTGCAGGCCATCGTTCAAGGCCTTGACGACGCGCTGGTTGTCGTGGGTGGAAAACTCGGCCACCGACACCGGCAACTGGTCGCGCGCCACCAGCGCGGGCGGAAACTCCCCGCCGTACTTCTTGAGCGCCGCCGTGTCGTAGGCCGCCGGGGAGACGGCCACGTAGCCGGTGTCGATGCTCCACTGCGCGGCCCGCGCCGGCTGCGTGATCCACTGAATGAACTTGTAGGCCGCCTCCTGCTGCTGCGGCGTGGATTTCTTGAAGATGTAGAAATTGCCGCCGCCGGTGGGCGAGCCCTTGCGCCGATTTCCGGGGATCATCGCCACGCCGAAATCGAACTTGGCATTGGCGCGGATATTGGTCAGGTTGCCGGTGGTGGTGAAAATGATCGCGGCCTTCTTCTCGAAGAAGTCCTTGGGCGTGGTGCCCCATTCGACGACGCCGGGCGGGTGCACGCCGCTCTTGCCCAGATCGACCCAATATTGCAGGGCCTCGACCACGCGCGGGTGGTCGAACGTGACCTTGGTGCCGGCGTCGTTGGCCAGCACCACGTCGTTGGTGGTGGTGAGCGTCTGGAACAGCCAGTACGGAAAGCCGCTGGAAGGAATCTGGATGCCGTATTGCGTGACCTTGCCGCCCGCGTCCTTCTTGGTCAGCCGGGCGGCGGCGTCCTTGAGCTCGGCCCAACTGGCGGGTGGCTTGTTCGGATCGAGCCCCGCTTCCTTGAACGCTTCCTTGTTCCAGTACATCACCACGGTGGAACGCTGGAACGGAATCCCCCAGGTCTTGCCGCCGGTCTGGCTGTTGAGCATGAAGGCCTTGTAGAAACCATCCATCCAGGCCTTGTCCTGCGCGGTGCGGGCGTAACCGTCCATCGGGACGATGGCGTCCTCGTCGATCAGCGTGAACATGTCGGTGGACAGCAGCACCGAGGTGACCGGCGGGTTGCCCGACTTGTGCGCCGTGAGTGCCTTGACGATGGTTTCCTGGTAGGTGCCCGCGTAAATGGGCGAGACCTTGATGCCAGGGTTCTCTTTCATGAAATCGGCGGCCAGGCCGTCGATGACCTTGGTGATCGGCCCGCCGACCGCCACCGGGTAGTAAAACGGCACCTCGACGGGCGCTTGCGCATGAACGGCGCCAGCGCCGAGGCTCGCGCCCAAGACCGCCAGGGATTGGATGAACTGTTTGCGTTGCATGCGATGGACTCCAAGTGGGTGGGTGGTGAGACGGGTCGGTCAGTGGTCCCGCGCGGGCTCCGGCGCCGGCGCCGCGGCGAGCACGAGGCGCCGCCCGTCGGCGTCGAAGGCGTGCATGTCTTCGGGAGCCCATGACAGCCGCAGCGCCCGCGACAGTTCTGGCGCGCCGCGCGCCGGGGTGCGCACGAGCACATCCTGTGTGCCAACGCGGCAGCGCAGCACGGCATCGGCGCCCAGATATTCGGTATCCAGCGCCTCGGCGGGAATGCCATCGTGCTCGCCCAGGCGGACGAGCTCGGGCCGCAGGCCCAGCGTGGCGGCGGCCAGGCCCGTGCCGACCGCGCTGCCGGCGATGGCGCCGCGTTCGTCGAGCGCCAACAGATTCATGGGCGGTGTGCCGATGAAGCGCGCGGCGAAGGTCGTGGCGGGGCCGTCGTACAGCTCGCGCGGCGTACCCGCCTGCTCGACGCGACCGTGATTCATCAGCACCACCTGATCGGCCATGCTCATGGCCTCGGCCTGGTCGTGCGTGACGTACACCACCGTCAGCCCCAATTGGCGCTGCAACTCGCGCAGTTCGTGGCGCATGCTCTGGCGCAGCTTGGCGTCCAGGTTGGACAGCGGTTCGTCCATCAGGCAGACCTTGGCCCGCGCGACGAGCGCGCGCGCCAGCGCCACGCGCTGCTGTTGCCCGCCCGACAGTTGCGCGGGCCGACGTTCGAGCAGCTCGGACAGGCCCAGCAGTTGCGCGGTCTGGCTCAGGCGCAGCTCGCGTTCCGGTCGGACGAGCTTGCGCACCTCCAGCCCGAACGTGATGTTCTCGGCCACCGTGAGGTGCGGGAAGAGCGCGTAGTTCTGGAACACCATCGCGATGTTGCGCCGCGATGGTGGCAACGCCGTGACATCCTGGCCGTCGATGAACACCTGGCCCTGCGTGGCCTGCTCCAACCCGGCCAGGATGCGCAGCGTGGTGGACTTGCCGCAGCCAGAAGGGCCCAGCAGCACACAGAAGCACCCCGGGGCGATGTCGATGTCCACGCCATCGAGCGCGCGCGTGGCACCCCAATGCTTGACGAGGCCGACGAGGCGGATTCCGGCGCCCCCAGAGGCCTCTTTTTCAAGCATAAGTGATCACAAAGCCTTTAAAACCGACCACGGGCAGCTTCCGATTTTGTAGCATCCTGGCGAATCACGCGCGCATGTGCTCGGCCGCGTCGGCCACGGCCAGCGCCGTCATGTTGACCAGGCGCCGCACCGTCGCCGACGGCGTGAGCACATGCACCGGCTTGGCCGCGCCCAGCAAAATGGGGCCGACCGTGACGTTGCCCGCGCTGGTCACCTTGATCACGTTGAAGAGGATGTTGGCCGCGTCGATGTTCGGGCAGATCAACACATTGGCCGAGCCATGCAGCGTGGACTCGCTCATGTAGGTGCCGCGGATGTCCTCTGAGAGCGCCGCGTCGCCATGCAGTTCGCCGTCGCACTCGATCTGCGGATGCGCGGCCACGAACAGGTCGCGTGCCCGACGCATCTTCAGCGCCGAGGGCCGCTTGCTGGAGCCGTAGACCGAGTGCGAGAGAAACGCCACCTTCGGCGTGATGCCAAAACGCCAGACTTCCTCGGCGGCGCGGTGCGCGATCTCCGCCAGGTCCTCGGCGCTGGGGTTCTCGTTGACATAGGTGTCGGCGATGAACAGCGTGTGCTGCTCCAGCATCAGCGCGTTCATGGTCGCGAAATCGTGGCAGCCCGGCGCCACGCCGATCACGTCGCGCACATGGTCCAGGTGCTGGTCGAAGCGGCCCAGCGTGCCGCAGATCAGCGCGGAGGCATGGCCCTCGCGCACCATCATCGCGCCCAGGATGGTCGATGAGCGGTGAACCGCCGCCCGCGCCGCACGGGGCGCCACGCCCTCGCGCGCCATGAAGCGGTGGTAGGCCTGTCCGTAGGCTTCGACGCGCGGGTCGTTGATCGGATCGACGCATTCAAAGTCCTTGCCACGGTGGATGTGCAGGCCGGCTTTCTCGATCCGCTCGTCGATGACCGCCGGGCGCCCGATCAGGATCGGCTGCACCATGTGCTCGTCGATGGCCGCCTGCACCGCGCGCAGCACGCGCTCGTCCTCGCCTTCGGCGAACACCACGCGCTTGGCGGCATCCGGCGCAGCCTTGGCGGTGGCGAACACCGGGCGCATGAACATCCCGGTGTGCGACATGTAGCGCTTGAGCGAGTCTTGATAGGCCTCGTAGTCCTGGATCGGCCGCGTGGCCACGCCGGACGCCTCGGCCGCCCTGGCGACGGCTGGCGAGATGCGCAGGATCAGGCGTGAATCGAAGGGTTTGGGAATCAGGTATTCCGGGCCGAAGTGCAACTCCTGCCCCGGGTAGGCGGCGGCCACCTCGTCGCTGATCTCGGCCTTGGCCAGTTCAGCGATTTCGCGCACGCAGGCGAGTTTCATGGCCTCGGTGATCTTGGTGGCGCCGCAGTCGAGCGCGCCGCGGAAGATGTAGGGAAAGCACAGGACGTTGTTGACCTGGTTGGGGTAGTCGGAACGCCCCGTGGCGACGATGGCGTCGGGCCGCGCGGCCAGCGCTTCCTCGGGGCGGATCTCGGGCTCGGGATTGGCCAGCGCCAGGATCACCGGTTGGCGGCCCATGGTCTTGACCATCTCGCCGGTGAGCACGCCCGCGGTGGAGCAGCCGAGGAACACGTCCGCGCCCTTGACCGCGTCGGCCAGCGTGCGGGCCTCGGTGCGTTGCGCGTAGCGGGCCTTGGATGCGTCAAAGCCGCCGGGGCGGCCTTCGTAGATCACGCCCTTGGAATCGCACATGAACACGTTGGCGCGCGAGATGCCCAGCTCCACCATCAGGTCCACGCAGGCAATGGCGGCGGCGCCCGCGCCGGAGACCACGAGCTTGACCTCGCCGATCTGCTTGCCCACCAGCTCCAGCCCGTTGAGCAGCGCCGAGCCGGAAATGATGGCCGTGCCGTGCTGGTCGTCATGGAACACCGGAATGTTCAGGCGCTCGCGCAGCTTCTGCTCGATGTAGAAGCACTCGGGCGCCTTGATGTCCTCGAGGTTGATGCCGCCGAACGTCGGCTCCAGCGCGACGATCATGTCGACCAGCTTGTCCGGGTCGCGCTCGTTCAGCTCGATGTCGAAGCAGTCGAGGCCGGCGGACTTCTTGAACAGCACCGCCTTGCATTCCATCACCGGCTTGGCCGCGAGCGGCCCGATCGCCCCCAGCCCGAGCACCGCCGTGCCGTTGGTGACGACCGCGACCAGGTTGCCGCGCGCGGTCAGGTTCGACGCCTCCCGCGGATCGCGCACGATCTCGTCGCAGACGGCGGCCACCCCGGGCGTATAGGCCAGCGCGAGGTCGCGCTGGTTGGTGAGCTGCTTGGGGGCGGTCAGCGCGATCTTGCCGGGTGTGGGCAGCCGGTGGTACTCGAGCGAGGCCTCGCGTATTTCCTTGTCCGGCATGGTGTTTTTTCCGTGCGCGCGGGTGGGAGGAACCCATGATAATCCAATGGGCGGCGC
>DAIOSZ010000085.1:0-14844 GCA_036752305.1 Burkholderiaceae bacterium
CCGCCTGCGCGGCGCTCTCGGCGCAGAAGCTGCCGTGCAGCCACTCGTCGAGCAGCGCGCGGATCTGCGGGTCGGTCGTGTGGACCTGCGCGGCGAGCGCGAGCAGGCCCTCGGGCGCCGGCGCGACGCCCGACGCGGGCAGGTGGGCGGGCGAGTAGAAGCCGACCTTCGCCGGCGGCTGCTCGGCCAGCAGCCCGGCGAGCGACTCGATCCGGCCGACCTCGAGCGCCTGCACCCGCTCGCGCAGCACCGCCTCGATCGCGGTCTCCCATCCGGGCTCGATCCGCAGGCGCTGCCAGAGCCGCTTCATGCCGTCGAGCCCGTGCTGCCTGAGCCAGGGCGCCGTCCGGCCCTCGGTGCGCACCCGCTCCTGGATCTGGCGCAGCGCGGCGATCCGGGCGTCGACCTGGGCGACCTTCGCGAGGGCGTCGCGCAGCGCGTCCTGCGCGGGGGCGCGACGGCCGTCGAGCTCGTGCCAGCGCGCATCGGAGCCGGCGACGCGCTCGCCGGCGGCCTCCTCGACGGCTTCGGCCTCGGCGAGCCGCCCGCGCAGGCGGTCGAGCTCGGCCTGCGGCGCCTCGCCCAGCCGCCCGAGGGCGTCGCGCAGGCGTGCCTCCCGGTCCTGCAGGTCGCGCAGCGCGTCCTCGATCCCGCGCTGGCGCGTCGCCGCGACCTGGATCGCCTGCGAGGTCTCGGCGGCGCGCGCCCGCGCCGCGTCGAGCGCCTCGCGGGCGTCGCGCAGCGCGTCCTCGACCGCCGGCAGGCCGGCACCGGCATCGTCCAGGCGCTGCGCGAGCACCGCCTGCCGCTCCTCGGCGGCGGCGAGGTCCTCGTCGCTGCGCGCGAGCCCGGCGCTCGCCTGCGCGTCGCGCTCGCGCGCGGCCTCGACCTGCGCCTGCAGGCCCGCGAGCCGCTCGCGCAGCTGCGCCTGCGAGTCGGCGACGAACCGGATCTGGTTCTCGAGCCGGGTGACCTCGCCGTTGGCCTCGTAGTAGCCGCCCTGCGCGCGGTGCACCGCGTCGCTCGCCTCGTAGTGGGCGGCCCGCGCCTGCTCGAGCTCGGCCTCGACCGCACGCTGCCTCGCGAGCTCGGCCTCGATCTCGTTGGTGACCTCGGCGAGCTGGCGCGACACCTTCTGCCGCTCGGCGAGCGCCTCGTCGCGCCGCACGATCCACAGCATCCGCTGCTTGCCCTCGCGATCGGCCTCGAGCTCGCGGTACTCCCGCGCGACCTCGGCCTGCCGCTCGAGCTTCTCGATCTGCCCGCCGAGCTCGCGCAGGATGTCCTCGACCCGCGTGAGGTTCTCCCGGGTGTCGGACAGCCGGTTCTCGGTCTCGCGGCGGCGCTCCTTGTACTTCGAGACCCCGGCGGCCTCCTCGAGGAAGACCCGCAGCTCCTCGGGCTTCGCCTCGATGATCCGGGACACCGTGCCCTGTCCGATGATCGCGTACGCGCGCGGCCCGAGGCCCGTGCCGAGGAACATGTCGTGCACGTCCTTGCGGCGCACGACCTGGTTGTTGATCAGGTAGGTCGACTGGCCGTCCCGGCTCAGCACCCGCTTGACCGAGATCTCGGCATAGCCCGCCCAGGCCCCGCCGAGCCGCGACGAGGCGTTGTCGAAGATCAGCTCGACGCTCGCGCGGACCGACGGCTTGCGGTCGGACGAGCCGTTGAAGATCACGTCCTGCATCGACTCGCCGCGCAGCTCGGACGCCTTGGACTCGCCGAGCACCCAGCGCACGGCATCCATGATGTTCGACTTGCCGCAGCCGTTCGGCCCGACCACCCCGACGAGCTGGCTCGGCACCTCGAACGCGGTGGGGTCGACGAACGACTTGAAGCCGGCCAGCTTGATCTGTTTCAGACGCACGGGAATGCCCTGGCTACCCTCGGCAGGAGGGGTCGATCGGATCGGCGGTGGCGGGGCCGGACGCGGCGCCCGCGGGGCGGGCGGCGGCGGCGTCCGCGGATGGCGGGCCCGGTGCGGGGCCGCGCCTATAATAGCACCGCAGCTCCGGCGGCCCCGCTGGCGCAGGGCCGCTCCGCGGACGCCCCGCGCGGTGCGCCGGCGCATCGGAACGAGGCCCCCGCGGGCCCTTTTTTTATGCCCGGAACACTCGCCGCAGGCCGCCTCCCGCAGGCGCCCGGCGTTCGGCCGGCGCTCCGGAGACCACGATGCCCAGCGCACCGTCCAAGCAGCTCGACACCTTCCCGAACCCCGCGCCCGGCCGCGACTACCTGGTGCACATCGAGGTGCCCGAGTTCACCTGCCTGTGCCCGCTGACCGGCCAGCCCGACTTCGCCACGCTCGCGATCGACTACGTGCCCGACCGCAAGAACCTCGAGCTGAAGGCATTGAAGCTGTACATGTGGTCGTTCCGGGACCAGGGCGTGTTCCACGAGGCGGTGACGAACCGGATCCTGGACGAGCTGGTCGCCGCCACGAAGCCGCGCTTCATGCGGCTGACCGCGCGCTGGTACGTGCGGGGCGGGATCTTCACCACCGTCGTCGCCGAGCACCGCAAGCGCGGCTGGACGCCGGCGCCGCGGGTCGAGCTCGGCGCCTTCCCCGCGGAAACCAGCACCCGAGGCTGAGTACCCAGAAATAATATGATTCACGAACAAAGACTTGGAGTGGATTCTTGAACCGACTTCTCGATTCGCTCCAGCCGTATCCGTTCGAACGGCTGCGCGCCCTGCTGCGCGGCGTCGAGCCGCCCGCCGGCATCGCGCCGATCTCGATGTCGCTCGGCGAGCCGAAGCACGCGGCGCCGGCGCGGGTGCGCGACGCGATGGTGGCCGCGCTCGACGGCCTGTCTTCCTATCCGCCGACCGCGGGCGGCGCGCCGCTGCGCGAGGCGATCGCCGCGTGGCTGCAGCGCCGCTACGGCCTGCCGCGGATCGACCCGGCGACCCAGGTCCTGCCGGTCAACGGGTCGAAGGAGGCGCTGTTCTCGGTCGCGCAGCTGGTGGTCGACGCCCGGCCGGGCGGGCCGCGCCCGGCGGTGCTGCTGCCGAACCCCGGCTACCAGGTCTACGAGGGCGCCGCGCTGCTCGCCGGCGCCGAGACGGTGTACGTCGACCAACCGGAGTCGAACGGCTTCGCGTTCGACTGGGACGCGGTGCCCGCCGCGACCTGGGCCCGCGTCCAGCTGGCGTACGTCTGCTCGCCCGGCAACCCGACCGGCACCGTCCTCGACCGGGCCGGATGGCGCCGCCTGTTCGAGCTGTCGGCCCGACATGGCTTCGTGATCGCCTCCGACGAGTGCTACTCGGAGATCTACCCGGACGACGCCGCCCCCCCGGAGGGCGCGCTCGCCGCCGCGCACGCGCTCGGCCTGCACGGCTTCGAGCGGCTGCTGGTGTTCTCCAGCCTGTCCAAGCGCTCGAGCGTGCCCGGCCTGCGCTCGGGCTTCGTGGCCGGCGACGCGTCGCTGCTCGCGCGCTACCTGCTGCTCCGCTCGTACAACGGCGGCGCGATGAGCGCGACCGTGCAGGCCGCCTCCGTCGCGGCCTGGACCGACGAGGCGCACGTGGTCGACAACCGCCGGCTGTACCGGGCGAAGTTCGACGCGGTGCTGCCGCGACTCGACGGGGCGCTGCGGGTGCGCCGCCCCGACGGCGGCTTCTTCCTCTGGGCGGGCGTCCCCGGAGGCGACGACACGGCGTTCGCCCGCGACCTGTACGGCCATTACAATGTGCTCGCGTTGCCGGGCAGCTACCTCGCCCGCGACGCGTCCGGCCGCAATCCCGGGGCCGGCTTCGTGCGGCTCGCGCTGGTCGACGGCCTCGACGCCGTCGTCGAGGCGGCCGAGCGCATCCGGGCCTTCGCCACCCGTTCCGTCCCGACCCCCCACCGATGACCCTCCAATCCACGATCGAACAGGCCTGGGAGCAGCGCACCGAGCTGAGCCCCGCCTCCGCCCCCCCGGCCGTCCGCGAAGCGGTCGCGCACGTGCTCGCCGAGCTGAACGCCGGCACGCTGCGGGTCGCCGAGAAGCACGCCGGCGACTGGGTCGTCCACCAGTGGGTCAAGAAGGCGGTGCTGCTGTCGTTCCGGCTCGAGGACAACCGGCCGATCGAGTCGGGCGGGCTGCGGTTCTACGACAAGGTGCCGACCAAGTTCGACGGCTTCACCGCCCAGGACTTCGCCGCGGGCGGCTATCGGGTGGTCCCGCCGGCGGTCGCCCGTCGCGGCAGCTTCATCGGGCGCAACGTCGTGCTGATGCCGTCGTACGTCAACATCGGCGCCTACGTGGACGAAGGCACGATGGTCGACACCTGGGCCACCGTCGGCTCCTGCGCGCAGATCGGCAAGAACGTCCACCTGTCCGGCGGGGTCGGGATCGGCGGCGTGCTCGAGCCGCTGCAGGCGAACCCGACGATCATCGAGGACAACTGCTTCATCGGCGCGCGCTCCGAGGTGGTCGAGGGCGTGATCGTCGAGGAGAACTCGGTGCTCGGCATGGGGGTCTACATCGGCCAGAGCACGCCCATTTTCAACCGCGCCACGGGCGAGATCAGCTATGGCCGCGTGCCGTCGGGCAGCGTGATCGTCAGCGGCGGACTGCCCAAGCAGACCGCCGCCGGCGTGCCCTATACCACCTACTGCGCGGTGATCGTCAAGACCGTGGACGCGCAGACGCGCTCCAAGACCAGCCTGAACGACCTGCTGCGCGACTGAGCGCCGCGCGGCACCCCGGGAGACCACCATGGCGATGATGGAGCGCATTCTCAGGCTGATGGCCGACAAGAAGGCCTCGGACGTGTACCTTTCGGCGCGCGCGCCCGCGATGATCCGCATCAACGGCAACACGATCCCCATCAACGCCAACCCGCTGCCCATCGAAGGCCCCGAGACCCTGCTCGGCGAGGTGCTGCCCGCGGCGCGCATGGAGGAACTGCGCGAAACCGGCGAGCTGAACATGGGCCTGATCATGGACAGCATCGGCAACTTCCGCGTCAGCGCGATGCGCCAGCGCGGCTCGATCGCGGCGGTCATTCGCTACATCGCGTTCGAGATTCCGCTGCTCAAGGACCTGGGCGTGCCCGCGGTGCTGTCGGACATCATCATGGAAAAGCGCGGCCTGGTGCTGATGGTCGGCTCCACCGGCGCGGGCAAGAGCACCACGCTGGCCTCGATGATCGACCACCGCAACACCAACGCGACCGGCCACATCCTGACCATCGAGGATCCGATCGAGTTTCTGTTCCGACACAAGAAGTCGGTGGTCAACCAGCGCGAGATCGGTGGCGACACGCTGACGCTGCAAACCGGCCTGAAAAACGCGCTGCGCCAGGCGCCCGACGTGATTCTGATCGGCGAAATCCGCGACCGCGAAACCATGTCGGCGGCCATCGCCTATGCGCAATCGGGCCACCTGTGCCTGGCGACCATGCACGCCAACAACAGCTACCAGGCGCTCAACCGCGTGCTGTCGTTCTACCCGGTGGAGGTGCGCCCGACCATGCTGGGCGACCTGGCCGCCGCGCTCAAGGCCGTCGTCTCGCAGCGCCTGCTGCGCACCAAGGAAGGCAAGCGCGCGCCGGCGGTGGAGGGGCTGCTCAACACCAAGCTGACCGCCGACATGATCGAGAAGGGCGATTTTTCCGGTCTCAAGGAGGCCATGGAAAAGTCGATGACCGAAGGCTCGCAGACCTTCGAGGAAGACATCGCCCGCCTCATCACCGATGGCATCGTGGACAAGAAGGAGGGGCTGGCCTACGCCGACTCTCCGACCAACCTGCAATGGCGCCTGCAGAACACGTTCAAGCGCGGCGCGCAGCAGGCTCAGGACCTGGGTCCTGACCCAGACGACACGCCCTCCTTCACCGAAATCACCCTCGAAGTGAAGACCCCCCACTGAACCCACCTCCCCGCGCCCAGGCGGGGCGCCGCAAGCCATGACCGCCACCCTCGACCTGCTCGAACGCCTGATTGCCTGCCGCTCGGTCACGCCGGACGACGCGCAGTGCCAGGATCTGATCGTCGCCCGCCTGCGGGCGCTGGGCTTTGACTGCGAAACCATGATGCATGGCCCGGACAACTTCCGGGTCACCAATCTGTGGGCCAAACGCGCCCCCCTGGACGCCCGGCGCCCACCAGCGGCGACCAAAACCATGGTGTTTGCCGGTCACACCGACGTGGTGCCCACGGGGCCGGTGCAGGCCTGGGCTCACGAGCCCTTCACGCCCACGCATGCGGGCGGCAAGCTCTATGGCCGCGGCACCAGCGACATGAAAACCTCGCTGGCGGCCATGGTCGTGGCCTGCGAGGAATTCATCGCCAGCACGCCCGACACCCCATTGACGCTCGCCTTCCTGCTCACCAGCGACGAGGAAGGCCCTGCCGTGGACGGCACGGTGCGCGTGATTGAAACGCTGCGCGCGCGCGGCGAGCGGCTGGATAGCTGCATCGTCGGCGAGCCGACCTCCGTCGAGCGCGTCGGCGACATGATCAAGAACGGCCGCCGAGGCACGCTCTCCGGGCGCCTGACCGTGCGCGGCATCCAGGGCCACGTGGCCTATCCGCAGCTCGCGCGCAACCCGATCCACCAGCTTGCTCCAATTCTGGCGCGCCTGGTGGCCGAGCGCTGGGACGAAGGCAACGCGCATTTCCCGCCCACCACCTGGCAGGTGAGCAACATCCACGCCGGCACCGGCGCGGGCAACGTGATCCCGGGCGAGGTGGTGGTCGATTTCAACTTCCGCTTTTCCACCGCATCCACCGCCGAGGCGCTGAAGGCGCGCGTGCACGCCCTGCTCGACGAGGCGCAACTCGACTACCGGCTCGACTGGACGCTGGGCGGCGAGCCCTTCCTGTGCGCCAGCGGCGCCTTCGTCGATGTGGTGCGCGAGGCAATCCGCGCCGAAACCGGCATCGAAACCGAGCTGTCCACCACCGGCGGCACCAGCGACGGCCGCTTCATCGCCACGCTGTGCCCCGAGACACTGGAGCTCGGCCCGCCCAATGCCACCATCCACAAGGTGGACGAACATGTCGCGGTGGCCGATATCGAGCCGCTGAAAAACATCTACCGCCGCGTGCTTGAAGGCCTGCACCAGCGTCTGGTGGCCTCCGATGCGGCTTGACGAACTGGTGGCTCAGGGCAGCGCGCGGCTTGAAGCCGCCGCAGTCGCCTTTGGTCACGGCACACACAACGCCCATGACGAGGCGGCCTGGCTCACGCTGTGGCGCCTGGGCCTGCCGCTGGACACCGATCTGACCACCGCGCCCACCATCGGCGCGGACGGTGTGGCCGCCGTGCAGGCCCTGATCGACGAGCGCATCGCGCGCCGCCTGCCGGCCGCCTACCTCACCGGCGAGGCCTGGCTGCAGGGCGTGCCGTTTTTTGCCGACGCGCGCGCCATCGTGCCACGCAGCCTGATCGCCGAGCCGCTGGCCGAGATGCTGTTCGATGCCTACCTGCCCGATGGCCAGGCCGGCGATGCGCGCGTGCTCGACCTGTGCACCGGCAACGGCAGCCTCGCCGTGCTCGCGGCCCTGGCTTGGCCGCACGCGCGCGTGGACGCCATCGAGCTGTCGGCAACGGCGCTGGCGCTGGCGCGGCGCAACGTCGAGCGCCACGGCGTCGCGGAGCGCGTGCGCCTGATCGAAGGCGATGGCATCGAGCGCATGGACGGCCGCTACGACCTGATTCTGTGCAACCCGCCCTACGTCAACGCCGCCAGCATGGCCGCCTTGCCCGCCGAATTCCGCGCCGAGCCCGAGCTGGCGCTGGCCGGGGGCGCCGACGGCATGGACTTCGTGCGCCGGCTGATCGCCGGTGCGCCGCGCCATCTGCGGCCCGAAGGCGCGCTGGTGCTTGAAATCGGCCACGAGCGCGCGCACTTCGAGGCCGCCTTTCCGCATCTGAACCCGCTGTGGCTCGAAACCTCGGCCGGCCAGGAATCCGTGCTCCTGCTGCACACCAGCGACTTTCCGCCCCCATGACCCAACAAGCCACCCCACCTTTGCACGCCGCCTCGCGGCTCCTGCATGCCGACCGCATCGGCGGCGTCGAGCATGGCGCCGTGCACAAGCCGCTGCACGCCGCCGTAGCCTACGGCTACCCCAGCGCCCGCGCGCTGGCCGACGTGTTCCAGGGCAACGCCGCCGGCTTCATCTACGGCCGCCAGGGCAACCCGAGCACCGCGGCGCTGGAAGCCAAGCTCAACATCCTCGAAGGCGACGCGCGCGGCAGCGTAACCTTTGCCACCGGCATGGGGGCGATCACCGGGCTGATGCTGGCGCTCCTGCGCGCGGGCGATCACGTGGTGGCCAGCCGCTTCCTGTTCGGCAACACCGCCAGCTGGCTGGCCACGCTCGCGCGCCTGGGCGTGGCCGTGACACTGGTGGACGCCACCGAGGCCGGGAACGTGCGGGACGCGCTCACCCCCGCCACGCGGCTGGTGCTGGTGGAGACCATCGCCAACCCGCGCACTCAGGTGGCCGACCTGGCCGCCATCGGCGAGCTGTGCGCCGCGCGCGGCATCGTCTACCTGGTTGATTCGACCATGACCACGCCGGCGCTGCTCACCGGGCGCGACGTGGGTGCCTCGCTGGTCATGCATTCGCTGTCCAAGTCGATCAGCGGCCACGGCAACGCGCTGGGCGGCTCGGTGACCGACACCGGGCTGTTCGACTGGTCGACATTCCCCAGCATCGATGCGCCCTACCGCAAGGGCAACCCGCAGATGTGGGGCCTCACGCAGATCAAGAAGAAAGGCTTGCGCGACGTGGGCGCCACGCTGTCGTCCGACCACGCGCACCGCATCGCCATGGGCATGGAAACGCTGGGACTGCGCATGCAGCGCGCCTGCGCCAACACCCAGGCGCTGGCCGAATGGCTGGAACGCCAGCCGAAGGTCGCGCGCGTGCACTACCCAGGGCTGGCCAGCCATCCGCAACACGAGCGGGCCAAGACTTTGTTTCGCGGCTATGGCGCGCTGCTCTCTTTCGAGACGGCGCCGGGCGTCGATTGCTTCGCCCTGCTCGACGCGCTGCAACTGGTCATCAAGTCCAGCCACCTGGGCGATAACCGCACCATGGCGCTGCCTGCCGCGCACACCATTTTTTATGAAATGGGCGCGGAAAACCGCGCGAGCATGGAAATCGCCGATTCGCTGATCCGCGTATCGGTGGGCATCGAAGAGCCCGAGGACCTGCTCGCCGACTTCGCGCAAGCCCTCGAACGCGCGTGATCACGCTGCGCGAACTGACGCTGCGCCGCGGCGTCAAGGTGCTGCTCGACGGCGCAAGCCTCACCCTCAACCCGGGCGAGAACGTCGGCCTGATCGGCCGCAACGGCGCGGGTAAATCCACGCTGTTCGCGCTGCTCGCCGGTACCTTGCACGAGGACGGCGGCGAGTTCTCGATGCCGCCCGGCTGGCGCCTGTCGCAGGTGGCGCAGCAACTGCCGGACACCGAAGACAGCGCCACGGCCTTCGTGCTGGCGGGCGACACGCGCCTGACCGAAGCCGAGGCCGAGCGCGCGCGCGCCGAGGCCAGCGGCGACGGCGAGGCCATGGGCCACGCGCATGCGCTGCTGGCCGACGCCGGGGCGCACGACGCCCGGGCGCGCGCGCAGGCGCTGATCCTGGGTCTGGGGTTTCGCGGCGACCAGTTGGAGCAAAGCGTCAACAGCTTCTCCGGCGGCTGGCGCATGCGCCTGCAGCTGGCGCGCGCGCTGATGTGCCCCAGCGATCTGCTGCTGCTCGACGAGCCAACCAATCACCTCGACCTGGACGCGCTGGTCTGGCTCGAAGCCTGGCTCAAGCGCTACGAGGGCACGCTGATCGTCATCAGCCACGACCGCGAATTCCTCGACGCCGTCACGCGCGTGACCGTGCTGATCGAGCAAGGCAGGCTCACGCGCTACGGCGGCAACTACAGCCAGTACGAGGATCTGCGCGCCGAGCAGTTGGCGCAGCATCAGCAGGCATACACGCGCCAGCAGGACAAGATCGCGCACCTGCAGCGCTTCATCGACCGCTTCAAGGCCAAGGCGACCAAGGCCCGGCAGGCGCAAAGCCGGGTCAAGGCGCTGGAGCGCATGGAACGTCTGGCGCCGGTGCTCACGGCGGCCGACTTCACCTTCGAGTTCAAGGAACCCGCCAGCCTGCCCAACCCCATGCTGGCGCTGCAGGACGCGGCTTTCGGCTACCGGGCGGACGACGGCAGCGAGACGCGCATCCTGCAAGGCGTGAACCGCTCGGTGCTCGCCGGCCAGCGCATCGGCATCCTGGGCGCCAACGGGCAGGGCAAATCCACGCTGGTGAAAACGATCGCGCGGGAGATGCCGCCGCTGGCCGGCCGCGTCGTCGAAGGCAAGGGCCTGGCCATCGGCTATTTCGCCCAGCAGGAGCTGGACGTGCTGCGGGTTCAGGATTCGCCGCTGGAACACCTGGTGCGGCTGGCGCGCGAGCACGGCCCCGACGCGCGCGAGCAGGAACTGCGCAACTTTCTCGGCAGCTTCCTGTTCACCGGCGACATGGTTGGCCAGGCCGTGGGCAGCATGAGCGGCGGCGAAAAGGCGCGCCTGGTGCTGGCGATGATCGTCTGGCAGCGCCCCAACCTGCTGCTGCTCGACGAGCCAACCAACCACCTGGACCTGACCACCCGCGAGGCGCTCGCCATGGCGCTCAACGAATTCGACGGCACCGTCATGCTCGTCAGCCATGACCGCGCGCTGCTGCGCGCCACCTGCGACGAGTTCTGGCTGGTCGCGCGCGGCGGCGTACAGACCTTCGACGGCGACCTCGACGACTACCAGCGCTACCTGCTGGAAGAAGCCAAGCGCCTGCGCGAGGCGGCGCAGAACGCTACGTATTCAATAGCACCTGATGGACGATCCACGGGAACGGAAGGCCAGATTCATACCCTAAGCGAGGCGCCCGGCAGCGCGGAAACCCCTCGCGAGGCCCGGCAAGCCGCGGCGCTGCGCCGCCAGCAACTGGCCGCCAGGACCCAGCCGCTGAAAAAGCAGCTCGCCCAGGCCGAGGCGCGCATGGCCGCGCTGCAGGCCGAAAAGTCCGATCTGGAGGGCCGGCTGTCAGGGCCGCTGGCGCCAGGCGAGATCGCCGATGCCGGCCGCCGTCTCAAGGCCGTGGCGGAAGAGCTGGAGCAGACCGAAGGCCGCTGGCTGGAACTGGCCGACGCGATCGAATCCCTCGAAAAAGACTGAGCCTGCGCAGCCATGGTCGGTTTCCCGGGTGGGGCGGATAATGGTCGCAGCCCATTCCTGCCCCGACCGCCATGCGCCACGTCCCCTGCCCCACGCCCGCCCGACGCCTGAGCGCCTGGGCGGCTTTCCTCGTGCTGGCGGCTAGCGCCTCGCATCTGGCGCAGGCGCAGGAAGCGCGCGCGCCCAACCCTTATCAGAGCGCCTTGCCGGCGTCGCAGGCGCTGCGCGCCAGCGCCGACACCGACGAAGCGTCCGCCGCGCTGCGTCAGGTCAACCTGCGCCGCACCCAGGTGGGCCTGGCGGCGCTGGCCGGCAACGCGGCGCTCACGCTGGCGGCCGAGCGGCATACGCTGTACCTCACATCCAACAACACCGGCGGGGCCGTGGGGCAAGCCAATTTCTCCGGCGCCGATCCCAGCGCGCGCATGACGGCGGCGGGCTACAACTGGTGGACCAACGGCGAGGTGGTTTCGGCCGGCAACGGCAACGGTCCGGCCTCGGTGGAAGCGCTGATGGAGGCCATTTTTCACCGCTTCGGCATGCTGCGCAGCGACGTGGCCGACGCCGGCACCGGTTTCCGGGCCGACCATCCGACCTTTGGCACCAGCTTCACGATGGACTATGGCGCCACCGCCGCCAATCGCGCCGACCCCAAGGCCGGCCAGGGCTTTGCCGCCATCTATCCGGTCAACGGCCAGAGCGGCGTGAAGATCGATTTCTATTCCGACGACGAGTCGCCCGATCCGGTGCCCGGCGCCAACCGCGTCGGCTACCCGGTGAGCCTGCAGACCGCCGCGTCGGATGCGCTCACCGTGACCAGTTTCACGCTGCGCCAGGGCGCCGCCACCGTGCCCACGGTGGCGCTCAGCCCAGGCGTGGGCAACACGCCGCGCTACGCCGCCTCGGTCATTCCCGCCTCGCCGCTGACGCCGGGCACCACCTACACCGCCAGCTTCAGCGGCAGTTCGGGCGGCCGCGCGATCAACCAGACCTGGTCGTTCACCACTGCGCCGACGGCGGCCATCAAGGCCACGCCGGCAAACCCCTGTTATGCGCCGAACTCGGCCGCGCAGATCGTCACGCTCTCGGGCGGCGCGGGCAGTTTCAGCAACGTCGGCTGGTCCAACTCCAGCGTCATCAGCGTGCGCTTTTCGGCCTCCAACCAGTTGACGATCACGCCGCGCGCGGCCGGCAGCGCCGTCGTCACGGTAACCGACAGCAGCAACGCCACCGGCCAGTTCACCGTACAGGTGTCCAGCAGTTGCGGCGCCAGCACGCTGCCCGCCGCCGACCGGCTGATGAACTGGGCCGAATCCACCTACCCGCGCTACTTCGCTCCGTCCGGCGCGGCCACGCAGACCATCGCGCCCTACAGCTTCCGTTACTACGCCACGACCAACGCCTACCTGGGCGTGGCCAATGGAACGGTGTACTACATGGATGCCTTCCTCGCGCCGGGCGTCATCATCCCCGTTGGCAGCGTGGACAGCTTCATGCCGCTGGTTCAGGCGGCAGGTTTTTAGGCGTCTGGGCGGTCGGACGAATACTACAAAATTAGTAGCTGCCCGTGGTGATAAATCGGGCGTTTTGAGCGAATACCGTGCTCAAAAATGGCCTTCAGACGCGGGTTTTTCACGCCCGTCTCACCAATTTGTAGATGTTGTGACATTTTTTGTAGATGTTTCTACAAAAATGAGAATTCCAGGGGTGTTTTTACGAAACAAAACCGACGTTTCGTCAATGAACACTGCCATCACCAGCTACTGTTGTTGTAGCACCGCGTCAGGCTCAGCGGAAGCCTCCGTGCGAGGGCATGAACAGCGAATGTCCCCGCGCCCGCGCCGGGCGCAGCCACAGCGTGAGCACGCCGGTCACCCCGATCAGCACGAAGCAGATGAATGACCAGTTGGCGATTGAGCCGCCGAGAAAGGTCCAGTCGATCGCGGTGCAATCGCCGCCGCCGCGAAAAATCATCGGAACGACGCGCTGCAGCGGGAAGGTCTCGATCATGCCGTACAGGTCGCGTCCGCAGCTGACGATCTCCGGCGGATACCACTGCAGCCAGCTCTGGCGCGCCGCGACGAAGGCGCCCGCGCCCGCCAGCAGCACGACGAGCACCAGCGCCACCGTGTGCGCGCGGTACGCGCCAAACGCGGCACCCACCAGGGCCACCAGCGCGATCAGCACCATCACGTAGCGCTGCACGATGCACATCGGGCAGGGCTCAAGCCCCACCACATGCTGCAAATACAAGCCAAAGGCGAGCAGCCCGATACAGGCCAGCGCCACGGCGCACATCACCCGCCGGGGGTGGTTGAACAAGGGAAAGTCACGCATGCCGCGATTGTTGCCCAAACCGGCGCCGCCGCCGCCCGGCACGGCTTTCCCTCGCTCGCGCTCTTGCTACAGTTCGGGCAACGACACGAGACGCGAGGAATTCACATGGCACGCACCGTCCAATGCATCAAGCTCGGCAAAGAGGCCGAGGGACTGGACTTTCCGCCCTACCCGGGCGAACTGGGCAAGCGCATTTTTGACAGCGTGAGCAAGGAAGCCTGGGCCGCCTGGCTGCGGCATCAGACCATGCTGGTCAATGAAAACCGCCTGAACCTGGCGGATTTGCGCGCGCGCCAGTACCTGGCGCGGCAAATGGAGGCGCACTTCTTCGGCGGCGGCGCCGAACAGGCGCAAGGCTACGTGCCGCCGGCTTGACCGATTCCGGCCTGTATTGGGACGCTGAAGGCCGCCCCCGGAACGCGCGGTACGGCGACGACATCTATCGCGCCCGCAACGGACTGGCGCAGGCGCGCCACGTGTTCCTGGCGGGCTGCGGGCTGCTCGGCCCGCAAGCCCTGTGGCGCGGCGCCGGGAGCTGGGCGATCCTGGAAACCGGTTTCGGCCTGGGGCTGAACTTCCTGGCCGCCTGGCAGGCCTGGCGCGACGATGCGCGGCGCCCCGCGCTGCTGCACTTTGCCTCGGTGGAAGCGCATCCGGTGGGCGCCAGCGACCTGGCCGCCAGCGCCGCCGCCTACCCCGAGCTGGCACCGCTGGCGGCTGAGCTGGCGCGCGCGTGGACCGGCCTGCTCCCCGGGGTTCACCGCCTGGCCTTCGAGCAGGGCCAGGTGTTGCTCACGGTGGTCATCGGCGAGGCACCTGAGGCGTTGCAGCACCTCGATGCAGCCTTCGACACGCTGTTCCTCGACGGCTTCGACCCCGAACGCAACCCCGTCATGTGGAGCGAAGCCATGCTCGCGGCTGCGGCTCGGCGGCTCAAGCCCGATGCGCGCGCGGCCGCCTGGTGCGTGGCCGGGGCGGTTCGGGAGCGCCTGGCCGGGTGCGGCTTTGAGGTCGAGCGCGCGCCCGGCCTGCCGCCCAAGCGCCATTGCCTGCGTGCCGTCTACCAGCCACGGCGCGCCGAAGGGGGCGCAGTGCCCACGGTGGCGCGCGGCCTGCGCGCACCACATTCCTTGGCCGGTGGCGCACGTGAAGCGCTGGTCGTCGGAGGCGGGCTGGCGGGCGCTGCCGTGGCGGCCAGCTTGGCGCGGCGCGGCTGGCGGATCACGGTGCTCGATGCTGGCGCCGCTCCCGGCGCCGGAGCCTCCGGCTTGCCAGCGGGACTGGCGGCGCCGCATGTCTCGCCGGACGACAGCCCCCTGTC
>DAIOSZ010000086.1:0-6902 GCA_036752305.1 Burkholderiaceae bacterium
TCAAGGTGGAGATGCACTTCCTGCCCGACGTCTACGTGCCCTGCGACGTCTGCCATGGTCAGCGCTACAACCGCGAAACGCTGGAGGTGCTGTACAAGGGCCTGAACATCGCGCAAATCCTGGACCTCACCGTCGAGCAGGCGCTTGCCTTCTTCTCGGCCGTCCCGTCCATCGCCCGCAAGCTGCACACCTTGCAGGACGTGGGCCTGGCCTACATCCGGCTCGGTCAAAGCGCCACCACGCTTTCCGGCGGCGAGGCTCAGCGCGTCAAGCTGGCGCTGGAGCTGTCCAAGCGCGACACCGGACGCACGCTGTACATCCTCGACGAACCCACCACCGGCCTGCATTTCGCCGACATCGAGCTGCTGCTCAAGGTGCTGCACCAGTTGCGCGACGCGGGCAACACCATCGTGGTGATCGAGCACAACCTGGACGTCATCAAAACCGCCGACTGGGTGATCGACATGGGCCCCGAGGGCGGCGAAGGCGGAGGCACCGTGGTCGTCGCGGGTACGCCCGAGGAGGTGGCGGCCAGCTCGGCAAGCCACACGGGCCAATACCTCCGGCGGACGCTGGCGGCCTGATGCCCGTTCAGCGCGCCAGGAATTTGTCCACGTAAATCTGACGGGCACGCTCCATGTGCCCCAGCGCCAGTTGGTGCAGCCGCGCACGGTCACCCTCGCGCAGCGCCCCCACCATCGCGGCATGCTCCTCGCACGCCTGGGCCAGGGCTCGCGCGTCGGCGATGCCATAGGCGCGGGCGGGAAAACTCAGCCAATCGTGCAGGCGAATCGATTCGGCGATGTAGGGGTTGTCGCATAGACCATAGAACTGGCGGTGAAACGCCATGTTGCTGCGGTGGATGGCGATCAGATCGCCGGTCGCCGCCGCGTCGGCATGCGCCCGCGCCGCGGCCTCGACGGCGGCCAGCCGTTCGGGCGCCACCGGCAACGCCATGGCGGCCACGGCCGCGCCGTGCAGCACCTCGCGAAAGTGGTACAGATCGCGCAGGCTCTGCTCGTCGAAGCGGCGGATATGCGCTCCCAGGTGCCTCGGCTTGACCACCACGCCCAGGCGGTGCAGTTCGGTCAGCGCTGCGCGCACCACGTGGCGCTTGGCCTCGTAGTCCTCCATCAGGTGATCCTCGATCAGCCGATTGCGCGGCAGGATGCGGCCGCGGATGACGTCGGTCTCGATCGCCGCGATCACGGCGGCCACCGCCTCGGGCAGTGCGGCCATGGGAGAAAACGCCGCCTCCGAGGCGGCCTGCCGATTCTTGCTCATGATCGGCGGATGTTCACACAAAGCGGTGCGCCAGTGCAGCGCAAGGCCTTGATTTATTGATAATTTTGGCGACCGAAATTGGCGACAACGTGCTCGTTGCGCAAGACCTCATGGCTCCCTAGACTGCGGCCCCACGTCGTCAAGGAAGCCCATGAACCCCACAACCCAAAGCGCTGAACTCGTCAGCCTCAACCCTGCCACCGGCGCCGAGGTCGCCCGCGTTGCCGTCACCACGCCCGAGGCGCTGAACGCCACCGTCGAGCGCGCCTGGCACGCCTTCCACCACTCGGGCTGGAAGTCACTCCTGCCCCACAAGCGCGCGCTGGTGCTGCACGCCATTGCCGACGCCCTGGTGGCCGAGAAGGAATCCTTGGCGCGCCTGCAGATGCAGGACAACGGCAAGCCCTTGGGCGAATGCCGCGGCATGGTCGAGTCGGCCATCGGCACCTTTCGTTACTACGCCGGCGTCTGCGAGACGCTGGAGACCGACGTCACGCCCGCGCGGGGCGACTATGTGTCGTTCACCGTGCTCGAACCGTTTGGCGTGGTGGCCGCGATCACCCCCTGGAACTCACCCATCATGAACGACGCGACCAAGGTCGCGCCCGCGCTGGCGGCCGGCAACGCCGTGATCCTCAAGCCGTCGGAAGACTCGCCGCTGCTGGCGCCCGAGCTGGCGCGCATCGCGCGGGCCGCCGGTCTGCCGCAGGACCTGCTGCAGGTGGTGCAAGGCCGTGGCGCCGACGTTGGCGCCGCGCTGGTCGCGCACCCGGGCGTGCGCATGATTTCCTTCACCGGCGGCACGGTGTCCGGCCGCGCCATCGCCCGCGTGGCCGGCGACCGGCTGGTGCCCGTGGCGCTGGAGCTGGGCGGCAAGTCGCCGCATGTGGTGTTTGCCGACGCCGACCGCGAGCACGCCGTGGCCGCCGTGGTGGCGGGCATCTTCGGCTCGGCCGGACAGTCCTGCGTGGCCGGCTCCCGCCTGTTCATCGAGGCCAGCGTCTACGACGAGGTGCTGGCCCAGGTCGTGGCCCGCGCCAAGACGATCCGCCTGGGCCCGCCCGACGCCGAGGGCGTGGAGATGGGGCCGCTGGCCTCGTTCCACCACCGTGAGCGCGTGGCCGCCTTCGTGGAACGCGCGCGCGCCGAGGGCGGCCGCGTACTGTGCGGCGGCGCGGCGCCGACCGGCGGGGTGTTCGATCAGGGTGCGTATTACCTGCCCACCGTGATCGATGGCCTGCCCAACACCGCCGCCGCTTGCCAGGAGGAGGCCTTCGGCCCGGTGCTGGTCGCGCTGCCCTTCAAGGATGAGGCGGACCTGATCGCCCAGGCTAACGGCACCGCCTTCGGCCTGGCCTGCGGCATCTGGACGGAAAGCTTCAAGCGCGCCTGGCGCATCGGCCGCGCGCTGGAAGCCGGCTCGGTGTGGATCAACACCTACAAGCAGTCGGTCACCAGCACCCCCTTCGGCGGCTTCAAGAACAGCGGCATCGGGCGCGAGAAAGGCATCGACGGCCTGAAGCTGTACGCCCAGGTCAAGAGCCTGTATTTCGGCCTGCACGACAAGCCTTTGTCGGTAGCCAAGTAGTTCCTCATCACCCAACACTTCATCACAGCATGACACCCGACACCCCCGTCGCCATCTACGGCCTGGGCAACATGGGCTACCCGCTCGCCGAGCGCGTGGGCCGCCGTTTCGCCACCCAGGTGTTCGACCTCGACGCCGCGCAGCTCCAGCGCGCCCAGGCGGCCTTTGGCGCCACCCCCATCCATTCACCTCAAGACCTGGCGCGCACCGAAATCGTCGTGCTGTGCCTGCCCAGCCCGGCCATCTCGCAGGCCGTGCTGGGCCAGATCGGGCCGCAGTTGCCGCGTGGTGCCGTGGTGCTGGAGACCAGCACCGTGAACCCCGAGCACATCCACGCCGCCCAGGCCTTGCTGGCGCCGCACGGCGTGGATGTGATCGACGCATCGATCCTGGCCGGCGTGGGCCAGATGGTGGCGGGCACCGCTTCGCTGGCGCTCGGCGGCGATCCCGCCGTGATCGCGCGCGCGCAGCCGGGGCTCGATGCCATCGCCACCAAGCAGATCCACTTTGGCGCGCTTGGCGCGGGCGCCGCCGCCAAGGTGATCAACAACGCCGTGGCGCACGCGGTGATGATCGTGGTGGCCGAGGCGGGCGCCATGGCCACCTCCGCCGGCGTGAGCTGCGACAAGCTGATCGCCTTGCTGTCCGACGCGCAGATGGGACTGCACCGTCCGCTGACCTACCGCTACGCCGAGCGCATCGTCAACGGCGACTATGCCGGCGGCATGCCCCTGGACGCCGCGCGCAAGGACTCGGTGCTGGCGCTGCAACTGGCGCAAACGCTGGGCGTGCCGCTGTTTGCCATCCAGGGATCGCACAGCGTCTACGACATGGCCGCCGCCGCTGGCTACGGCCGGGACGACTACGCCGCCGTGGCCAAGCTCTGGGCCGACTGGGGCCACCCCACCGTGCCCGCGTCGCGTGGCTGAGGCCGCCTTTTCTTTTCATTGCCTTCTTCCTTCACTCAAGGACCTCTCATGAATCCCTCTTCTCTCGTGTCTCGCGCGCGCCGTCGCTTCGCCCTGACCCTGGGCGCCCTCGCCGTCGCCGTCGCCGCCGCGCCGGCCTGGGCCGCCTGGCCGGAAAAGCCCATCGAAATCGTGGTCGGCTTTGCCCCCGGCGGCGGCACCGACACCACCGCGCGCACGCTGGCCGTGCACCTGTCCAAGCAGCTGGGTACGCCCGTGGTGGTCAGCAACAAGGCTGGCGCCTCGGGCGAACTCGGCCTGGCCTACGTGGCCAAGGCCGCGCCCGACGGCTACGTGCTGGGCATGACCAACATGCCCGGCCTGGTGACGCTGCCCATCGAGCGCAAGACCCAGTTCAAGAGCAGCGACTTCGCCTACATCGCCAACCTGGTGCGCGACCCGAGTGCCTTCAGCGTGCTGGCCAGCAGCAAATACAAGAACCTGGCCGACCTGATCGCCGACGCCAAGGCTCAGCCGGACAAGATCAGCTACGGCTCCACCGGCGTGGGCACCGACGACCACCTCGCGCTGGTGCTGTTCGAGCGCCTCACGGGTACCCAGCTCAACCACGTGCCCTACAACGGCGCCGGACCGCTGCGCACCGCCGTGCTGGGCGGCCATGTCGTCGTCGGCGGCATGAACCTGGGCGAGGTCATGCCTTTCCGCGAAAAGGTGCGCGTGCTGGCCCAGGCCAGCCCGGCGCGCTCGCAGCTCGCGCCCGACGTGCCCAGCTTCGTCGAGCAAGGCGTCAAGCTCGTGTTCAACTCCGAACGCGGCATCGTCGCCCCTGCCGCCACGCCGCCCGAGGTGCAGCGGCGCCTGGCCGAAGCGCTGCGGGCCATCGCCGCCGACCCGGAATTCCAAAAGCAGATGCAGATTCAGTACACCGAGATGGACTATGTCGAAGGGCCGGCCTGGAAGACGCGCCTGGACAAGGCCACCACGGACTTTCAGGCGCTGTGGAAGGTTGCGCCTTGGTCTGACACGAAATAGCGGCCGGGCGCGACCGCCCCGCCTACACTGGGCACTCATCGCCAGGAGAGTGCCCCGTGCAAACCCAACCGTTTCGCTTCGACCAGCGCCACGTCTTCGTCGCCGGAGGCACCAGCGGCATCAACCTGGGCATAGCGCAAGCCTTTGCACAGGCGGGCGCCCGGGTCAGCGTGATCAGCCGGTCACCGCAGAAAGTAGAGCAGGCCGTGACCGGCCTGCAACGGGCAGGCGCCCAGGCGTACGGGCAACCGGCCGATGTGCGCGACCCGGAAGCCGTGACGCAGGCGTTGCGCGCCGCCAGCGAACGCTTCGGCCCCATCGACGTGCTGGTCTCGGGCGCGGCGGGCAACTTCCTGGCGCGCGCCACCGATCTCTCGCCCAATGCGTTCAAAACGGTGGTGGACATCGACCTGCTCGGCAGCTTCAACGTGGCACGGCTGGCGCACCCGTTCCTGCGCGCTCCGGGCGCCAGCGTGATCCAGATCTCCGCGCCGCAGGCCTTCACGCCCACGCCCTACCAGGCGCATGTGTGCGCCGCCAAGGCCGGCGTGGACATGCTCACGCGCGTGCTGGCGCTGGAATGGGGCCCGCAGGGCATCCGCATCAACTCCATCGTGCCCGGGCCGATTGCCGACACCGAAGGCATCCGGCGCCTGGCTCCCACGCCCGAGACGCTCGCCGCCATGGCCGAGCGCGTGCCGCTCAAGCGCATGGGGCGCCTGGACGACGTGGCCCGCGTGGCGCTGATGCTGGCCAGCGACTGGGGCTCCTTCATCACCGGGGCCATCCTGCCCGTGGACGGCGGGCTGTCGCTGACCGGACCGAGGGACTTTTCAGCGGCGGCGCAAGCGGCAGCCGCGGCGCGGGTCTGAGCGGTTTGCGCGCAAGTTTTCAGTTATTTTTTTGGCGGAACTCCCAATGAAAATGACCACGGACAGCTATATTTTTTGCAGCATGTAGCCATGACGGATTCCGTGCAATCCGTCCCTGCGCCCCCGCCTACCGGCTGGTTGCGCTGGATGCCCGGCCTCAACACGCTGCGGCACTACCCGCGGCGTTGGCTGGCCAAGGATGTGGGCGCGGGGCTGGTGCTGTCCGCCGTGCTGGTACCGGTGGGCATGGGCTACGCCGAGGCGGCGGGCGTGCCGGCGATCCACGGCCTCTATGCCACCGTGCTGCCCCTGCTCGCCTATGCGCTGCTGGGCCCCAGCCGCATCATGGTGCTGGGACCGGATTCCACGCTCGCCGCGGTGATCGCCAGCCTGATCCTGCCACTGGCGGCCGGCAGCGTGGAGCGCGCCGTCACGCTGGCCGGGGCACTGGCGCTGCTGTCGGGCGCGTTTTTGTTGCTGATCGGCTTTGCCCGGCTGGGCGTAATGGCGGATCTGTTCTCCAAGCCGATCCGCCTGGGCTTTTTCAACGCCATCGCGCTCACCGTGATCATCGGACAGATGCCCAAGCTGCTGGGTTTTTCCGCGCCGGCGGACGGTCCGCTGGAGCGGCTGTCCGTGATGGCCCATGGCATCGCGGCGGGCAAGGCCCAGCCGGTCGCGCTGGCCATCGGGTTGGCGAGCCTGGCGGTCATCGTCGCCCTCAAGCGCTGGCGGCCCCGCTGGCCCGGCGTGCTGGTGGCCGTGGCGGGCGCGACGGTGGTCAGCGCGGTGCTCGATCTGTCGCAAACGGCGCATCTGGCCGTCCTCGGGCCCTTGCCGCAGGGCATGCCCGCGCCCTCGTTGCCGCTGCTGGCGCTGTCCCTGGACGATCTGCGCGCGCTGGTTCCCGGCGCGGCCATCATCGCGCTGCTGTCGTTTGCCGACACCAGCGTGCTCTCACGCGCGCTGGCCGCGCGCAGCCACGCGCGGGTAAATCCGAACCAGGAAATGCTGGCGCTGGGCGTGGCCAATCTGGCGGCAGGCCTGTTCCAGGGCTTTCCGATCAGCAGCAGCGCCTCGCGCACGCCGGTGGCAGAGGCTGCCGGCGCGCGCACGCAGTTGACGGGCATCGTCGGCGCGCTCGCGGTGGCTGCGCTGCTGCTGTTCGCGCCGGGCCTGCTGCGCCACCTGCCCTAC
>DAIOSZ010000086.1:6912-14495 GCA_036752305.1 Burkholderiaceae bacterium
CGATCGTGCTGTTGCTGGTGGCCGCACCCCGGCTGCTGGCGGCCATGCCCAGCGCCGTGCTGGGTGCGGTGGTCATCAGCGCCTGCCTGTCGTTTGCCGACTGGCCGTCGATGATCGCCTTGCTGCGCCAGCGGCCGGTGGAATTCGTGCTGGCGGTGGTGAGCTTTCTGGGCGTGGCGTTCTTTGGCGTCATCGAAGGCATCGTGGTGGCGATCGGGCTGTCGCTGGGGGTACTGGTCTGGAACGCCTGGCATCCGTACTGCACCGTGCTGGTGCGCGTGGATGGGCGCAAGGGCTATCACGACGCCTCGCGCCACCCCGAGGGCCGCCATGTGCCGGGCCTGGTGATCTTCCGCTGGGACGCGCAACTGTTTTTCGCCAACGCCGACCTGTTTCGCGAGCATGCGCTGGAAGCGCTGCGCGCCGCCCCCGACGCACCCAGCTGGCTGCTGATCGCCGCCGACGCCTTGAACGACATCGACGTGACATCGGCCGAGATGCTCGCCGAACTCGACCGCGAACTGGAAAGCCGCGGCATCCAGCTGCACTTTGCCGGGCTCAAGGGCAAGGTGCGCGATCTGGTGATGCGCTATGGCCTGTCCGAGCGTTTCGACGCCGGGCATTTCCATTCCACCACGGGCAGCGGCGTCAACGCCTATCGGCAAGCGTACCCGGTGAATTGGAAGGATTGGGACGAGCGCTGAATCACGGGGCGGACGCCGGAACATCCCGCCCCCGCGCCCCGTCTACGGCCCGATCGCCCTGACCTGCTGCGCCACCTGCCCGCGCGCTGTCGGGCGCTCGACGAATACCACCCGTTGACCGACGTGCAGTTCTGGAAATGACCGGTCGATCAGCGACGACATATGAAAGAACAGGTTGTCACCGCCGTCACGCCGGATGAATCCATAGCCTTCGCGCAGATTCAGGATTTCGCCCTGCTGGTCATCGGACGCGGCTTCTGAGTCCGCGGCAGGGTCGGCGCCGGCCGACGGCTCGGCTGCAACCGCCTGGCCAGCCACGCTCGGCTGCTGGCCTGCGCCCGCTTCGGGCGTCGATCCTGCGCCAAAACGCGGCGGTGTGCCCTGCCCGGCCACCCGCTCCTGCCTGGGCAGGAACAGCGGCCCCATCCAGGGTTCGTTGCGCTTGGTCCGATCGTCGATCAGCGTGCTGAGCAACATCGGGTAGGTGCACTCCTCAATCAGCTTCGAGGAGGTCCGGGAATTGAAGGTTTCACCGTCGCGAACATATTGATAGTCAAATCCAACCAACAGAACGCGCGTGCCCAGCGTGTTGAGCTTTCTCACCAGCGGAACATAATCGCCATCGCCGGCCACCAGTGCGATCACGTCAAACCGTTTGTACATGGCCAATTCAAACGCTTCCAGCGCAAACCAGACGTCAATGCCCTTTTCGTGGCCGTTTTGCAAAGGGAGGTAGTGCGTGACCACTCCCTCGTGCATCAGGATGTCGTCGATGACGCGGTCCGCGTACAGTGCGTCCCGTTCCTTGGCTTCGGCGGCAGAGATTCTCCCGCGAAAATAATGGGCATCCACGATTTGACAATACCGGGCGTCCACCGATTCTTTTTCAGCCAGCGTGCCGCGGATGAAATCGTGCAACCCCCCAATGCTGAGGCGCGATCGCCGTTCGTGCTGATACCGGTAATATTGGGAAGCCTTCTGAAAATAGGTTCCATCATAAAAAACGCCTATTCTCAACAAAGGCGAGGCATTTGGAAGCGTCATACGAATTCAATTCCCGGGAGCCGCGCGCCTGGTGGCGCCCGGTGTGTTCCCATTTTCTTTAAAAAAATTCCAAATCAACCCGCTGTCCGCCAGATCAAATTGGGCGATTCCCGTTGTCCAGCGTTGATGGTCCGCCTTCAGACCGAGCCAGCCGCAACGAGCATGCGGCGGATGCCCAAGGCCTTTGAAGAACTCTTAATTTCATAGCTGATCGTGGTTGTTTCATATAGGTTTCCTCTCAAAATGATCATCGAAATCATCCCAAAAGAGCATCGCCAACCGATGCGGCAAAGGAAGTTTGTAGATATATCTACAATTTTGTAGAAATGTCTACATATTTTTGATTTTCTTATCTCATTGAGACCCATTTTTGACCGCTAAAAGGCCCTGAGTCTCAACAAATATCACCACGAGCAGCTATCATTTTAAGACCCCGGCACGCTGCCAAACGACGGCCAGGCCTCATTCCCGGATCTTGGCGAAATCGACGATCTTCTGGTACTTGGCCGTTTCGGCGGCGAGGAAGCGGGGCATGTCCACATTCAGCGGCGCGATCACCGAGCCGGCGTCTTCCAGTTTCTTGCGCAGCTCCGGGGCTTGCAGCGCCTCGGCCAGAGCTTTGCGCAGCTTGGCCGCCACCGGTTCGGGCAGCCTGGCCGGCGCCATCAGCGCAAACCAGGAACTGATGTCCAGGCCCTTGAGGCGCGGATGGCTGGCCAGCGGCGGCACCTCCGGCGCCACGGCCGCCGCCTGGGGCTGAGTGACGCCCAGCGCGGTGAGCTTGCCGGCGCGGATGTGCGGCAAGCCGCTGGACAGCACGAACACGCCAAAGTCGATGTTGCCGCCGAGCAGGTCGTTGGTCAGCGGCGCCACGCCCCGGTAGGGGATGTGCGTCATGAAAATGCCCGCTTGCTGCTTGAGCATTTCGCCGGCCAGGTGCAGCGCCGTCCCCACGCCGGAGCTGCCGTAGCTGTATTTGCCGGGGTTGGACTGGACGCGGCGCAAGAAGCCGTCCAGATCCTTCACGCCGCTGCCGGGCGAGGCCACCAGCACCATGGGTTGCGAGGCAATCAGGCCGATGGGCGTGAAGTCCGCCAGCCCGTACTTGACGCCACTGGAAATCAGCCGCGCGATGGCGATCTCGTTGTTGGCGCCCGCCAGCAGGGTGTAGCCGTCCGGCGCGGCGCTGGCCACCTTCTGCGCGCCGATCGTGCCGCCGGCGCCGCCGAGGTTTTCCACCACCACGGGCACGCCGAGCTTCTTGCCCAATTCCTGGGCCAGCACGCGGCCCGTGAGGTCGGTGCTGCCGCCCGGGGGATAGCCGACGACGAGCGTGATGGGTTTGCTGGGGTAGCCGTCGCCGCCCGGCGCCTGCGCCCGCGCGGCGGCGCACGCCAGCGCCAGACCAGTGCAGAGGGTCAGCAGCATCGCTTTGAGGCCAATTTTCATCATGTTTTCCGCGTCAATGTCATTAAAACCAACCATGGGCAGCTACTTTTTTGAAGATGCCTTGGG
Source organism: Burkholderiaceae bacterium (assembly GCA_036752305.1). Lineage (GTDB taxonomy): Bacteria > Pseudomonadota > Gammaproteobacteria > Burkholderiales > Burkholderiaceae_C > DAIOSZ01. The sequence goes on from DAIOSZ010000086.1 coordinate 10,176, forward strand.
CTTCCCGTCAAGCCGCCGCGCGGGCCTCGAAATGCCGCGCCAGGCGCAGCAGCGCGGCATCGCCCTGGGGCTTGCCGATCAGTTGCAGCCCCATCGGCAGGCCTTCGGCGCCAAAGCCGGCGGGCACGCTGATGGCGGGCAGGCCGGCGAAGGTGGCGTAGCTGACCACTTCCATCCAGCGGTGGTAGGTGTCCATCGCCTTGCCGGCGATCTGGCGCGGCCAGCGTTCGTGCAGGTCAAACGGCCAGACCTGGGCGACCGGCAGGGCCAGCGCGTCGTAGTGCTCCAGCAGCGCGAGCATCTGCTGAAAAAAGGCCGTGCGGGTCTGACTGGCCGCCAGCAGGGCAGCGCCCGAGAGTTGGAGCGACTGGTCGTATTCCCACAGCGCCTCGGGTTTGATCTTGTCGCGGTTGGCCGCCTGCACCAGAAAGGGCGCGATGCGTGGGCCGACCAGGGCCTGGCGCCACACCAGCCAGGCCTGCCAGGCACGCTCGGGCGCGAAGCCCAGCGCGGTGGGCTCGACGGTGGCACCGGCGCGCTCCCAACGGCCCAGCGCGGCGGCGCAGGTGTCGAGCACGCCCGCCTCCATGGGCAGGTAGCCGTCCAGATCGGCCAGCCAGCCGATGCGCGGGGCAGCGGGCGGTTCGTCCAGCAGCGCCAGAAAGTCCGGGCGATCGGCCAGCGCCAGCGGCGCGCGCGCATCGGGCCCGCTCTGCGTGCCCAGCAGGCGCGCCAGGTCGGCCACGTTGCGCGCCATCGGGCCTTCGGTGGCCAATTGGCTGATCCAGACATCCAGCGTCGGCCACAGCGGCACGCGGCCTTGGCTGGGGCGCAGGCCATAGACGTTGTTCCAGCCCGCGGGGTTGCGCAGGCTGCCCATAAAGTCGGAACCGTCGGCCACCGGCAGCAGGTGCAGCGCCAGCGCCACCGCCGCGCCGCCGCTGGAGCCGCCGGCCGTGCGCTCCGGCGCCCAGGCGTTGCGCGTGGCGCCGAAGACGGGATTGAAGCTGTGCGAGCCCAGGCCGAACTCCGGCGTGTTGGTCTTGCCGATGAAGATGCCCCCCGCCGCGCGGTGGCGTGCCGCGAGCAGGCCGTCCTCGTGCGGCATGAAGTGGCGCATCAGCGGCGAGCCCAGCGTGGTGGGCAGGCCCCGCGCGTTGGACAGGTCCTTGATCGCCTGCGGCATGCCGTGCATCCAGCCGCGGCTGGCGCCACGCGCGAGCTCGGCGTCGGCCGCGTCGGCCTCGGCCAGCAGTTCGGGCTCGGGCCGGAGGTTGACGATGGCGTTGTACGAGGGATTGAGTGTGGCGATGCGCGCCAGATAGGCCTGCATCACCTCGCGGCACGACAGGCGCCGCGCGTGGATGGCCTCGGACAGTTCCCCGGCGTCCAGCGACGTGATGGCGCAGGGGGGGTGATCGCCAGCCAGCGCCACGAGCGGCGGCGCGGTGATGGCGGGCGGCGCGGTTTCAGGCATGGTCAGACCTCTTTCTTTTTTTGAGTCGATTTGTGCTGCAGGTCAATATAAACAGCCACGGAAAGCTATCAATTCAGGAGTATAGACTGGGGTCGGCGTGGATCGCCGACAGCGGCAGGCGCTGGCCGCGCAGATGGTCTTCGACGCAACGCAGCACCAGCGGGCTGCGGTGGCGCTCGCGCGTGGCGCGCACCTCGTCGGGGGTGAGCCACAGCAGGCGCACGATGCCGGTGTCCAGCGCCCGGCCGGCCACCGCCGCGCCGAGCTCGCCGCCAAAGGCCAGGCGCAGGTAGGTCACGTCCTCGCCCGTGGACGGACGCTGAAAGCGCGCCAGGTAGATACCCACCAGCCACCGCGGCACGAAGGCATGCGCGGTTTCCTCCAGCGCCTCGCGCGCGCAGCCTTCGGCGGGCGACTCTCCCGGATCCAGGTGCCCGGCCGGGTTGTTCAGGCGCAAGCCCTCGGGCGTGTGTTCCTCGATCAGCAAATAGCGGCCCTCGCGCTCGACAACGGCGGCGACGGTAACGCTGGGCGACCAGCGCGGCGAAGGGGTCCGGGGGGAAATTGAGGTCATCACTCAATTATTGGCGCTCAAGTGCGTGCATTTTTGGCACACAATGTCTGTCAGGACGGCGTCAGTTGCCGTGCCACCTTCAGGAGACAACCATGGATATAGGCGTGCCAGCCGAGACAGTGGCTGGCGAGACCCGCGTCGCGGTGACGCCCGAGACGGCCAAGAAGCTCAAGTCCCAGGGCCACCAGGTGCGCGTGCAGGCGGGTGCCGGGCTGGCAGCCAGCGTGACCGACGAAGCCTATGTGGCCGCCGGAGCTGCCATCACCGACGCGGCGGGCGCCTTCGGCTGCCCGCTGGGGTTGAAGGGGCGCCACGTGTCCGAGGCCGAGGCCGCGCCGATGAAGCCGGGAACCACACTGGTGGGCATGCTCAACCCATTTGACGCCGAGGGCCTGCAGCGCCTGGCGGCGGCGCAGGTGACGGGCTTCGCGCTCGAGGCCGCGCCGCGCACCACGCGCGCGCAGAGCATGGACGTGCTGTCCTCGCAAGCCAACATCGCCGGCTACAAAGCGGTGATGATGGCCGCCAACACCTATCAGCGCTTCTTCCCGATGCTGATGACCGCCGCCGGCACCGTCAAGGCGGCGCGCGTGGTGATTCTGGGCGTGGGCGTGGCGGGGCGGCACGCCATTGCCACGGCCAAGCGCCCCGGCGCGGGGGTGGAGGCCCCCGCCGCGCGGCCCCCCGGGGAGGGGCAGGGGGAAACGCCGGGCGCCAAGTTCATCGACGTTCCCTATGAGACGAGCGAGGAAAAAGAAGCGGCCGAGGGCGTGGGAGGCTACGCGCGGCCCATGCCGCAGAGCTGGCTCGACCGCCAGAAGGCAGAGGTAGCCAAGCGCGTGGCGCAGGCCGACGTGGTGATCACCACCGCGCTGATTCCCGGCCGCCCGGCGCCGGTGCTGGTGACCGAGGACATGGTCAAGAGCATGAAGGCGGGCTCGGTGATCGTCGATCTGGCCGCGCCGCAGGGCGGCAACTGCCCGCTGACGACGCCCGGCCAGACGGTGCAGCGCCACGGCGTCACGCTGGTGGGCGAGACCAACCTGCCCGCGCTGGTGGCGGCCGACGCGAGCAGCCTGTACGCGCGCAACGTGCTGGACTTCCTCAAGCTCGTGCTGCCCAAGGCCGAGGCGGGCGCCGACCCGGGCGTCAAGATCGATCTGGAAGACGATATCGTCGCCGCCTGCCTGATGACGCAGGGCGGCGAAGTCAAGCGGGCCAGCAAGTAGCCCGCCCCTCACCGACTAGGAGACTGTTTTGGAAGTCGTATCCCCCACCCTCATCAACCTGATCATTTTTGTGTTGGCCATTTATGTGGGCTACCACGTGGTGTGGACCGTCACGCCCGCGCTGCATACGCCGCTGATGGCGGTGACCAACGCGATCTCGGCGATCGTGATCGTCGGCGCGATGCTGGCCGCCGCGCTGACCGAAACCACCCTGGGCAAAACGATGGGCGTGCTGGCGGTGGCGCTGGCGGCGGTCAACGTGTTTGGCGGCTTCCTGGTGACGCGCCGGATGCTGGAGATGTTCAAGAAGAAAGAGAAGAAGGCCGCCCCGGCCGCGCTGGAGCAAAGCAAATGAGCATCAACGTCGTCACGCTCCTGTATTTGATAGCCAGCGTCTGCTTCATCCAGGCGCTCAAGGGCCTGTCGCACCCGACGACCTCGATCCGCGGCAATCTGTTCGGCATGGTCGGCATGACGATCGCCGTACTGACCACGGCGGCGCTGATCCTCAACTATCCCGGTGGCGCGGGCGGCCTGGTCTACGTGCTGGGCGCGCTGGTGGTCGGCGGCGCGGCCGGCGCCATCATGGCGCAGCGCGTGGAGATGACCAAGATGCCCGAGCTGGTGGCCTTCATGCACAGCATGATCGGCCTGGCGGCGGTGTTCATCGCGGTCGCGGCGGTTGCCGAGCCCTGGGCCTTCGGCATCACGGCCAAGGGCGGCGAGATTCCGACGGGCAACCGACTGGAGCTGTTCCTGGGCGCGGCCATCGGCGCGATCACGTTCAGCGGCTCGGTGATCGCCTTCGGCAAGCTGTCGGGCAAATACAAATTCCGTTTGTTCCAGGGCGCGCCGGTGGTGTTCTCGGGCCAGCACATGCTCAACCTGATCCTGGGGCTGGCGACGCTGGGCCTGGGTCTGGCCTTCATGCTCACCGGCAACTGGACGGCGTTCTTCATCATGCTGGCGCTGTCGTTCGTGCTGGGCGTGCTGATCATCATTCCCATCGGCGGGGCCGACATGCCGGTGGTGGTGTCGAT
>DAIOSZ010000087.1:0-233 GCA_036752305.1 Burkholderiaceae bacterium
AAGATCGCCGACGCCATGCTGGCGCAGGGCGTCTATTGACCACGTCTGCGCGGCGCTGCACGCCGTCGCCCTTCAGGGGCGACGCGTCAGTGGGCGCAGTGGTTCCGGCCACGAATGGCCAATGACTTCACCCCAGGCTGACGTTGTCGGCCTGGGGTGAATCACAAGGCGGGCACTCGTCGTGCCCGAGCGAGACGGCTTCAGTTGTCGTGCCCGTGGACGCCGGGCGGCGG
>DAIOSZ010000087.1:243-979 GCA_036752305.1 Burkholderiaceae bacterium
TCCATGGTCACGAGCCGAGTTGCTTGAAGCGCGCGTCCTTGGCTTGCCACAGTTCGGCCAGCCAGGCCTGCACGCCGGTGACAGCGAGCGGCTGCCCGTCACCCGTTGCTGGTACGGGCTGGCGGTCGATGTGCACGCGCACTTCGGGCACGCGGCCGCACAGCACGTCGACGAAGCTCGGTACCCGACCGGGGTAGAAGATGGTCACGTCCAGCACGGCATCAAGCCGGTCGCCCAGCACGTCCAGCGCCGTCATCATGCCGCCTGCCTTGGGCTTGAGCAGGTGGCGGTAGGGCGAACCCTGCGCCTCATGCTTGGCGGGCGTGAAGCGCGTGCCCTCGACAAAGCTCATCACCGAGGTGGGCAGCGCACGGAAGCGCGCGCAGGCCGCGCGCGCCGTGGCCAGGTCCTGCGCCCCGCTGGCGCCGCCCTTGCGGCGCAGAAACGGGAAGTCCAGCGCCCACCACACCAGCCCGACCAGCGGCACCCAGATCAGCTCGCGCTTGATGAAGAACTTGAGAAAGGGCGCACGGCCCTGCAGGCAGCGCTGCAGCACCAGGATGTCGACCCAGCTCTGGTGGTTGCAGACCACCAGGTACCAGGCGTGCTGGCTCAGATCGGGTGGCCGGTGCACCTGCCAGCGCGTGCTGCTGGCCCATTGCAGTCCGGCGGCGTTCAGGCGGTTCCAGGTGTCGGCCAGCGCCACCACGGCCGCGTCCAGCGGCTTGATCGGCGG
>DAIOSZ010000087.1:989-14208 GCA_036752305.1 Burkholderiaceae bacterium
GCCAGCGGCGTAAACAGCGCCAGCGTATAGGCCGTCAGCAGCAGGACGGCGGTGGTGCCGATCAGCAGCGCGCGCACGGCGGGCCAGCCGGTGGCGCGTCAGCCCGTACCCAGCCGCGCAAACACCGCGCGCGCCGCCGCGATGGTGGCGTCGATGTCGGCGTCGCTGTGCGCGGCACTGACGAATCCGGCTTCATACAGCGCCGGCGCGATGTACACGCCGCGCTCCAGCAGGCCGTGGAACAGTTGGTTGAAGCGCGTGCCGTCGCTTTTCATCACTTCGGCGTAGTGGCGCGGCAGCTCAGGCAGCAGGAAGAAGCCGAACATGCCGCCCTCGCTGTCGGCCGAAAACGGCACGCCGGCCTCCTGCGCAGCGGCCACCAGACCACCGACCAGGCGGTGCGTCTTCGCCGTCAGTGCTTCGAAGAAGCCGGGCTTGCGGATCTCGCGCAGCGTGGCCAGACCGCAGGCGGTGGCGACCGGGTTGCCGCTGAGCGTGCCGGCCTGGTAGACCGGGCCGAGCGGTGCCAGTTTTTCCATGATGGCGCGCCGCGCGCCGAAGGCGGCCAGCGGCATGCCGCCGCCGATGACCTTGCCCAACACCGTGATGTCGGGCGCGAAGCCGGGAATGTCGCGTGCATACAGGCTTTGCGCGCCGCCGAGCGCGACGCGAAAGCCGGTCATCACCTCGTCGAGGATCAGGAGCGCGCCATGCTGGCTGCACAGTTCGCGGCAGCGGCGCATGAAGGGCACGCTGGCGCGCACGAAGTTCATGTTGCCGGCAATGGGCTCGATGATCAGGCCGGCGATTTCGGCGCCGCGTTCGGCAAAGGCGCGTTCGAGCTGCTCGACGTTGTTGTATTCGAGCACCAGGGTGTGCTGCGCCACCTCGGGCGGGACGCCGGCACTGGTGGGGTGGCCGAAGGTGGCCAGGCCCGAGCCGGCCTTGACGAGCAGGGCGTCGGCGTGGCCGTGGTAGCAGCCCTCGAATTTGACGAGATGGGAGCGGCCGGTATAGCCACGCGCCAGGCGGATGGCGCTCATGCCGGCCTCGGTGCCGGAGCTGACCAGGCGGACCATGTCCATGCTGGGCACGAGTCTCAGGATTTCCTCGGCCAGTTCGACCTCGCGCTCGGTGGGCGCGCCGAACGAGAGGCCGTCGCGGGCGGCGCGCGCGACGGCCTCCAGCACGGCGGGATGGCCGTGGCCGAGGATCATCGGGCCCCAGGAGCCGATGTAGTCGATGTAGCGCTGGCCGTTCTCGTCCCACAGGTAGGCCCCTTGGGCGCGGGCGATGAAGCGCGGCGTGCCGCCGACCGCGCGAAACGCGCGCACGGGGGAGTTGACGCCACCGGGAATGACGGATTTGGCGCGATCAAACAGCTGCTGGTTTCGGTCGGTGAGGCTCATGGCGGGATGGGTGAAAGGTTGGATTCGCAGGAGGCCGCGGGGTCTTCGCCGTCGTCCTCGGCCGCCTGGGCCCAGAACATGCGGTCAGGCAGGTGATGGCCCATGCCAGGGGCGAAGCCGGCCATCAGCGCGCGGTCGAGATAGGCGAGCGCGCCGGCGGCGGCTTCGGCCGGTTCCTGGCCGGTGGCCAGCAGTGCGGCCAGGCTCGCGGCGAGGGTATCGCCAGCGCCGGCAAAGCGCGCGTCGATCCATTCGACGGTTTGCTGGTGGCGCACGGCCTCCGAGGTGGCAAGCACGTTGTCGAGGAAGCCGCCGCCATCGCGCGCGATGCCGGTCACCAGCCCCTGCGCGGCGCATGGGCCGCGGCAGCCTGGGCAATCTTGCGCGGCCCGGGCAGGCCGTCGCCCGACCAGTCGGGCAGCAGCCAGCGCGCCAGGGTGCCTTGGCTGCCAGTCAGCACCGTGGTGAGCGGCAGCACCAGCTCGGTGGCCGCGTCGAGGTAGCGCTCGATGTCGCGCAGATCCCACCACGACAGGTCGGGCATGTGGAGCACCAGCGGCACGCCGGGATAGTCGCCGATCTCGCGGGCGGCGGCGCCGAGGTTGTCCACCTGGCCGACGAAGCCAAGCTTGAAGGCCTGCACGGCCACGTCCTCGAGCACGGCGCGGGCCTGCTCCTCGACCGCCGCTTCGTCGAAGGCGATGTGGTCGTGAATGGCGCTGCTGTCGCGCACCCAGGCGCCGGTCACCACCGGGAGCGCGTGCACGCCCATGGAGCCGAGGGTGACCACGTCGGCCCCCAGACCGCCCGCAGCGAGCGGGTCGTTGGCATTGAACACGAGCACGCACGCCGGGCGAAGCTCGCCCGCGTCGGCATCCGGATCGGCTCCGCCATCCGACGCAAGGGCAGGCATGGTGAAAACGGGGGGAGGGGCGGCCGGGGTACTCATGGGCGTACCCGCGTGTTTCGCGCGATCCCCGGGATACAGGGTGACGAAACCTGGGTAGCGATGGCTACAATCGTTTTATTCTATGCGAGCGCCTTGGCTCGCATCCCATAGGGCTTTTGGTGATTTGACCGTGGCAGACTCGAAAACCTGGATGTGCTTGATCTGTGGCTGGATATATGATGAAACGGCAGGCAGCCCCGAACACGGCATCGCCCCCGGCACGCCCTGGGCCGACGTGCCGATGAACTGGACCTGCCCCGAGTGCGGCGCGCGCAAGGAAGACTTCGAAATGGTGCCGGTCTAGCGCGGCGGCCGCGCAATTCATAAGGCCAAGCAAGGAGCCTCAGGACGTGACGACGACTTCAGGATCGGGATTGCGGGTGTTGGTCATTGACGACAGCAACACCATCCGCCGCAGCGCGGAAATATTTTTGAAGCAAGGCGGTCACGAGGTCGTGCTGGCCGAGGACGGCTTCGACGCCCTGGGCAAGATCAACGATTTCGCCCCCAACCTGATCTTCTGTGACATTCTGATGCCCCGCCTGGATGGCTATCAGACTTGCTCGATCATCCGGCGCAACGACAAATTCTCGGGCGTGCCGGTCATCATGCTGTCGTCCAAGGACGGTGTGTTCGACAAGGCGCGCGGGCGGATGGTGGGCTCACAGGATTACTTGACCAAGCCTTTCACCAAGGATCAACTGTTACAGGCGGTGCAGCAGCACGCGTCGGTTTGAGATGGAGTAGATGATGCCGATCAACAAGGTGCTGGTGGTGGATGATTCCAAGACGGAGCAGATGTTTCTGTCCGACATCCTCAAGAAGAACGGCTTCGAGGTGCGCGTGGCCGGCAACGCCGAGGAGGCGCATGCGCGCCTGGCCGAGGGCAAGCCCGACCTGATCCTGATGGACGTGGTGATGCCCGGGCAAAACGGCTTTCAGCTCACGCGCGCCATCTCGCGCACACCGGAGTTCGCCGACGTGCCCATCATCATGTGCACCAGCAAGAATCAGGAAACCGATCGCGTCTGGGGCATGCGTCAGGGTGCCCGCGACTATGTGACCAAGCCCGTCAATCCCGCCGACCTGCTGGCCAAGATCCAGGCCCTGGGCTAGCGCAGCATCCATGTCCAAACGCGACGCACTGCGCATTCTGCAAGGACGGCTGAGCGAGCGGCTGCAATCGGCTCGCACGCAGGGCACTTCGGCGGCCTGGCTGGCCGTGCAGGCGCGTGACAGGCGCTATCTTTTGCCGCTGTCGCATTCGGGTGAAATCTTTGCCTGGACGCCGCCGCAGCGCGTGCCCTACACGCGGCCCTGGTTCCTTGGCGTGTCCAATCTGCGCGGCGCGCTCTATGGCGTGGCCGATTTGGCGGCCTATCTGAGCGAAGCGACGGGCTCCCCGAACGCCGGCCCAAGCCCCGTGAAGGCGGATTCGCGCCTGGTGGCGCTAAACAACGTGCTGGAAGTCAACTGCGCGTTGCTGGTTGACCGCCTGCTGGGCCTCAAACACGTGGACAGCTTCGCGCGCTCCGACTCAGTCGAGCCTGGCGGCGCGGCTTGCCTGAGCGCGCGGTTTACCGACCCGCAAGGGCAAACGTGGCAAGAAATCAATTTGCAGGAGTTGTCCCGCCAGGGCGACTTTCTAACCATTGGCGTATAGCGTCTAGACCCGAGAGAGCAACATGGCCATCGTTGACCAGCTAAAGAATCTGTTCGGCAAAAAGCCCGTGCCCGAGACAACGGGAGGTTTATCCTTGCAGGAGGCACCGTCGGAACAGGTTTCGTCGGACGGGCTGCTGGGCTCGAACACCCAGGAATCGGTTGATTTTCGTCTGCCGCAGGAAACCGAGGAGCCGGCCTCCATCTTCTCGGAAAGCCGCATGGCGACGGAGATGATGCCGTCGCAAGAAACCGAACTGCTCACCTTGCCGGTGCTTGGTTCGCGCACGGCAGCCCAGCATCAGCGCATTCTGGGCATCTTGCTGGGCCTGGCGGGCGTGACGCTGGCGGCGATGATTTTCGTTTCGCTGCGGCAAGCCGACAGTTCCTCGCTGCAGGTGGCGGCCTCGGGTCAGGCCTTGATGCAGTCGCAGCGACTGGCCAAGTCGGTTTCGCAGGCCATGCTGGGTTCGGCGGAAGGGTTCACCGAACTCAAGGACAGCGCAGCGGTGCTCTCCAAATCGGTGCACGCCTTCAAGGACGGTGACGAATCCATGCGCGTGGCCGCGCTGAGCGACGATCTCCAGCCGACGGTGGACGCGGTCCTGCCCTTGGTGGATCGCACCGAGAAGAACGTGAAGGTGGTGGTGGGCCAGGAAGCCGTGCTGAAGAAAATCGGCGTTGCGCTGGGCACGATCAACCGGCAGTCGTCCGATCTGCTGGAAATCGCCGAGATGGTGTCTTCTCTCAAGTTGCAGCAGAACGCGCCGGCGTCGGAGATTTCGGCCGCTGGTCAGGTGGTGATGCTGACGCAGCGCATCGGCAAGTCCGCCAACGAGTTCATGACGATGGAAGGCGTGAGCCCCGAGGCGGTGTTCCTGTTGGGCAAGGACTTGAATTCGTTCAAGGACATCAGCACCGGCCTGCTCGACGGCAGCACGGAGCTGCGCCTGTCGCCCAGCCGCGACCCGCAACTGCGCGAAGCGCTGCAGGAACTGCTCAAGCTCTACGAGCAAACGCGTGTCCAGGCGGGCGCCATTCTCGGCAACCTGCAGGGCCTGGTGGCGGCGCGGGAAGCGCAAGCGTCCATCCTGGCCGACAGCGAGCCCTTGCGCACAGGCTTGCAGAACCTACAAAACGCACTCTCAAGCTCTTCGGGCATTGGCGCAATGCCGCTGTTGCTGCTGGTCGCCTCGGGCTTGCTTGCCCTCGCCGCGGCGGGTGGCATGGTGTATGTGCAACTGCTGGAAAGCCGCCGCCGCCAGGGCTTGGCCGAGATGGACCGCCTGGAGGCCGAGCGCGAACAGGTTGAGGCCAAGCGCGTGAACGACGCCAACCAGGCGGCAATTTTGCGGTTGATGAACGAGTTGCAGACGGTGGCCGAGGGCGACCTCACGCAGGAAGCCACGGTGACCGAAGACATCACCGGCGCCATTGCCGACTCGGTGAACTACACCGTCGAGGAATTGCGCTCGCTGGTTTCGAACGTGCAGGGCACGGCGACGCGCGTGGCGCAAACCACCGCGCAGGTGGACAGCACATCAACCGAACTGCTGGCGGTATCCACCGAGCAGCTGCGCGAAATCCGCGAAACGGGCCAATCGGTGCTCGACATGGCCGGCCGCATCAACACGGTGTCTTCGCAGGCGCAGGAGTCGGCCACGGTGGCGCGCCAGTCGCTGGAGGCCGCAGCCTCGGGCCTGTCGGCGGTGCAGAACTCGATCGGCGGCATGAACTCGATCCGTGACCAGATCCAGGACACATCCAAGCGGATCAAGCGGCTGGGCGAATCGTCGCAGGAGATCGGCGAGATCACCGAACTGATTTCAGACATCACGGAACAGACCAACGTGCTCGCGCTCAACGCAGCCATCCAGGCCGCGTCCGCCGGTGAAGCGGGTCGGGGCTTCTCGGTGGTGGCGGAAGAGGTGCAGCGGCTGGCCGAACGCTCGGCGGATGCCACGCGCCAGATTGCCGCGCTGGTGAAGGCGATTCAGACCGACACGCAAGACGCGGTGGCCGCCATGGAACGTTCCACGCAGGGGGTGGTCGAAGGAGCGAAGCTGTCCGACAACGCGGGTACCGCGCTGACCGAGATCGACAGCGTGACGCGACGTCTGGCCGACCTGATTGAGGACATTTCTCAGTCGGCTTCACGCGAAGCCACATCAGCCAACGTGGTGGCCGAGAACATTCAGCACATCTTCGCGGTGACCGAACAAACCGGCGAGGGCACCCGCGCCACCGCTACGCAGGTTCGTGAGCTCGCGCAGATGGCCGATGAACTTCGTCAATCGGTTTCGCGTTTCAAGATCAGCTGACGCGAGCCCTCTTTCCCTTTCTCGCGCTCTTCCAGAACCCGCCCATGCAGCAAGTCCCTTCGCCCGGCGACCTCGACCAAGGCACACCAGACCTCGGGCCTTTGGCGTGGGTGCTGGAAGAACTCCGAAAGTCGCTCGATACAGCCAACAAGGCGCTGCGGCGCTTTCTGCGCGAGGCCGATGCGGCGCGCGGTTCGGACCTGGGCTCCGTCGATGCCAGTCAACTGCGCATCGCGCGGCTTCAGTTGCATCAGGCGTCGGGCGCGCTCGACATGGTGGGCCAGGGCGCGGCGGTCACCATGCTCAAGACGATGGAGGCGGCGGTGCAGCGCGCGATCCAGCGCCCCGAGCTGTTCGGCGAGGCCGCGATCACGGCCATGGAGAAAGCGGGCTTCGCGCTGGTGGAATTTCTGGAAGCGCTGCTGCAAGGCAAGCCGGTCAATTCGATCGGGCTGTTCCCGCAGTACCGGGCAATGGGGGAGTTGGCGGCGTCCGACCGCGTACACCCAGCGGATCTGTGGACCTTTGCCTGGAGCTGGATCGACGTGCCCGAACCCGTGGGGGACGAGGCGCCGCTGGTTCCCAATGCGGCTCTGCGCCCTCAGTTGGATCAGTTGGTGCTCAGAATCGTCAAGTCGGCTGATGAGGCGGCCGCAGGCGAACTGCGCGCCGTCTCGTTGGCCCTGGCGAAGGGGTCGTCGCCGCTTCAGGCTCGCACCTTCTGGCGCCTGAGCGCAGGTTTCTTCGAGGCGCTGGAGCAGCGCCTGATCAAGGGTGACCTGTTCGCCAAGCGCGCGGCCTCCCGCGTGCTGCAGCAGTACGCCACGTTGTCCAAGGGTGATCCGTCGATCGCCGACCGTTTGGCATACGACCTGCTGTTCTTCTGTGCCAACGCCAACAAAAGCGAGGCGCCCGCGCCGGCGCTGCAGGCCGTTCGCCAAGCCTATCGCTGCGCGATCCGGCCGCCGGTGGACTACGACCGCGCGCGCTTTGGACTGTTTGATCCGGCCATCCTCCAGCAGGCGCGCAAGCGCATCGCGGGCGCGCATGAGGCATGGTCAGCCGTGTCGGCTGGCGACATGGCGCGCTTCAAGGCAGCCAAGGACCAGGTGAGCCTGGTCGGCGAGTCGCTGGTCAAGCTCCATCCGGGCAGCGCAGCGCTTGCTGACGCGCTCAATGCGGCCATCGGCAAAGTGGAAACCAGTGGACGGCCGCCGTCGGTCGAGCTGGGGTTGGAGATGGCAACCGCGATCCTGTATCTGGAAGCGGTGTTTGCCGATCCCGAGGCAGTGTCGGCGCAATTGCAGGAGCGCACGCAGGCTCTGGCATCGCGATTGAATCAGGTGGTCGCGGGGGGCGTGTCGGAGCCCCTGGAACCATGGATGGAGGACCTGTTCCGGCGCGTCAGCGACCATCAGACCATGGGCAGCGTGGTCGGAGAGCTGCAAACCTCGCTGGGCGAGCTGGAGCGCTCGCTTGACCAGTATTTCCGCAATCCGACCGAGCGGGGCGTGCTGTCTCAGGTGCCCGGAAAGCTCGGGCAGATGCGCGGCGTGCTGTCGGTCCTGGGACTCGACCATGCCGAGCGGACCGTGGTGGCCATGCGGCAGATCCTCGAGACGAAGCTGGTCGCGGAGCACCGGGAAGACCCCCAGGCGATGCAGCCGGTGTTCGACCTGCTCGCCAACAACCTGGGCGCCATGGGTTTCATGCTGGACATGCTCAACCACCAGCCCAAGCTGGCGAAGAAGCTGTTCGTGTTTCATGACAGCACCGGTGAATTCAAGCCGGTCATGGGTCGTCATGACGAGTTGGTTTCGACTTTCGGTGCATCCGGCTTCTCGGGCTTTTCCGACAGCAGCGTGTCCACCTTCGGCGCGACCACGATCATTGGCGCCGAACGCGATGCTCCCGCCCCAGGGGCCGCGCCCGCCGTGGACGACAGTGACACCGAACTGCTCGACATCTTTCTGGAAGAGGCGCAGGAGGTCATCGGAAACGGGCGCTCCGCCATCGCCGCCCTGTTCGACGCTCCGTCGGACATGGCCCAGCAAACCACGCTGCGGAGAGCCTTTCACACGCTCAAGGGCAGTTCACGCATGGTCGGCTTGTCCGATTTTGGCGAGAGTGCCTGGGCACTGGAGCAAGTGCTCAACGGCTGGCTGGCCGAGAACCGGCCGGCGTCGCCGGAACTGCTGAACTTCTGCACGGTCGCACTGGACGCTTTTGCCGGCTGGCGTGATCAGATCGCCGAAAAGACGCCGACCACCTGGGTACCCAAAGTCTTCCAGCAGGCCGCGCAGGCCTTCGGGCGTGGCGAAGCCGTGCGCCTGAGCCCGCCCGTGGCTGCCCCCTTGGCTTCTCCACCGGCCGTGAGCCAAGAACCGGTCGAACCGCCGGTGGCCCCCGTGCATACGCCGGTGGTGGAGCCAGAAGCCCCGGCCACCGCCGTCGATGCCCATGCGACGGCCCTCCCGGCGGGCGAACCCGTACTCGACTTCGACATCCCCGACGTACAAGCCGACACGCCTGCCGCGCCGCCGGTCGAACCGGCCGTGGAGCTGTTTGATCTCGATTTCAGTTTCGATCAGGCCACCTCCACGGCGCCGGTCGCGGCAGAGCCTTCACCGGTCGAGGAAGCGCCGCCGGCCAAGATGCCGGCCTTTGACCTCGCAACCGAAACTCCTGAAAGCCAAATCGAGGCGGCTCCCGAACCTGCGGCCGAGCCCGTTGCGGACGCTTCGCCTGCGCCCGTTGCTTCAGACCTTCCTCTTGAAGGCTGGCCGGATGGTTTTGACCATGACATTGAGCTGGTTGAAGCCGTCAGCGTTCCGGAGATACCCGAGGAGGATCCGACGCCGGAACCGGCTATCGCCGCCGATCCAGAACCCCCAGCGTCGCTGCTCACGGAGGAGCCACCCCTTCAAGCGCCTGCCGCCGCGTCGTTTGAAGAGCCGCTTGCCGCGACAGTCAACGACGAGCCTTCCGCGGAGTTCGAACAGGAGGAATACCGGCTCATCGGTGATCTGCGCATTGGCACCCCGCTGTACAACGTGTTCCTCGGCGAAGCGGAGGAATGGTCGCGGCGCTTGCAGGACGTCATTGGCAAATGGTCCTCGGATGGGCATATGCCCGTCCCGTTGGAAGCCGTCGCACTTGCGCACTCCCTGGCTGGGAGTTCCGCCACGGTCGGGTTCGAGGGTCTGTCCGGTCTTTCGCGGCTGCTTGAGCATGTGCTGGAGCACCTGCGTTCCTTCGGCACGGGCGCACAGGCCCACAGCGACTACCTTGAGGCCGCGACCGAGGAAATCTTGCGCCTGCTGCATCAATTCGCGGCAGGCTTCCTGAAAGAGCCCAACCGCGACCTTCTGGCGGTGTTGCGTGAGTTGCTCGTGCTCAATCCGCCGGAGGCGGCGCCGCTCGCTCTACCCGCCCCCGATGTCGTGCAGCCATACGAAGTGCCGACGATTGAGGCGGAGCCTCAGATCATCTCATTCGCGGCGCCTGGAATATCGGTCGCCGAAGGTGCACAAGGGTTGCCCGAATCCGCGACACCCGTCCAGGAGCCAGACCCGCCGGTACCCGCTCTCGAGAGAGTCGTCGTGGAAACCGTTGGCCTTGGCTTGACGAACCTCGTCGCGCCCGCCGAGCCAACGGCGGTGCCGACCGAGGGGCCCGCCGCGCCGGTGAGCACCGCCGCCGCGGGCGTGCAGTTTGTCTTCTCGGCCGAGGAAGAAGAAGAGATCGACGTTGAGGACGCGGTTGACCCCGACCTGTTCCCAATCTTCGAGGAAGAGGCCAACGAACTCTTTCCCCAACTGTCGTCAACCCTGCGGCGGTGGGTCGAGGCTCCAGCCGGCGTTGAGAACCGGCAACTCACGCTGCGCATCCTGCACACGCTCAAGGGAAGCGCGCGCCTGGCTGGTGCGATGCGCCTGGGCGAGATGGCGCACCACATGGAGAGCGCCGTCGAAGCGCTGCCGGACTCTGGCCTATCGGCCAGCCACCTGGAGCCTTTGCTTGCGCAGGTGGATCACCTGCAGCACAGCTTCGACCGCCTGGTCAATCCTCAACTCGCCGAGCAGGAGGACATCGAGCGCGCGAAGCGCAGGCAGGCAGCGCAAGCAACGCAGGTGGAGACAGCGGCTCTGGCCGTCGAATCCGTTGCGGCACTGGCCCCAGTCCCGCAGGTACAGGCCACGGAACAACCGCCCATTGCTGGCACCGTCGCCCAACCAGCGCCACTCGTTCTCACGTCCGGCGCCAAGGGATCGGGAAGCCTGGTTCGCGTGCGCACGCACACGCTGGAGCGCCTGGTCGGCCAAAGCGGCGAGGTCATGATGACCCGTTCGCGTCTGGACGCGGGCTTGCGCCAAATGCGCAGCTCGCTCGACGATCTCACCGGCAACCTCGACCGCCTGCGCCAGCAATTGCGCGACGTGGAACTGCAAGCCGAAGTGCAGATGCAGTCGCGCTTGGCTCAGGCCAAGGACCACGAGCAATCGTTTGACCCGTTGGAGTTCGATCGCTTCACCCGCGTGCAGGAGCTCACCCGCATGATGGCGGAGTCGGTCAACGACGTGGCGACCGTGCAGCGCACGCTGGAGCGCTCGATCGCGAACTCGGAGAACGATCTTGCCGCGCAGGCCCGTCAGACACGGGAGTTGCAGCGCGATCTGTTGCGCACGCGGATGGTGGAGTTCGAAAGCGTGTCCGAGCGCCTGTACCGCGTCGTCCGCCAGTCGTCCAAGGAAGTCGGCAAGCAGGTCCGGCTGGACATCCAAGGCGGCACCATCGAGATGGATCGCGGCATCCTCGAACGGATGACGCCCGCGTTCGAGCATCTGGTGCGCAATTGCATCGCACATGGCGTCGAGATGCCGGACGACCGCAAATGGCGCGGCAAGGACCCGACCGGAACCATCACGGTGGCCGTTCGCCAGGAAGGCAACGACGTGGCGATCTCCTTCGCCGACGACGGCGCCGGCCTGAACATCGATCGCATCCGGCTCAAGGCCATCGGACTCGGGCTGATCGACAGCACCGCCGCGATCGACCTTGAAGAAGCCGCTCAGCTGATTTTCCGCCCTGGGTTCAGCACGGTGTCGGAGGTGTCTGAACTCGCTGGTCGGGGCGTCGGCATGGACGTGGTGCGCTCCGAGGTCCTGGCGCTGGGTGGACGGATCGAGACAAGCACCAACGCGCAGGCCGGCGTCAAGTTCACCCTCTTCCTGCCACTGACGACGGCGGTCACGCAGATCGTGCTGCTGCGCGTCGGCCAGCATACGTTCGGCGTTCCCGCGGCATTGGTCGAGTTCGTCCGCAAGGTCAGCCGTTCCGAGATCGAGGCCGCTTATGTCTCGCGGCGCTTCACCTCCGGCAAGGACTCCGTACCCTTCTTCTGGGCCGGCCAATTGCTTGAACAATCGGCCGCGACGCAGGAAACCGAACAGAAGGCTTTCGCGGTGGTCGTGCTGCGAAGCGCCGCGCAGAACGTGGCCATTCACGTGGACGACGTGCCTGGCAACCAGGAAGTGGTGGTCAAGAACCTGGGCCCGCAACTGTCGCGCCTGCCTGGCCTGACTGGCATGACCGCGCTCACCTCGGGTGACGTGGTGATGATCTACAACCCCGTCGCGCTGTCGAGCACCTACGGGGCCCGCCTGGGTGCCCTGGACCGGGCGGTCAACCCGTTCGCCACGGTACCGGCCCAGATGCCCGATGCGCCGGGAGGCACAACGGAGCCCAGCAAGCCCCGGGAGCGCGCGGCCCCGCTCGTGCTGGTGGTGGACGACTCGATCACGGTGCGCCGTGTCACGCAGCGCTTGCTCGTGCGCGAAGGTTATCGGGTCTCGCTGGCGGCCGACGGCTTGCAAGCCTTGGAACGCCTGCAGGAAGAAACGCCCGACGTAGTGCTCTCGGACATCGAGATGCCGCGCATGGACGGTTTTGATCTGGTGCGCAACATCCGCGCGGACCAGCGCCTGAAAGACCTGCCGGTCATCATGATCACCTCGCGCATCGCCGAAAAGCACCGCGAGCATGCCAAGGAACTGGGCGTCAACCACTATCTCGGCAAACCCTATTCCGAGGACGAGTTGCTGCGCCTGACGGCGGGCTACTGCGGCGTCACGGTCGAGGGCTGAGAGCGCTTGCGCCCAAAGGTTGCCGGAGGGTGAGGGCAAGCCCCTCGTTAAAATCGGCGCATGCCTGAGAGCGGTTCGATCGACCTCACCCGTCACTTCCTCATCGCCATGCCAGGCCTCGTTGACGGCCTGTTCACGCGCAGCGTCATCTACATCTGCGAGCATGGCGAAGACGGCGCGATGGGCCTCATCGTCAACAAGACAAGCGACCTTTCGCTGACCGATCTTTTCGAGAAAATCGAGTTGCCGCTGCGTCGCCCCGACCTCACGGGGCAACCGGTTTACCAGGGCGGGCCGGTGCGCCCGGATCGCGGCTTCGTGCTCCACAGCCCCATGCGTCCCAGCCCCGGCAAAGCCACGGCAGTCCCCACCGACGGCATCGGCGAATCCGCCTACGCCTCCACGCTGCACATCCCGGACGGCCTGGACATGACCACGTCGCGCGACGTGCTCGAAGCCCTCTCGCTAGGCGCGGGCCCCAGCCAGGTTCTGGTCACGCTCGGCTATTCAGCTTGGGGCCAGGGCCAGCTGGAAAGCGAGATCGCCGAGAACGCCTGGATCACGGTGGCGGCGGACGCCTCCGTGGTGTTCGACACGCCCGTGGCCGAGCGCTACGACCGCGCGCTGAGCCTGCTCGGCCTGTCGGCCTGGATGCTCGCTCCGGAGGCCGGCCGGGCGTGAGCGCGCCGGGCCGCTCCCAAGCGCGAATCCCGCAGCACGACGTGCGGAGGG
>DAIOSZ010000088.1:0-8634 GCA_036752305.1 Burkholderiaceae bacterium
GGTGCCACCGTAGATGCTCGCCGCGCGCGAGTAGAAATAGCGTGGCACCAGCGGGCCATGCGCCAGTTCGTCGTGGTCGCGCCGCTCCAGCCCCGACGGCCCGGCGAGCCTGGCCAGCAGCGCGTTGATTTCCTGCTGAAGCTCGACGCCTTTGAGCTTGAGCACCGAGGCGAAGCTCGGCAGTGCATCCCGCTCGCCGGGCGTCAGCAGGAAGCGGAGGTTGGTGAGCTCCAGAGCCCGCACCTCGACGTCCAACGCGGCCAGTTCGGTGCGCAGCCTGGGATCGTCCAACAACGGCCGGCCGGCCTGGGTGGTCCGTTGTGCAAAGGCGCGTGCGTGCTCCAGCCGCTCGCGGCACAGGCCGACGTTGGCGATGCCGGTGCGCTCGTTGCCGAGCAGAAACTTGGCGCAAGCCCAGCCTTGCCCCTCCTGTCCGACCCGTTGATCGACGGGGACGCGCACGTTATCGAAGAACACTTCATTCAGGTGGTGCTCGCCGTCGATCGACACGATGGGGCGGATCGTGATGCCCGGCGACTTCAAATCCATCAACAGAAACGAGATGCCGTCCTGCTTGCGGGCGCCGACCTCGGTACGCACCAGCGCGAACACCCAATCCGCCTGATGGGCCGTGGTGGTCCAGATTTTCTGGCCGTTGACGAGATAGTGCCCGCCTTCCTCGTCATGTCGCCGCTCGGCCCGGGTACGCAACGAGGCCAGGTCCGAACCCGAGCCTGGCTCCGAAAAACCCTGGCAGAACCACAGGTCCAGATTGGCCAGCTTGGGCAGAAAGTACCTGCACTGCTCGGGCGTGCCGAACTTCATCAGCACGGGGCCGAGCATGGTGACATTGAACACCTGCGGCAGCGGCGCGGGCGCCCGGTACAACTCGTCCATCAGGATCAGGCGCTCCATCTGACCGAGGTCCGCGCCGCCGTACTCGCGAGGCCAATGCGGGGCGGCCCAGCCCCGCTCGTTGAGGATGCGCTGCCACGTCACGGTGTCCTGCTTGCGCGGCGGATGCCCGGCGCGCAGGCGCGCGCGTATATCGATCGGCAGGCGCTCCGCCACGAAAGCCCGAACTTCGTCGCGAAAAGCGCGCTGCGCCAGGGTCAGTTCGAGATCCATGGAGTGTGTCTGGATGGCAAGGGTAAGAAACGTGGCTATTTGCGTTATTATGGTTCAACCATTGCGAACTCGCAAGAACCTGCCGTTCACGACGTCGAGCGCGCAAACTGGGCCAGAGCCTCGGCTAACATTGTGAGAAAGGTTCATCCCATGTCTGAGAAGCCCGCCGCCCGCCAGTCATTGAAAGCCGCCACGGCGCTTGCGGTGTCGGCGGACGAAGCGCCGGTTCCGCTGTTTCAGCCCGTGCGCACGCGCCGGGCCTTCGAGGCCGTCTGTGATCAGATCCGCCAGCAGATCGCCCGCGGCGATCTGCGCCCCGGGGACCGCCTGCCCGGTGAGCGTGACCTGACCGAGCAGTTCGGCATCAGTCGCGTCGCGGTCCGTGAAGCGCTGCGCAGCCTGGAAGCCGCCGGCGTGGTCCAGGCGCGCACCGGGCTGAATGGCGGCTTCTTCATCCGCAGCGACAGCAATTCCACGGGCATCACCCAAACCGTTCAGGACATGGTCGCACTGGGGCAGATTTCCATCGCCAACGTCACGGAGGCGCGCGTGGAACTGATGGGCGTGGCGCTGCGCCTGGCCTGCGCGCGCGCGACGGAGGCAGAGCTCGACGCGATCGAAGCCGACATCGAGCACCACACGGCCTTGTTCACTGCGGGCGGGGGCTCGCGCAATTCCAAGTCGGTGATTGAGTTCTACCGGCTGATCGCGCGCGCCACGCACAACGAGGTGATCGTGCTGATGGTCGATGCCTTGTCGGAAATCATCCGTGCGCTGCTAGCAAACATTGAGCCGCAGCCGCGCAAGGACATCATGCAGGTACGCCAACAGGTCTTGACGCTGCTGCGTCGGCGTGATGCCGAGGGTGCCGTAGAGGCGATGGCGCTGCACCTGCGCCGCGTCAACGATTACCTGGAAAGCGAAAGCGGCAAAGCCAAGGTGAAATCCACGCTGACGGCGTGATCCGCCGCAAAGTTCCCCATGCCATCCAACCCACCGATCGACGACGGCGCCCAGGCGCCCACCCCGCCCCGCTTCGAGGCCGTTCGCTCGGCCCGGGCGTTTGAAGAAATTGCGGCGCAAATCCGCGGCGAGTTGGCCGAGGGCCGACTCAAGGTCGGCAGCCGCCTGCCTGCCGAGCGTGCGCTGGCGCTGCAGTTCGGCGTTTCACGCAACACCTTGCGCGAGGCCCTGCGTTCGCTCGAACACGCGGGCCTGGTGCTGCTGCGCAAGGGTGCCAGTGGCGGGGCCTTCATCAGCCAGGGATCGGGTGATGCCATCGTCACGAGCATGATGGACCTGTTTCACATGGGTTCCGTCACGCCAGATCAACTGACTGAAGCGCGCATCTGGATCGAGGCCGTGATCGTGCGCGAAGCCTGTCGGCGAGCCACGCCGCAGGACATCGAGACTTTGCGCCGCAACATCGAGGACACCGCGCGCGCGATGGCCGACGGCGACTTTCAGCGGCGCGCCGAGCTGAACCTGGACTTCCACCGGATCCTGTCGCGCATGACGGGCAATCCGCTCATGCTGATCATCATGGACGGCATGCTCAAGGTGCTCAGCCAATACATCCTGAGCCTGGGCGACTATGAAAACAGCTTCGTGTTGCCATCGCGAAAACGCTTTCTCAAGCACATGCAGGGCGGCGACGCCGAGGCCGCCGTTGCCGAGATGGAAGCCAGTCTCAAGCGGCTGCAAAAAAGCTATCTTTCGCACGTGAACACCGCTGCGCGGTCCGACTCGGCCAACGGCACCGGCAAGCCGCGCAAGTCAAGGCCCTGACGCCGCCAACGCGCTGGCTCCGGCGTGTCGCGGCGCGAACGCCACTCGACCGTCCTGGACGCTCAAACCACTCGCCATTGCAGCAGGGCGAAGGGCGGAGATGCGTTCGCATGCAACTCGAACACGCCCTGCCCCTCGGCGCCTACCACCACCTCCTGCAACGGATCGCCCAGCAAATTGCCCACCATGCGAACCCGCCCCGCGTGAGGCACTTCGACCAGAACCACCAGATAAGGGCCATGGTCTTTCAGTGCCGCATGGGCGGGGTGCCAGGAGCGCTCCCAGCTGTAGATGCGCCCGCGTGGCGCAACCTCGACCCAGGCCGGGTCGAACGACAGGCAGGCATGGCACAACCACTCGGGGCCGAACTGCCAGGTCGCGCAGTGGCCGCAGCGCTGCACCAGCAGGCGGCCTTCGCGCAAGCCCGACCAGTACGGCGCCGACACCCCGTCGGGTTCGGCAACGGGCACCGGCAGGCCGGCGGGAAGGTAGGCCGAATGCGTCGTCGCGTTCATGGAGTCCCTTGGAGCCGCGTTCACGCCGCGGCCTCCGATCCGAGGATGAGATTGCTGGCGGGCGCCCCCATGGGCCCGCCGATCACCAACGCCACGTCGCTGCGCCGCGCCTGGCTGGTGGACGTCCGGCGCACCTGACGTACCGCTTCCAGCACCAGCTCGAAGCCGTGCATGTAGCACTCGGCCAGGTTGCCGCCGCTGGTATTGAGCGGGAGACGACCGTGTGGAGCCAGCAGGTTGTCGAGCACCAGGAACTCATTGGCCTGTTCGGCGGTGAAGAACCCGTGTTCGATCAACGCCATCAGCACGCCGCCGGTGAAATTCTCATAGCTCTGCACCACGCCGATGTCGTTCGCCGTCACGCCTGCCATGGCGTACAGATCGGGCACGAGCGTGCCGAAATTGGCCGGGGGGTACGGCGGGGGGTTGGGGGGATGTGCGCCGAAACGGGGCCCCGAGCCACTGGCCGCGCCCAGCAAGTAGGCTGGTTTCTGCGCGAAGTCTCGCGCCTGGTCGGCTGCCACCAGCACGACCGCGGCAGCCCCATCGTTTTCCATGCAACAGTCGAACAGGTGAAAGGGTTCGGTGATCCAGCGCGAGGCGTCGTATCGGGCTGCGTCCAAGGGCTTGCCGTGCATCAGCGCCCGGGGATTGGCCTGGGCATGGTGGTAGGAGGCCAGCGCGATGGCACGCAGGGCCGCTTGTTCGATACCGTGTTCATGCATGAAGCGACGCACCCGCATCGCAAAGC
Organism: Burkholderiaceae bacterium; assembly: GCA_036752305.1. Taxonomy (GTDB): domain Bacteria; phylum Pseudomonadota; class Gammaproteobacteria; order Burkholderiales; family Burkholderiaceae_C; genus DAIOSZ01. Next base: position 4,183 of record DAIOSZ010000088.1, read on the forward strand.
GCTGCGGCGGCGACAGCACGCCGTAGGGCATCAGATATGCCTTCTCGCCGGACACGGTCGCCACCCCGCCAACCTGACCAAACCGGCCATGCTGCCCTTGGGCGAGTGATCGGAACACCACCACGCAATCGGCCTGGCCGGTCGCGATGGCGGCGGCTCCGTTGGCCACGGCGGCGCAGCAGCCACCCCCGCCTCCGCCCCACTGCAGGGTGGCCGAGCGCAGGCGCGGCAGGCCCAGTGCCGCGGCCAGGCGCGTGGCGTCGCTGCGCTCGTCGCCGTAGGAAGCGAAGCCGTCGATGCGCCGCGGGTCCAAGCCGGCGTCGGCGCAGGCGGCCAGAATGGCCTTAAGCGCAAGCTTGAACTCGGCGTCGGGCGACTGCCCGTGTTTGTAGTAGGTCGTCTCGCCAATTCCGACCACCGCAACCCGGCCGCGCAGGCTCCGGTCCACGCTCACCCGGTCACCCCGGCCTTGCGGATCACCTGTCCCCACTGCTGCGCCTCGGCGCCAATGCGCTGTTGCAGCTCCGCCGGCGTGCTGGCACGTGCCTCGACCCGGCGCTCCGTGAACAGCTTGCGCACCTCGGGCTGGTTCACCGCGGCGACCACGGCGGCATGCAGGCGGCTTATGACCTCTTGCGGCACGGCGCGCGGTGCCAGGATGCCGAACCACGCAATGCTCTCGAAACCGGGAACATCCCGCGCTAGGGGGGGCAGGCGGGGACCCCCGTCGGTCGCCGCCGAGGTCGCCACGGCCAGGTAGCGGACCCGCCCCGAGGCCAGCATCGCCGCGCCATCCAGTCCGGTGACAAAGGCCGCCTGCAACTGACCGCCGACGAACGCCGCCAGCATGGGCGCGCCCCCGTTGTAGGGAATGTGCTGCATTTTCAGGTTGGCCAGATCGTTGAAATATTCACCGGTCAGATGCGACAGCGAGGCGTTCCCGACCGAGCCGTAGTTCAGCCGCCCGCCCTCACGCCGCGCGTAGGCCAGAAACTCCGGCAGCGTCTGGGCCGGACTGTCGGCGGGCACCGCCAGGATCATCGGCGTCAGCGCCACCGTGGACACCGGCGCGAGGTCGGCCACCGGGTCATAAGGCAGTTTGCGCAGCAGGCCGGCAACGGCGTTCGGCCCGGTATTGCCGAATCCCAGCGTATAGCCATCAGGCGCGGCCTTGGCCACATGGTCCATACCGATGGTGCCGCCCGCGCCCGCGCGGTTGTCGATGACGATGGCCTGCCCCAGCGCCTGCGCCAAGGGTTGCTGGATCGCCCGCGCGAGCTGGTCGGTTGAGCCGCCCGCCGGATACGGCACCACGATGCGGATCGGGCGCGCGGGCCAGGCCTGCGCATGAGCGGCGCTCGCGCACAGCGCGGCGGCAGCGCCCAGGAAATGGCGGCGGGTGAGGCAGGTCGGGTGCATGGAGGCGTCCTCGGGTTGGATCGTCAAGGTTGATAGCCAAAGCCTTCGCCCAGCCTGGCTTTCATGAACTCGGCGCCAAGCGTTTTCCAGTCGCCGCCGGATTCGACCGTGATGGAAATCGCGCGCCAGAGAAACTTGTCCGGCTCGAGCGCCGCCGCGGACGACACCCCCCCGGCCCGCATCCGGCTCAGACTGTCCAGCAGCAAGCGGCGCGTGCGCACGATGCCGGTGTCGCTGGTGCCCAGATGCTCGGTACTGCGGTCGTAGATCGGCGCGACACCAGACTGGCACACGGCATCCTGCACCCACAGACCCGGGACCGCAGCGTTGTACCGCGCGCCCAGCGCGGGATCGAACCGATAGGCGTTGCCGCGATTGAAAACGCTCCAGTAGTTGTGATACGGCACGCTGCACGGGCGCTCTTCGAATGAGTCGTCGGAAGCGTGGCCGGTCTGACGGCCCGCGTGTCCGGTCTTGAAGAGTTTGCGCGTTTTCTCGGGAAAAGGCTCGTTGGGGTGATAGGAAAACATCAGACACAGTGAGTGCTCGTCGTCGATCGGCACCCACGCGTGGCCACTCAATTCGGGGAACTGGCTTTGTGGCGGCACCAAGGTCCAGAACGGCATCAGAAACTGGTTGACGCGGATATAGTCACCACCGCCAGTCTTGCGGCGCGAGGCGACGCTGACGCCGACCTCATGCACCGCACACTCGAAGCTCGGCGCCAAGTCCTGGGCCTGCTTCCACTGGTTGATCACGCCACTGCTGTCGGCGCGGCCGTGCAGGATGGCGGCGTGGGCCGAATCGATCTCACCTTCCAACGCCTGCAGCCAGTTGCACTCCTGGATGCGCAGCGATACGGCCACCTGACTTTGAGGCACCAGGTTCCATTCCATCATCGGCAACTCGGGCATATGCGCCGGGTCGCCCAGGTAGGCCCACAGGACGCCGTTGCGCTCGCGCACCGGGTAGGACTTGATGCGCGTGGCCGCCGGCATGCGCGAATGCGCCGGCTCCGCGGGCATCTCCAGGCACTGGCCATCGACGCCAAACTTCCAGCCGTGGTAGATGCAGCGCAGCCCGCCCTCCTCGTTGCGCCCGAACACCATGGGCGCGCCACGGTGCGGGCACGCATGATCCACCAGGCCGACCTGGCCCGCCGTGTCGCGAAACGCCACCAAATCCTCGCCCAGCAGGCGTACCCGGTAAGGCTGGCCGTCGGCGGTCAGGTCCCTGGCCAGCAGAAAGGGCAGCCAGTAGCGCCGCATCAGGGTGCCCATCTCGGTGCCTCGGCCGACCCGGACCAGGCGCTCGTTGTCCTCGTGCGTCAGCATGCCTTGTTCCTCATAGGACTAATTGGTAGTACCATTGACATATGGTAACAAGAAATAGGCCGCTGTCAATCTCGCCCTCAGGGCCGCCCCGATCCTCACCACCCTCTGGAGAACCCATGTCAGTGCCTTACCAACGCCAGCCCCGCGGCATGTATTTCGAGGATTTCGTGATCGGCGAGTCCATCGTGACCTCGCGGCGCACGGTCACACTGGCTGACATCGTGAACTTTGCCTGCCTGTCGGGCGACCACAACGCGCCGCACGTGGACCACGAGTTCTGCAAGACCCAACCTTACGGTGAACCGATCGCGCACGGCCCCCTGGTGCTGGCCATCGTCGGTGGCTTGCAATGCCTGAGCGGCATCAACGACGGCACCATCATCGCGATGACCGGGCTGGACAACTGGCGCATGCACCTGCCCGTCAAGTCCGGCGACACCATCCACGCCGTGATCACGCCGGTTGCCAAGAAGCTCACCAGCAGCGGCAAGCAGGGCATCGTGTCCTGTGAGCGCCTGGTCAGGAACCAGCGCGGAGAGACCGTGCATTCGATGGTCATCTCCAACATGTACAAATGTCGCGATGCCGCCGCGTGAGCGCTGGCCGAGCAGCCGGCGCGACGCGCCTTAGGACAAATCCATCTGCTTGGCCAGGATGTTGCGCTGGATCTCGTTGGTGCCGCCGCCAATCGGCCCGACGCGCGAGTCGCGGAAGAACATCTGCATGTCGTATTCCATCGAATAACCCGCGCCGCCCATGATCTGCAGGCCGATGTCGGCGCACTTGAAATTGTTGTCGGTGGCGACGATCTTGGCGATCGACGCCTCCGCGACCGCCGGCCCCCCCGCGTCCAGCACGTCGGCCAGGCGGTAGACCATCTGGCGCGCGGTCTCCGACAGAATCAGCATGTCGGCCAGCTTGTGCTGAATGACCTGGAAATCGGAGATCGGCTGGCCGAACTGGATGCGCTGGCGGGCGTAGTCGCGCGCGTACTCGGTGATCTTGAAGCAGTGGCCCGCCGAGATCGCCGCCAACCCCAGGCGCTCCAAGGCCAGGCAGCTCATGATGTTCTTCCAGGCCCGGCCTTCGCCGCCGAACAGGTTACCCGCGGGCACGCGCACGTTGTCGAAGAACACTTCGTTGGCGTGCGTGGTACGCCGCCCCAGCATCTGCAAGGGCCGCACCGTCACGCCGGGCGCCCTGGCATCCACCAGCAGGGTGCTGATGCCCTGGTGCCGACTGGCGCCGTCGCGGTCGGTGCGCGTGATGACCACGAAGTAGTCGGCCACATGCCCACACGTGATCCAGACCTTGTTGCCATTGAGCACGTATTCGTCGCCCTCGCGCTGCGCGAACGTCTTCAGACCGGCGACATCGGAGCCGGTCCCCGGCTCCGACATGCACAGCGACAGCTTGGCTCGCCCGGCAATGATGCGCGGCACCAGATCCTTCTTCATCTCGGGAGTACCGAATTTGGCAATGTGCATGCCGGCGTAGACAGCCGAGGTCGTGATTGCCTGGGCAATGCCGGTGTAGTAGTAGCCCATGGTTTCCAGAAACACCGCGATGTCCCGATAGGAGCCACCGGTGCCGCCCAGCTCCTCGGGATAAAACAGCCCGATGTAACCGGCATCCGCCAGTGCCTCGTAGGCTTGCAGGGGAAATTCGCGCGCCTCGTCCATACGGCGCACCGACTCCC
>DAIOSZ010000088.1:8644-14206 GCA_036752305.1 Burkholderiaceae bacterium
ATCCAGCACGCCTTCGCGCATCATGTTCTGGTCTTCGGTCAATCCGATGGTGTTGATCAGTGACATCTGGGTTCTCCTGGAAATGCCTGAGGTGGCGGGCAACCCGCGGGCGCCCAAAAAAATGAAGCCTTCAATCCCGGGCTAACCGCGCGGACGCGCGGCAAACAGCGGCCCGTCCCGGTACTGCAACACGACGATCTCCACCGGCGCGCCGATGGCAAGCGGCTGCTCGGCTGGCGCGACGAGGCGGCAGGCGATGCGCAGGCCATCGTCCAGGTCCACGATGCCGCATGCATAGGGCGCCTCCGCCGCGAACACGGCCGGGGCGGCATGCACGCGCGTCCAGGAGTAGAGAACGCCCTCGGGCCGCAGGTCGGTCCACTCCAGGTCCGTTGACCAGCAGTGCGGACACACCGGCTTGGGCGGAAACGTCGCCCGCGCGCAGGCCTTGCAGCGCACCGTGCGCCAGTGCCCCTGAGCCAGGCCGCTCCAGAACGGCTCGGTAAAGGCCGACACCCGCGGCGGATAGGACCGGACGGCGTCCATGGGCAGCATCGTGAGCGTCATTGCCGGGCCTCCAGTACGTGGATCAAGGCGGCGTTGTAGTTGCCCAGTTCGCCCGTGGCCAGACCCAGCCGCGCGTCGCGAACCTGCCGTTCACCCGCGCGCCCGCGCAACTGGTCGGCCAGTTCCACATAGTTGTACAGCGAGGTCACGTAGGCCGGATGGCCGCGCGAGGTCAGACCGCCAGACGTGGAAATCGGAATGCGTCCACCCAGCCGTGTCTCGCCCGCCTCGGCGGCGCGTGCGCCCTGCCCGCGCGGAACCAGGCCCACGGCTTCGCTGACCAGTACCTCGACGATGGTGCAGGGCGCGTACAGCTCGGCCACGTCGATGTCGGCGGGGCCCACGCCGGCTTGTGCATACGCGGTCTGCGCGGCCTGGCGCGCGGCGTCGAAAGCGATCATGTCGTTGGGTACGTCGCTGATCTGGTGCGAACCGTCGTGGCAAAAGCCTCGCCCGCGCACCAGCACGTAGGGCCGCCCCAGCGTGCGTGCCAGGTCTTCGCTGGCCAGCACCAGACAGGCCGCGCCGTCGCTGCGGCCGGGCACGTCGTACAGGCCCAGCGGCTCGACGATGGGGCGCTGGCGCAGCACTTCGTCCAGCGTGATCGGCTTGCGAAACTGCGCCAGCGGGTTCAGCGCGGCATGCGCCCGGTTCTTCACCGCCACGGCGCCCAGCTGCGCGCGCGTGGCGCCATGCTCGTACATGTAGCGCATGGCATCCATGGCGTACCAGGCAATCGGCGTGAAGCCGGCCGAGGTGTGGAAATCCACGTCGCCGGTCGTGCGCATGCTGCTCATCATGTGCTCGGCGGCGGAAACAGCACTCTCCATGTTGATGCCCAGCGCGAGCGCCACCTCGGCGCGCCCCAGCAGGATGTCGTTGCAGGCTTGATCAAAGGCCAGCGCGGCGGTCATCCCGTTGCCCATCACCTCCATCACCGTGCCCCGACAGGCCAGGCGCAGCTGCCCCATCAGAAAGGTGTGGAAGTACTTCTGGCGCGTATACGGGCGCGGCAGCGTAAACACCAGGCTCTGGATGTCACGCTTGTCTACGCCGGCGTCCTCCACTGCCTCCACCACCAAGCGACCGAGGATCTCGTGCTCCAGCGCCTGCAGGGCCGCATCGTCGGGCGTCTGGTGTCGCCCGACCGCAATCGCGCTGGCTCCGACGATGGCAACCCGCCTGGCCATCACGCCACTCCCGCCAGGCCATGGCCAACGTCCGCCGCGCCAAACGCGCCTCCGGCACGCAGCTCGGCAATGCGCGCGGCGTCGAGTCGCAGCGTCTCGCGCAACACCCGCTCGGTATCCGCGCCCACCGCCGGCGCCGCCCTGGAGGGCGTCGCGGGCGTGCGCGACAGGCGCAGCGGCGTGGCGATGTTCGGAATCCAGCCCTTCACCGGGTGCGGGATACGCGTCACCAGCTTTCGCGATCGCGCCTCATCGCTGGCCAGCGCCTGCGCCAGCGTGCGCACGGGGCCGCTGGGCACACCGGCCGCGCGCAGCCGAGGTTGCCAATGGCTCCATGGCTGCTGCGCGAAAGCCTCGCTCATCAAACCAAACAGAAGCTCGCGCTGCTCCAGCCGTCCATTGCGCTTGGACAGCACCGGATCGTGGGCGATATCCGGCCGCTCCAGGACCTGATCGAACAAGCGCACGAAGATGCCGTCGTTGCCGCAGTTCACATAAAACGGCATGTCCTGGCACTGGAACACGCCGGAGGGGCAGGTGTCCGGGCTGGTATTGCCGTTGCGCTGGGGCTCGTATCCCGTGGTCAGGTGCTGCATGGCGCCAAACCCAGTCATCAGAATCGCCGTGTCGAACAGCGCGACTTCCAGAAACTGCCCCTGCCCGTCCTTGTGGCGCGCCAACAGCGCCAACAAAATGGCGTTGGTGGCCATCATCGCGGTGGAGATATCCATCACTGCGGCCCCGCTGCGCACGCCTTGCCGGTCGGAATAGCCATTCATCGAAATGAAGCCGCTCTCGGCCTGTGCGATCGGATCGAAGCCGAGCCGGTCCGCGTAGGGGCCGCTTCGTCCGTAGGCGGATACCGAACAGTAGATCAGACCTGGGTTGAGCGCGCGGCAGGCCTCGTAGTCCAGGCCAAAGCGCTCCATCACGCCCGTGGAAAAATTCTCGACCAGCACGTCGGCCGAGGCAATCAGGGCCTTGGCTACCTCCAGACCGGCCCGCGTCTTCATGTCCAGTCCGATGCTGCGCTTGTTCCGGTTGGTCCACAGATACGGCGCCCCCTGAGCGGGCAACTCCGGGTCGGCCGGCGGGTAGTAACGGAAGTCGTCGCCCTTGATCGGCGCCTCGACCTTGATGACCTCAGCGCCAAAGTCGGCCAGCGTCATGGTCGCCAGCGGTCCGGCGACGAAATGCGTGAAATCGACGACACGAATGCCATCCAGGGCTCCCGGCGCGCCTGCACCCGCCTCCTGGACAGGCAGATCGTTGATTCGGGCCTGATCAAACACGGTCATCCCTTTCAAGTGATGGGCTCGAACTATATATCAATGGTTGTACCATTGCAAGCAAACGCCGTGACTTCCTCCAGACCACGTTGCCCGATTTCGAGGCACTCTGCGCCTGTATCGATCACGCCGCCTCAAGGCGAGGGAGCGGAACGCTTCAGGCGGACGATTGCGTCACCTTCCGAGCATCAAGATTGGAGCCTTTGACGCCCGGAACGCTGGCATGTCTGGAACGGGAATGGCGCCGACGCCGAGCGGCGCTATTCCCCCCGCGGCGCCTCGGTCCCCTTGCTCACGCTCTCGCCGTCGTTCGGCGCCAGCGTCCAGAACGTCAGCGACGAGATCGCCGTGAGCACCGCCAGCGCCAGAAAGGCGTGGTGCAGCGCCTGGCGCAGCGCGGTGGCGTCGGATTGCGGCAGGCCACCCAGGAAGAAGGCGGTGGCCAGCGAGCCAGCCGCCAGGCCAAAGCTCATCGACATCTGCTGCATCGTGCTGGCGATGGTGCTGGCCATGGCCGTATCGCGCTCCTCGATGTCGGCGTAGGCCAGCGAATTCATGCTGGAGAACTGGAGCGAATTGAACAGCCCCATCATGGCGCCCAGCACGATGATCGCCGCCAGTGGCGTGGTCGGCCCCACCAGCGCCCAGCAGGCAATCGTCACCGCCGCGCACAGCGTGTTGACGATCAGCACCTGCCGGAAACCGAAGCGCCGCAGCGCCGCCGTCGAGATCACCTTCATCAGCATCGCCGCCGCCGCGCCCGGCACCATCAACAGGCCCGATTGCCAGGCCGGCATGCCCAGGCCGAGCTGGAACAGCAGCGGCAGCAGCAGCGGCATGCCGCCCAGCCCCAGCCGCGTGACGAAGCCGCCCAGCACCGAGACGCGAAACGTGCGCGTTTTCAGCAGCGTCAGGCGCAGCAGCGGGTACGGCACGCGCTGCGCATGCCAGACATAGGCCGCCAGCAGCAGCAGCGACACCACCAGCGTGCCCAGCGCGGGCGCCAGCGCCAGCGCGTGGTCGCCGAAGATCTCCAGCAGCCAGCTCAGCAGACCGGCGCCCAGGCCAAACAGCAGCAGCCCGCGCAGGTCCAGCGGACCCGGATCGTCGCTGCGGTAGTTGGGCATCACGCGGTAGCCCAGCCACAGCGCCAGCAGGCCCACCGGCACGTTGACGAAGAACATCACCCGCCAGTTCAGCCAGTGGACGATCAGGCCGCCCACCGTCGGCCCCAGCAGTGGGCCGAGCAGCGCCGGAATGATGACGAAGTTCATCGCCCGCAGCAGTTCGCTCTTGGGAAAGGTGCGGATGATCGCCATTCGCCCCACCGGCATCATCATCGCCGCCGCCACGCCCTGCGGCACCCGCGCGGCCACCAGCCACTCCTCGGTGGGCGCCAGCCCGCAGGCCACCGACGAGAGCGTGAACAGCGCTACCGCATTGAGAAACACGCGCCGGCTGCCATAGCGCTCGGCCAGCCAGCCGCTGACCGGAATGCACACGGCAAACGCCAGGATGTAGCTGGTGACCACCGCCTTCAGGCTCAGCGGCGTCGCGCCCAGGCTCTCGGCCATGGCCGGAATGCCGGTGTTGACGATGGTGGAGTCCAGCTGCTGCATGAACAGCGCCGTGGCCACGGCCCAGGGCAGATAGCGTTTGGTGGATTCAGCGTCCATGCGGGGGTGGCGTCAGGCGAGCGGTGGGCAAAGCGCCGATTGTGGTCGAGCGCGCGCGATCCTGCCGATCATGCCGCCGCGCCCGGCCCGCTCACCCGGCGTGGCGCAGCGCGGCCAGACGGTACGCCACCATCTCGGTGACCAGCGCCTCGGGCAGCGGCTGGTCCAGCGCAAACTGCACCGAGCCTTTGGCCCGGCGGTAGCCGGCCAGCCGGTCGGCAAACGCCGTCATCACGGCGACGGACGGGTAAAACCCCACGTGCCGGGCATACCCGGCCATCATGACCTGCTGGTCGCGCCGGCCGCCCGGCACCAGGGCAAACGCGGGAATCCCATAGTTGATGAGTTCCGACACGCCGGGCGCCGCCAGCCAGATCACGCGCCGCAAGGCGTCCAGCATGTGCCGGGTGGGCAGCGCAAACGCGGCGATGTAGTCGTCCACCGCCGGCGACCGGCCGGCCGGCGCCAGCGCGGGCAGCGGCGGACTCATGCCGCCCCGCGCGGCTGCACCAGCAGCCTGACGGCCAGCGCGCCCAGCACCAGGCCCATCACGTAGCGCTGGACGGCCAACCACAGTCGGTTGTGGGCAAACCAGGCCGCTAGACCCGCCGCGCTGATCGTGACCAGGAGGTTGACCGTGGCGCCAATGCACAGCTGCGTGATGCCCAGCAGCAGGCTTTGCGCCAGCACCGAGCCGGCCTCGGGCACGATGAACTGCGGCAGCACCGACAGGTAAAAAATCGCGACCTTGGGGTTGAGGATGCTGGTGAGCAGCCCCATCGTGAACAGCTCGCGCGGCGGCACCGGCGGCAAATCCTTGGCCTCGAAAGGCGAGCGCGC
>DAIOSZ010000089.1:0-10763 GCA_036752305.1 Burkholderiaceae bacterium
GTCGGCATTGATGATGCGGCCCGTGACCAGGAGCTCCATGGCGCGCGAGAAGCCCGCGTCCATGGCGACCACGACCGATCGGCCGGCCCGTATTTCGTCACGCATTCGCTCGTAGATGATGACGTTGGCGTCCACGGCCATGCCCGCCGGGCCGTAGAAGGCGAAGGCGTTGGGATGCTCGGCGCTGTGGTTTTCCACGCGGTGCCCGCGGCGCACGATGTCGCGCGCCAACTGCGCGTGTGCGCGCACGCGCTCGCCCACGACGAAAAAGCTCGCCCGGGCGCCAGCGGCCTCCAGCAGGTCGAGCACCTGGGGCGTGACCGCCGGGTCGGGCCCGTCGTCGAACGTGAGGCCCACCTCGCCGCGCGCGGCGGCCTCGGGCGGCAGGCGTGTCAGATTGGGCCCGAACAGCCGCGAGCGTGGCCACAGGCCGATGGCCGTCAGCGCCAGATGGTTGAGCAGCACCGCCGCCAGCGCCAGCGGCCAGCGCCCGGGGGTGTCGATCAAGATCGCCACGGCGCCCGCGTGCACACCCACCGTGATCCACAGCACCCCGCCGGGCCGCCAGTTACGCGTGGGCGGCTGAGGCATCGGCGGCGGGGCTCCTGACGTAGCCGTAGCGCGCGGGCAGATCGGCGGCCTGGAGGGCCTCGGGCGTCCAGGCGCCGGCCTCCACCGCCTCGGCGGCCAGCAGCATGTCCTGCGTGTGCACCAGGCCCAGCAGCCGCTTGCCGTTCGCCGCCAGTTCCGCGGCGGCCAGATACAGGCGCCCGTCCTCGTCCAGCAGGCATTCGCTCGCCTGCGCGGCGCGGCCATCGTGCGCGCGCATCTCGGGCGCGGCGGCGCTGCCGTGCAGGCGCCAGACCACGGGCGTGGCCTCCAGTTCGACGTAGACGCGCTGCGGGCCGTTCTGGAAAAACCAGCGGCCCCGGGGGTCGGCTTCATAGTTGCGCTCAATAAAGGCGATGAGCTTGTCGTGCCGCAGCAGCGAACCCTTGGCGCCGCGCTGGCCGCTGGCAAACGCCCCGGCCGCCTGCGCGCGGTCGTCGCGCATGTACCACAGGCCCCGGGCATCCAGCCCCAGCCAGCCGTAGCAGTCCGGCACATTGGGCCATTTGGCGAGCGCTTGTTTGACGATGTCGTCCATGGGCCGATTATCCCGAGAGCCGGTGATCGCAGAGGCAAAACTCTTGAGCTATCAAAAGAGTAGCTGACCGTGGTGGTCAATTCTTGTAAAAAGGCTTGTTTGATGATCAAAATCCGGCCTCAATCAAGGATTTTTGTAGATGCATCAACAATATTTGTTACAACATCTACAAAACTCATGCAAAAGGCAGGTCAGCGCATCGATTTTGTGCCATTTTCAAGCATGTTTTTGGCCTGAACTCCATAAAAAACAACCACGAACAGCTATCGATTTTGAAGTTCTGATTTGAGCACTTCGGGCACTGGGGAAGCGCCCAGGCCATGCTGCAGCAGCCAGCCGCCCACCGCGTCCGCCAGGCCGCGCACATGGCCGGGCGGGGCGCCGGCGGCAAAGCCCACGTGGCCGCCGTGCGCCGGCTGCCACAGCGTGACATGGGCGCCGGCCTCGGCGCGCGAGGGCAGGCTGGCGGCGGGGACGAAGGGGTCGTTGCGCGGGTTCAGCACCAGGGTGGGGATGGCGATGTCGGCCAGGCGCCAGCGGCTGGAGCATTGGCGGTAGTAGTCGTCGGCGCTGGCAAAACCGTGCAGCGGCGCTGTGAAGGCGTCGTCAAAGTCGCGGATGCTGCGCGCGGCCAGAATCCGCTCGCGCGAGGCGATACCGGGAAACTGCGCGAGTTTCTCCAGCGCCTTGGGCTTCATGGTGGCCAGGAACATGCGGGTGTAGAACGGCTTGTTCAGGCCCCGGGCAATGGCGCGCGCGCCGGCCGCCAGGTCCAGCGGCGCGCACACCGCGGCCACCGCGCGGGCGATGCGGGCCGCGCCTTCGCGCTGCTCCTCGGCCCAGCGCAGCAGCATGTTGCCGCCCAGCGAGACGCCCACCACGTACAGCGGCCCGGCGCGGTGCGCGGCGCGGCGCAGGATCCAGTCGATTTCCGCATGGTCGCCCGAATGGTAGGAGCGCGGCGCGAGGTTGATTTCACCGCTGCAGCCGCGAAAGTGCGCCACCGCGTAGCTCAGCCCCTGCTCGCGGGCCCAATCGGCGAAGGCGACCGCGTAGTGGCTGAGCGAGGAGCCCTCCAGGCCGTGGAACAGCACCAGCGTGGGACGGCCGGGGCCGGGCTCGCCGAGCCAGTCCACGTCGATGAAGTCACCGTCCGGCGTGTCCCAGCGCTCGCGCCGGTAGCTCGGCGGCGGCCCATGGCGGCGGCGCGCAGCGAGCGCCGGCCAGATGGTTTGCGCATGGCCGCCGGGCAGCCACCAGGGCGATCTGTATTTCATGGCTGTCCGTGGACGCTTTTCAGGGTGTGAAGGCCGAATGTCAGTGCAAAACGCCGCCGCCGGCCGGTGCCTGCTGGCCTTCGGCGGCCCCCACGCTGGCGTGGTGCAGCACCAGGCGCCAGCCCGAGGCCGTCTTGATGAACACATGGCTGGCCACCACGGTGGGGGCGGCGGCGCCGTCGGCGGCAGGCAGATCGATGCGTTCGATCACGCTGTGCATGGCGCAGGCCAGCGCCTGCACGCGCCGCGTCAGCTGGTGCGCCAGCGGCAGGCCGCCGCGTTCGAGCAGCACGGCATACGAGGCGCGGATGGCGGCCGCGCCGACCAGCCGGCCGCCGCCGGGGTGCACGCAGCAGATCTCGTCCTCGTCGGCCCAGCAGGCCATCACGCGATCGAGATCTCCCTGGCGCAGCGCTTCATAGAACGCGTTCTCCAGGTCGTCGGGCGAGCCGCCCAGGCGGGCGGCGGTACGGGATTTTTGGCTCATCGTGTGCGCGAGATGTCTTGGACTGCGCGATCGGGCGCCTATCTATGGTACGTTCACGCCGAACTTTTCCAACGGAGCGAAAACCATGAAACGCTGGCTTTCCACCCTGATGGCCGTGCTGGCCGTCACCCTGTCCCTGTCGGGCTGCGGCTACAACGACTTTCAGCGCCTGGACGAACAGACCAAGGCGGCGTGGAGCGAGGTGGTCAACCAGTACCAGCGCCGCGCCGACCTGATTCCCAACATCGTCGCCACCGTCAAGGGCGAGGCCCAGTTCGAGCAGGACACACTGACCAAGGTGATCGAGGCGCGCGCCAAGGCGACCTCGATCCAGGTGACGCCCGAGACGCTGAACAACCCCGAGGCGTTCAAGAAGTTCCAGCAGGCGCAGGGCGAGCTGACCAGCGCGCTGTCGCGCCTGATGGTGGTGGCCGAGCAGTACCCGCAGCTCAAGGCCAACCAGGCGTTCCAGGACCTGCGCGTGCAGCTCGAAGGCACCGAAAACCGCATCGCGGTGGCGCGCAACCGCTACATCAAGTCGGTGGAGGAATACAACGTGCTCGCGCGCAGCCTGCCAACCAACCTGACCGCCATGGTGATGGGCTACAAGCCCAAGGAAAACTTCGCCGTGGCCAACGAGGCGCAGATCGCGGCGCCGCCGAAGGTGGATTTCGGCACCAAGTAAGCAGCCGAATTCGCCCTTCATGGCCGTCAATTCACCACGGGCAGCTATGATTTTGAGAGTATTCGCGCTGCTGACGGCGCTGCTTCTGGGCTGGCCGGCAGAGCCGGCCTGGGCGCAGGACGTGCAGCCGGTGCCGCCGCTGACCGGCCGCGTGATGGACCGCACCGGCACGCTCAGCCCGGAGCAGATCGCCGCCATCGCCATGCGCGCGGCGGCCATTGAACAGGCCAAGGGTTCGCAGGTGGTGGTGCTGATGGTGCCGACCACCGCGCCGGAGGACATCGCCAGCTATGCCAACCGCGTGGCCAACGCCTGGAAGATCGGCCGCCGCGAGGTGGGCGACGGCGTGCTGCTGATCGTGGCGCTGAACGACCGGCGCGTGCGCATCGAGGTGGCCAAGACGCTCGAAGGCGCGGTGCCCGACCTGGCGGCCAAGCGCATCATCGACGGCGCGATCCAGCCCGCCTTCAAGCGCGGCGACTACGCGGGCGGCCTGACGGCGGCGGTGGACCAGCTCGGCGCGCGGATCAAGGGCGAGGACCTGCCGCCGGTCCAGACACCGGAAGCCACCGGCGCGGGCGAGGCCCCTGGCGGCCTGGGGCTGATGGAAGGGCTGATGATCCTGTTCATCGCAGTGCCGCTGGTCGCCAGCTTGCTCAAGGCCATGTTCGGCCGGGTGCTGGGCTCGCTGCTCACGGGAGCCGGCGCCGGGGCGCTGGGTTTCATGCTCACCAGCGCGGTTGCCGTTGCCGCCTTGACAGGCGTGCTGGGCTTCCTGCTCTCGCTGTTCTGGGGCCTGGGTCTGGGCAGCGGCGGGCGCTCGGTCGGACGCGGGCGCTCGGGCGGCTATTTCCCACCCATGGGTGGGGGTGGCTGGAGCGGTGGCGGCGGCTTTGGCGGTGGCGGTGGTGGGGGCGGTTTCAGCTCCGGCGGCGGCGGCGATTTCGGTGGCGGCGGCGCCAGTGGTGACTGGTGAGCAGCGCGACGGATATCCCATGACGGCAAGCCCTCAACGCGACGGATTTCTGGCTCATGCGGCGCGCATCTGGCGCCACCGCTGGATCGACGAACGCCTGGCCTACCTCACGCTGCCGCCCGAGGCGGCGCGACGCCTGTCCGAGCGCGTGGCCGCGAGCGAGGCCCGCCACACCGGCGAAATCCGTTTTTGCGTGGAGGCCAGCCTGCCGCTGTCCTACCTCTGGCGCGCCTGGCGCCAGGGCTTGCCGCTGGCCGCGGTGATCCGCGAACGCGCGCTGATGCAGTTTTCCAAGCTGCGCGTGTGGGACACCGAAGACAACAATGGCGTGCTGATCTACCTGTTGCTGGCCGAGCGCGCCATCGAAATCGTGGCCGACCGTGGCCTGGCGCGGCAGGTGTCGCCCGAGGCCTGGCAGGGCATGGTGCGGCGCCTGGGCCTGGCGCTGCGCGGTGGCCAGGTGGAGGAAGGCCTGACGCAGGCGCTGGAGGAGGTGTCGGCGCTGCTGGTGGAGCGCTTCCCGCAGCCCGACGCACCGGACACGCCGCCCAACCAGTTGCCCGACGAACCCGTGCTGCTCTGAGCGGCGGCCTTACTGCGCGGTGATGCCCGCCGTCTTGATCACTTTGCGCCAGCGGTCCAGCTCGCTCTTGACGAAGGCGGTGTAGGGCTGCGCGCCCAAGGGCGGAACGACGAAGCCTTGCGAGGTCAGGCGCGTCTTGATGGTGTCGCCCTGCATGGCCTGGACCATCGCGGCTTCGAGCTTGTCGGCAATGGGCTTGGGCGTGGCGCGGTGCACCGACAGGCCCGACCAGGACAGCGCCTCGAAGCCGGGAAAGCCGCTCTCGGCCACGGTGGGCACGTCGGGCAGCAGCGGGATGCGCTGCGCCGTGGTCACCGCCAGCGGCCGCAGCTTGCCCGCGCGGATGTGCGGCAGCGCCACGTCCTGGTTGATGAAGATGAACGGGATCGTGCCGGCCAGCAGATCGGTGATCATCGGTCCGCCGCCCTTGTACGGAATGCCGACCATGTAGATCCCGGCGGTCTGCTTGAACAGCTCCATTGCCATGTGGCCGGAGGCCGCGTGCACGAAACCGTAGTCCAGCTTGCCCGGCCGGGCCTTGGCCGTGGCGACCAGTTCCTTGAGGCTCTGGAACGGAACCGCCGGATTGACCACCAGCACGTTGGGGCCGGAATGCACCTGGCACAGGTGCTGAAAGTCGGCGATGGAATCGTATTTGAGCTTGGGGTCCAGCCCATGCGCCACGGCGTTCTGCCCGACGCCGCTCTGGATGATGGTGTAGCCATCGGGCGGCAGGCGCAGCGCCCGCTCGGTGCCGATGGTGCCGCCGCCGCCGCCGATGTTTTCAACCACCACGGGCTGCTTGAGGATTTTGGGCAGTTCTTCCGAAATCATCCGCGCCATCACGTCGCTGGTGCCCCCGGCCGGAAACGGCACGACGATCTTCAGCGGCTTGCTCGGAAAGTCGCCCCCGGTTTGAGCCAGCGAGAGCCCCGGTGTGACGGCGGCGGTGGCGGTAAGGGCGAGGAGTTGGCGGCGGCGCATGAGACTGCTCCTGGAGGACGGATGCGCGGCATTGTGCCGAGTTGCAAGCGGGCGTCACCTGCGGTTTTCACGGGGCCGCCCTCGCCACCCGCCTCACTCCACCGTCACCGATTTCGCCAGATTGCGCGGCTTGTCCACGTCCGACCCCCGCGCGCAGGCGGTGTGGTAGGCCAGCAGTTGCAGGGGCACGACATGCAGCAGCGGCGAGAGCTTGCCGTAGTGCTCGGGCATGCGGATCACGTGGATGCCGGGGCCGGAGTCGATATGGGTGTCGCCGTCGGCCAGGACGAACAGCTCGCCGCCGCGCGCGCGCACCTCTTCCATGTTGCTTTTGAGTTTTTCCAGCAGCGCGTCGTTGGGCGCCACGGTAACCACCGGCATGGCCTGCGTGACCAGCGCCAGCGGACCGTGCTTGAGTTCGCCCGCGGGGTAGGCCTCGGCGTGGATGTAGCTGATTTCCTTGAGCTTGAGCGCGCCCTCGAGCGCGATGGGGTAGTGCATGCCGCGCCCGAGGAAGAGCGCGTTTTCCTTGCTGGTGAAGTCCGACGCCCAGGCGATGATCTGCGGCTCCAGCGCGAGCACCGATTGCAGCGCGGCGGGCAGGTGGCGCAGTTCCTTGAGGTAGGCGGCGCGTTCCCGCTCGGTCAGGCGGCCCTTGGCGTCGGCCAGCGAGAGCGTCAGCAGGAACAGCGCGACGAGTTGCGTGGTGAACGCCTTGGTGGACGCCACGCCGATCTCGACCCCCGCGCGCGTGACGAAGGCCATCGCGCATTCGCGCACCATGGCCGACGTGGACACGTTGCAGATGGCCAGCGTGTGCTTCATGCCCAGGCTCTTGGCGTGCTGGAGCGCGGCCAGCGTGTCGGCGGTTTCGCCGGACTGGCTGACCACCACGACGAGTGATTTGGGGTTGGGCACGGAGGTGCGGTAGCGGTACTCGCTGGCCACTTCGACCTGCGTGGGAATGCCGGCAATCGATTCGAGCCAGTATTTGGCGGTGCAGCCGCTGTAGTAGCTGGTGCCGCAGGCCAGAATGAGCACGGAGTCGATCTGGTCGAACAGCTCCTGAGCACGCGGCGCCTGCGCCGGATTGGCAGCGGTCTTGCCGTCGAACAGATGCGCGCCCAGCACGTCGATGCCTTCCAAGGTATCGGCAATGGCCTTGGGCTGCTCGAAGATCTCCTTTTGCATGTAGTGCCGGTACGGCCCGAGTTCAGCGGCGGCGGTGTGCGCGCGCACCGTCTGCAGGATGCGCATGACTTCCTGGCCCTCGCGGTCAAACACCCAGTATTTGCCCAGTTGCACGTCCACTGTGTCGCCCTCTTCGAGGTAGAGGAACTGCCCGGCCACGCCCGCGAGCGCGAGCGTGTCGCTGGCCAGGTAGCAGCCCTGGTCCGACACGCCCAGCACCAGCGGCGAGCCACTGCGCGCGGCGGCCAGGCGGTGGGTTTCGTCACCGGCCATCGCGACGATGGCGTAGGCGCCTTTCAGCCGCGGCACGGCGGCCGCCAATGCGGCGTAGAGGTCACCTTCATAGAGGCTGTCGATCAGATGCGCGATGACCTCGGTGTCGGTCTGGCTCGCAAACACATAGCCCTTGGCCTTTAGCTCCGCGCGCAGCACATCGTGGTTTTCAATGATCCCGTTGTGCACCACGGCTACCCGGCCCTTGGCGCCTTCGGTGGCATGGGGTCCGTAGCTGAAGTGCGGGTGCGCATTGCTTTCCACCGGCGCGCCATGCGTGGCCCAGCGCGTGTGCGCGATTCCGGTGCTGGCCTCGAGCTTGCCTTCCACCGCCTGGCGCTTGAGTTCCGCCACGCGCGCCGTGGTACGCAGCCGCGCCAGCCCGTGATCCTGGTAGGCAATGCCGCAGGAGTCGTAGCCCCGGTATTCCAGTCGCTCCAGCCCTTGGACGAGAACACCAATCACATCCTGGGTGGCGACCCCGCCGACGATTCCGCACATGTTGAAAGCTCCGTGAATTCTTTAAAAACAGTAAAAGTGATTGTTGTCAAACCACTAAGAAATGTATGTTCAAAATCTATATTGTTAAGAAATATAATTTCTTCATAAGCATTTTGTGAAATAATATTTCAAATGAAGCCTCCAACCGAACTCGATGCAACCGATCGGCGCATCCTTCGTCTGCTCCAGGACGACGCCTCGCGCACCAACCTCACGCTGGCGCAGGCAGCGCATGTGTCGCCGCCCACCTGCCTGCGCCGCGTGCGCCGGCTGCGTGAATCGGGTGTGATCGAGCGTGAGGTGGCCATTCTGGACCCCCAGGCCGTGGGCGCCGGCGGGGGGCTCACGGCCATCGTGGAACTCACGCTGGAGCAACCCAGCAACGCCCATTGCGACGCCTTTGAAGCCCTGGCGCAACGGATTGACGCGGTGCAGCAGTGCTACCGCGTCTCACCGGGGCCGGATTTCGTGCTGGTGGTCTTCGCACCCAGCATGGACGCCTATCACATGCTGGTGCGTCAGTTGCTGGAAGGTCCGCCCAGCGCGCGCAATGTGAAGACTTACTTCTCCCAGCACCGGGCCAAGTTCGACCCGCGCGTTCCGGTCAGCTAGGCTCGGCGCGCTGGTTGAGTTGAACCCAGAACTGGCAGGTGCAGCGCATGGCCTCCATGAACTCCACGAAGTCCACGGGCTTGCACAGATAGGCATTGGCACCCTCGGCATAGGCACGCTGGCGATCGCCGGGTTCGTTGGACGCCGTCAGCACCACGATGGGGATGTGGCGCAAGCGCTCGCTGGCGCGGACCTCTCGAATGACCGCAAAGCCATCGAACATCGGCATCTTGAGATCGAGGAACATGACCACGGGCGACTGGTCCCGGTTGTCCTGGTGAACGCCGCGGCGATGCAGGTAGTCGAGCGCATCGACCCCGTCGCGCATGTGCACCACGCGCTTGCCCAGGCCTTGCCGGTTCAGCGCCATCAGCGTGAGATCGGCATCGCCTGCGTTGTCTTCCACCAGCAAAATGGGATTGCGGTTCCAGTCCATCGGGTACCTGTGGTTTTCTGATTGTTATACCTGCCGTGACTTGCCGCAACTTGACCGCCAGGATGGCCCCGAACAACGACTCAACACAGGGCCCCGCGGTCACACCCAGGGCATGACGGAAACGAATTGTCCGCACAAGCTCTGCGGCACGCGACGCCTTGTTGCGTTTGCACACAACTGGGGCTGCCAGGCCGTGCGGATTTGGCATTCCGGAACGAGGCGAGGCCGGTCAAGCGCCGCGCAACGCGGGCGCAGCGGCTGCTACAGTGGGGCCACGCCGTCTTGAGAGGGAACGCCATGCCCATGAAGCCCACCGACATCCGCGCCGCGCTGATCGCCAGCATGTTTTTTTTGACGGGCGGGCTGCCGGTGATCGCCCACTCAGCTTGCTACACCATTTTCGATGGCAAGGGCACGCTGGTGCACCAGGCCTCGTCACCACAGGTGGACATGAGCCAGCAACTGCATGAGACGGTGCCCAAGATGTTTGGCCCGGGCGCCATGATGGAGTTCAGCGTGCTCGACGGGGATTGCCGCCCCATTGGAGATCAAGGCCTGCTCGTCCCTTACGCTCAGGCACAGCCTGTGTCGGTGCAAGCGCCCGCGGCCGTCGCAAAACCTGCCGCAACCAAGCAAACGCGCCGCAGCGGCAAACCCCAGAAGCGCCAGCCGCAAGGCGCTGCCGCGAACTGATTGCTAAAACGGAATGTCGTCGTCCATGTCCTCGAAGCCCGTGGACGCCTTGGGCGCGGGCTTGGCGGCGGCAGGCGCCGCGCCTTCACGGCTGGGCGGCGCGGCGCGTGGGCGCATTGCCGTAGGCCTCATCTCCCCCTCCTCCTCCCCCGCCCTGGCCGCCCATGCCTTCGCGGTTACCCAGCAACTGCAGTTCGGTGGCGACGATGTCCACCGTGTTGCGCTCGACACCCGACTGATCGGTGTACTTGCCATAGCGCAAGCGGCCTTCCACATAGATCGGGCGGCCCTTCTTGACGTATTCGCCGGCGATCTCGGCCAGGCGGTCGAAAAACTGCACCCGGTGCCACTGGGTGTCCTCAATCATCTCGCCCGTGTTCTTGTCCTTGCGACGGGATGACGTCGCCAGCGTCACATTGGCGACCGCCGACCCCGAAGGCAGGTAGCGGATTTCGGCGTCTCGGCCGCAGTTGCCGACAAGGATGACTTTGTTCACGGAGGCCATGGCGATTCCTTTGGGTACTGGCTGGGAGCGTGGGCCGAAATTATGAATGAGCGGCCGCACCAGCCCGGCCGGGCACGCGCATGGGCCAGGCGATCGCCAGCCACAGCAGCAGCGCCAGCCCGCAAGCACCAAACAGCAGCGCCGGGCCGCCCGACTGATACAGCGTGCCGCCGACGAGCCCCCCTGCGAAAAGCCCCAGCGACTGACAGGTGTTGTACACGCCCAGTGCCGCGCCCCGCGCGCCAGCGGGCGCCAGACGCG
The DNA here is from genome assembly GCA_036752305.1 of Burkholderiaceae bacterium. GTDB lineage: Bacteria > Pseudomonadota > Gammaproteobacteria > Burkholderiales > Burkholderiaceae_C > DAIOSZ01. The sequence continues at coordinate 10,612 of DAIOSZ010000089.1, forward strand.
ACGTCAGACTCGGCTGACTGGCTTCGAGCACGTTGAAGCTGCAAAAAAACAGGAACAGCAACACGCCGATGAGCCATGCGCCAGGAGCGCCACTGGCGAACCAGAAACCAGCCTGCACCAGCGCCGCCAGCGCGATGGAGCCCAGGAACACC
>DAIOSZ010000089.1:10773-14141 GCA_036752305.1 Burkholderiaceae bacterium
CAGATGCCCGCCCCGCTCCAGCCGGAACAGCGATGCGCCCATCACCGCAAACGACAACAGCACCGCCGGCAGATAGATCAGCCAATGCCGCTCCCGTGCCACGCCCGCGCGCACCAGCATCAGCGGAACCGCCACCCACATCGACAGCTGCACCGCATGCAGCACGAAGACCCCAAGGTTCATCCGCAACAAGGCCGGATCGCGCAGCACGGCAGCCAGCTGGCCAGGGGGTCTGGGCTCGGCGATGGCATGTTCGGGTTCGGGCGGCACGCCCCGGAGCACCACCGCCATTCCCGCCACCGCCAACACGGCCGTCAGCGCAAAAATGCCCGCCAGGCCTCCCCAGTTGTTGAGCAGCGGCCCCAACACCAAAGACGCCGCGAAGGTCAGGCCAATGCTCGCGCCGATGATGGCCATGGCCTTGGTGCGCACCGCATCGCGCGTCAGGTCGGCCAGCAACGCGGTAACCGCCGCCGACACCGCCCCCGCGCCCTGGATCGCGCGGCCCACCAGCAGCCCGGTCACGCTGTCCGCCAGCGCCGCCACCACGCTGCCCAGCGCGAACACCGCCAGCCCGGCCACGATCACCCGCTTGCGTCCGAACCGGTCCGACGCCAGTCCATACGCAAACTGCAGGCAGCCCTGCGTCAGGCCGTACACCCCCATCGCCAGACCCACGTAGGCCGCATCGCCGCCACCGGGCAGGCGCCGGGCCTCGAGCGCGAACACCGGCAGCACCAGAAACAACCCGAGCATGCGCAGCGCGAAGATGGCGCCAAGCGACGCGCTGGCGCGGCGTTCGGTAGGCGTCATGGCGGCGGGGGAAGCGTTCTCGGGCGGCATAAGAGCGTGAAGGAAGGCGCGCCATTGTCCGGTATCTGGCCGATACCGAAGGCCTGATACCACGGGCGCCGCGTTTTCTGGGATCATTGAGGGTTTTCCCGAGCCTTCCCCGCTTTGAAAAAGACCTCCCCCGTCAGTGGCGCCGCGCCGCAGTCCGACAACTCCGGCACCTATCTGGGCCACGCACCCGGAGGCTTGATCAGCATCCGCGGCGCGCGCACGCACAACCTCAAGAACGTCGACCTCGACATTCCGCGCAACCGCCTCGTCGTCGTCACGGGGCTGTCGGGCTCGGGCAAGTCGAGTCTGGCGTTCGATACGCTGTACGCCGAGGGCCAGCGACGCTACGTCGAAAGTCTGTCGGCCTACGCGCGGCAGTTTCTGCAACTGATGGACAAGCCCGATGTGGATGTGATCGAGGGCCTCTCGCCCGCGATCTCCATCGAGCAAAAGGCCGCCAGCCACAACCCCCGGTCCACCGTGGGCACGGTGACCGAGATTCACGACTACCTGCGCCTGTTGTACGCCCGCGCCGGCACGCCGCATTGCCCGGACCATGGCGTGGCGCTCACCGCGCTCACGGTCAGTCAGATGGTGGACGCGGTGCTCTCGCTGCCGCCCGAGGCGCGCATCCTGGTCCTGGCGCCGTTGGCGCGCGACCGAAAGGGTGAATACGCGGACCTGCTGGCCGACATGCAAGGCCGGGGATTTGTGCGCTTTCGCATCGACGGCGCCTTTGTCGAGGCCGGGGATCTTCCCGCGCTCAAGAAAAGCGGCAAGCACAGCCTGGACGTGGTGGTCGATCGGCTGCGGGTACGCCCCGAGATGCGCCAGCGCCTGGCTGAAAGCCTGGAGTCGGCGCTCGCCATCGGGGGCGGGCGCGTCATCGTGCAGGAAATGGGAGAAGGCGAGGCCGCCCCGGTGGAGCATTTGTACAACGCGCGCTTTGCCTGCCCAATCTGCAACTATTCGCTGGCCGAGCTGGAGCCGCGGCTGTTTTCGTTCAATTCCCCCCAGGGCGCCTGTCCGGCCTGCGAAGGCATCGGCTCCCAGGAAATCTTCGATGCCGCGCGGGTCGTGACCTTCCCCTCGCTGAGCCTGGCCAGCGGTGCCATCAAGGGTTGGGACCGGCGCAACGGCTACTACTTCAGCCTCATCGAATCGCTGGCCGCGCACTACGGCTTTTCGGTGGAGACGCCGTTCGAGGAACTGCCCGCCGACGTGCAGCAGGTCATTCTGCACGGCTCCGGCGAGGAACAGATCCGTTTTCAGTACGTGATGGAAAGCGGTGCGCAAAAAGGCAAGACGGTTACCCGAAAGCACAGCTTTGAAGGCATCCTGCCCAACATGGCGCGGCGCTACCGCGAGACCGATTCACCCATCGTCCGCGAAGACCTGGCGCGCTACCGCAGCCACCAGCCCTGCACGGAGTGCGGTGGGGCGCGCTTGCGCCGCGAGGCGCGGCATGTGCTCATCGGCGAAGGCGATCAGGCGCGAGCGATCTACCAGGTCAGCCACGTCACGCTCGGCCAGGCCCGCGCGTGGTTCGAAAGCCTGAGCCTGACGGGCGCCAAGGCCGAAATCGCCGCCAAGGTGGTGCGGGAGATCGGCTCGCGCCTGAAATTCCTCTCCGACGTGGGGCTGGACTACCTGAGCCTCGACCGCAGCGCCGAGACGCTCTCCGGCGGCGAGTCGCAGCGCATCCGCTTGGCCTCGCAGATCGGCTCGGGGCTCACGGGCGTGATGTACGTGCTCGACGAGCCGAGCATCGGCCTGCACCAGCGCGACAACGACCGCCTGATCGGCACCCTGGCGCACCTGCGCGACCTGGGCAACAGCGTAATCGTGGTCGAGCACGACGAGGACATGATCCGCGCGGCCGATCAATGCGTGGACATGGGCCCCGGCGCCGGCGTGCACGGCGGGCGCGTGATGGCGCAGGGAACGGCGGCCGAAATTGCCCGGAACCCCGATTCGCTCACCGGCCAATACCTGGCCGGCACGCGGCGCATCGAGGTGCCGCGCCAGCGCCATGTCTTCGGTCTCGACGCCCTGCGCGTCGTGGGCGCCAGCGGCAACAACCTCAAGAACGTGACCGTGGACTTTCCGGTGGCGCTGTTCACCTGCGTCACCGGCGTCAGCGGTTCGGGCAAATCCACCCTCGTCAACGACACCTTGTATGCCGCCGCGGCGCGTGCCATTCACCGCGCCCACGAGGAGCCCGCGCCCTACCAGGCCATCGAAGGCCTGGACCTGTTCGACAAGGTGATCAACGTCGATCAATCGCCCATCGGCCGCACGCCGCGCAGCAACCCGGCCACCTACACCGGCCTGTTCACGCCGATCCGCGAGCTGATGGCCGAGGTGCCCACCGCGCGCGAGCGCGGCTACGGGCCGGGCCGCTTTTCATTCAACGTGCCGCAGTCCTCCGGCGGCGGTCGCTGCGAGGCCTGCCAGGGCGACGGCGTGGTCAAGGTGGAGATGCACTTCCTGCCCGACGTCTACGTGCCCTGCGACGTCTGCCA
>DAIOSZ010000090.1:0-12250 GCA_036752305.1 Burkholderiaceae bacterium
TGGTGTTCGGCGCCGCCAGCGAGGCCTTCAGCCAGAAGAACATCAACTGCTCGATCGCCGAGAGCATCGAGCGCTTTGCCCCGGTGGTGCAAGCGGCGCGCGCGGCGGGCATTTACGTGCGCGGCGCCATGTCGTGCACCGTGGGCTGCCCGTATGAGGGTGAGATCGCGCCCGCGCGGGTGGGCGATCTGGCGCGGCGGATGAAGAGCATCGGCGTGCAGCATGTGGGCGTGGCCGACACGATAGGCGTGGGCACGCCGCTGAAGGTGCGGCGCGCCTTCGACGCGGCGCTGGCGCATTTCGGCATCGACGAGGTGTCGGGCCATTTCCACGACACCTACGGCCAGGCGCTGGCCAATACGCTGGCGGCGCTGGAGATGGGGGTGTGGCAGTTCGACACCTCGGTGGCCGGCCTGGGCGGCTGCCCCTACGCCAAGGGCGCCACGGGGAACGTGGCAACGGAGGACGTGGTGTACCTGCTGCACGGCATGGACATTGCCACCGGCATCGACCTGGACGCGCTGATCGACGCCGGCGTGTACGTGAGCCAGGCGCTGGGGCGGGAGCCGCTGTCGCGCGTGTCCAAGGCGCTGCGCGCGAAGCGGGCGGCCGCTTGATTACCCTGTACGCTTTTGGCCCGGCGTTTGGCCTGCCGGACCCCAGCCCTTTCGTGGTCAAGGCGATGGTGCTGCTCAAGATGGCCGGCCTGCCGTACCAGACCGACACCGGCGGCCTTGGCCGCGCGCCCAAGGGCAAGCTGCCCTACATCCGCGACGGCGACCGGGTGGTGGCCGACTCGACCTTCATCCGCTGGCATTTGCAGGAACACCACGGCGCCGCGTTCGACGCGCGGCTGAGCGAAGACCGCCAGGCCGAGGCCTGGGCCATCGAGCGCATGCTCGAGGACCATTTCTACTGGGCGGTGGCCGCCGAACGCTGGCTGCCACAGGAAAACTCCCAGCGCTACGTCGCTGGCCTGCCCGGCCTGCCGGGCTGGCTGCGCAACCCGCTGGGCGGCGCGCTGCTGCGCGGCATGGTGCGCCGCCAGTTGCGCGCGCAAGGGCTGGGCCGCCACTCGCGCGAAGACATGCTGCGCCTGGCCCGCCGCGACGTGGACGCGCTGGCCCGGTGCTTTGGCGACGGCCCCTACTTCGGCGGCGCCCGGCCCTGCGGCGCCGATGCCACCGTCTACGCCTTCACGCTGGGCGCGCTGTGCCCCGCCATTGCCTCGCCGCTTCGCGAGGCGGTGCAGGCGCATCCGATCTTGACGCGGTACACCGACCGCATGACAGGCGACTATTTCCCATGAGCTCCCAGGATCCCTCCCCGTCCCTGCCCGAGGGCATGCAGCGCGTGGCGCGCGCGCTGGCCGAGCGGGGCCACCCGCACGCGCCGGTCTTGCTGGCCGATTCGGCGCGCACCGCGCAGCAGGCGGCCGACAGCCTGGGCGTGCAGCTCGGGCAAATCGCCAAGAGCATCATCTTCCGGCGCAAGAGCGACGACGCGGCCGTGCTGGTGGTCACCTCCGGCGACCGGCGCGTCAGCGAGAAGAAGGTGGACGCCATCGTCGGCAAAACGGGCCGGGCGGACGCCGATTTCGTCAAGGCGCGGACCGGTTTTTCCATCGGCGGCGTCTCGCCGGTCGGGCACACCGAGCCGCCGGTCACGCTGATCGACCGCGAGCTGCTGCGCTTTGACGTGATCTGGGCGGCCGCCGGGCACCCCAACGGCGTGTTCCAGTTGCGCCCGCAGGACCTGGAGCGCCTGACCGGCGCGCCGCTGGCCGACGTGGCGCAGGCATGACGGCCAGCGACGGTCTCACGGACGCGGCGCCGCCGGTGGACACCCAGGGCGCGGTGACCTCGCCCTGCGTGTCGGTCTGCCGCATGGAGGCGGCGACCGGGCTGTGCGCGGGCTGCTGGCGCACGCTGGACGAGATTGCCGCCTGGTCGCGCATGAGCGAGCCCGCCAAGCGCGCAGTCTGGGCAAAGCTGCCCGCGCGCGGGCGCGTCGAAGGAAGCGGCCAATGAAAACCATCGATTTCTATCTGGACTTCATCTCACCCTACGCCTATCTGGCGTTCGAGGAGCTGCCCCGCGCGCTGACTGGCCTGTCGTACCGCGTGGTGCACAAGCCGCTGCTGTTTGCCGGGTTGCTCAAGCACCACGGGCAGCTGGGGCCGGCCGAAATCGCCGCCAAGCGCGACTGGACCTACCGGCAGGTGCTGTGGCTGGCGCATGAGCGCGGCGTGCCGATGCAGATGCCGGCCAGCCACCCGTTCAATCCCTTGCCTTATCTTCGCCTGGCACTGGCCTGCAGCGAGGACGGCCAGCCCAACCGCTACGTGTGCGAGACGGTGTTCCACGCGCTGTGGCGCGGCGGTCGAGACGCCGCGGACGCGGCGGTGCTGACCGCGTTGACCGAGCGGCTGGCACCCCGGCTGGAGCCGGGCAGCGAAGCCGTCAAGACGCGGCTGCGCGAGCACACGGAACAGGCCTTGGCGCGGGGCGTGTTTGGCGTGCCGAGCTTCGTGGTGGACGGGCGCGTGTTCTGGGGTCTGGACGCGCTGCCCATGCTGCGCGCGCATCTGCAGGGCGACGCCTGGCTGGCGGCGCATTGGGACGCGCCTTCGCGCGTTGCCGTAGGGGTACGGCGCTAGCGCCAACTGTGGCGCCATACGGGAAATCCCTAGGGAAGCAGCCTTGTCAGGCCAGCGGAAGGTAATAAGTCACAAAGCCCGAAATTTCGCATTAAAAAATGCGGGGGCCGGGTTCGCCCGGGGTTTGTAAGCCTGCGTATATCCACGCGTAAGACTGGGTAAGAAAACCGTCAGAACGAGGTCAGTAGGTCTGCCGATAGTCGGCCCAGGCGTTCGCTGGACGTCCGTTTCTTTGTATTTTTAGGAGACCTCTCCCATGGCAACAACCGCAGCTCGTCCGATGACGGCTGAAGAGAAGAAGGTGATTTTTGCCTCTTCGCTCGGCACCGTTTTCGAGTGGTATGACTTTTATCTGTACGGCTCGCTCGCGGCGATCATCGCCAAGCAGTTCTTCTCGGGCCTGGACGCGGGATCGGCGTTCATCTTCGCGCTGCTGGCCTTCGCGGCGGGCTTCATCGTGCGTCCTTTCGGCGCGCTGGTGTTTGGCCGCCTGGGCGACATGATCGGACGCAAGTACACCTTCCTGGTGACGATCCTGATCATGGGCCTGTCGACCTTCATCGTCGGCATGCTGCCCTCCTATGCATCGATCGGCGTCGCCGCTCCGGTCATCCTGATCTGCCTGCGCCTGCTGCAAGGCCTGGCGCTCGGTGGTGAGTACGGCGGCGCGGCCACCTACGTGGCCGAGCACTCGCCGCAGGGCAAGCGCGGCGCGTACACCTCGTGGATCCAGACCACGGCGACGCTGGGCCTGTTCCTGTCGCTGATGGTGATTCTGGGCACGCGAACCGCGCTGGGCGAGGCCGCGTTTGCCGACTGGGGCTGGCGCGTGCCGTTCCTGGTGTCGATCCTCCTGTTGGCGATCTCGGTGTGGATCCGCTTGTCGATGAACGAGTCGCCCGCCTTCCAGAAAATGAAGGCCGAGGGCAAGACCTCCAAGGCGCCGATTTCCGAAGCCTTTGGTCAGTGGAAGAACCTCAAGGTCGTGATCCTGGCGCTGCTGGGCCTGACCGCCGGCCAGGCCGTGGTGTGGTACACGGGCCAGTTCTACGCGCTGTTCTTCCTGACGCAAGCCCTCAAGGTCGATGGCGCCACCGCCAACATCCTGATTGCCGTTGCGCTCTTGATCGGCACGCCGTTCTTCATCGTGTTCGGTTCGATGTCCGACAAGATTGGCCGCAAGTGGATCATCATGCTCGGCTGCCTGCTGGGCGCGGTGACCTACTTCCCGGTGTTCGAGGCGCTGACCAAGGCTGCCAACCCGGACCTGTACGCTGCGCAGCAGAAGAACAAGGTGGTGGTGACCGCCGATCCGAAGGAATGCTCGTTCCAGTTCAACCCCACGGGCACGGCCAAGTTCACCAGCTCCTGCGACATCGCCAAACAGGTTCTGGCCGGCGCCTCGGTGAGCTATGAGAACGCGGTGGGCAGCGGCCCGGCGAAGATCCAGATCGGCAGCGCCTCGATCGAGAGCTACGACGCCAAGGGTCTGTCGGCCGAGGACGCCAAGAAGAAGGACGGCGAGTTCAAGAAGGGTGTTGCCGACGCGCTGAAGGCCGCCGGCTACCCGGCCAAGGCCGATCCGGCCAAGCTGGACAAGGTGATGATCGTCGTGATCCTGGTGTACCTGATGATTCTGGTGACCATGGTGTACGGCCCGATCGCCGCCATGCTGGTGGAAATGTTCCCCACCCGCATCCGCTACACCTCGATGTCGCTGCCCTACCACATCGGCAACGGCTGGTTCGGTGGCCTGCTGCCCACGACGGCATTCGCCATCGTCGCGCAGACCGGTAACATGTACAACGGCTTGTGGTATCCGATCATCATCGCGCTGATGACCTTCGTGATCGGCTCACTGTTCGTCCGTGAAACCAAGGACGTTGACATCTTCGCCAACGACTGAGTCCGAGCACCACGCCGCGAGGCCACGCCTCGCGGCCACTGGTTGAAGCACCTTCCCACCTGGTTTCCATGAGGGATGCGGGGCCTGGGAGGGTTCTTTTGCGAGTGTCCGATTTTTGTTTGACTTCTTAAGGAGTTTGAGTATGTGGAAAATCATCGTGGGTTTCATCGCCTTTGCCGTGTTGGCGCTGTTCGTCATCATGAAGGGGGGCGACAACCTCGACATGAGCGGTGAGAAGCACGGTGCCGATGCGGTGCACGCCCCCGAGGCGAAGCCCGAGCCGGCACCGGCGGCCGCAGCGCCCGCGCCGGCCCCCGCACCGGCGGCCGACGCAGCCGCCCCGGCACCTGCAGGCAGTCCCGCTCCTGCCGCGACAGCACCCGCCGCGCCGGCTGATTCCGCTGCCGCCGCCGCTGCAGCAGCCGCCACGGCCGCCGCCGCTGCCGCGCAAGCCCCCGTCAGCGCCGAGAAGAAATAAGCCGCGCGCCCTTTTTCTCTCCGTGTTTGACCGCGCCCCTCGTGGGCGCTTTTTTTTGCCCGCGGGCTCCGCGAGGGGCTTTGTCGGGGTGCTCTACGATGTTGGCCCCTTACGCAGCAGGACCCTCCCATGGCCGACGGCCTCATCCGCGTGCGCGGCGCGCGGCAGCACAACCTCAAGAACCTTGACCTCGACATCCGCGCCGGCGAACTGACCGTGGTCACCGGGCCGAGCGGATCGGGCAAATCCAGCCTGGTGTTCGACACGCTGTTCGCCGAAGGGCAGCGCCGCTACGTCGAGACGTTCTCGGCCTATGCGCGCCAGTTTCTCGACCGCATGGACAAGCCGGCGGTTGACCGGGTGGAAGGCGTGCCGCCAGCGATCGCCATCGATCAGACCAATCCTGTTCGCTCATCGCGCTCCACCGTCGGCACCATGACGGAGCTGAACGATCACCTCAAGCTGCTGTACGCACGCGCGGCGCGGTTGTTCGACGCGGACACCGCCATCGAAGTCCGCCACGACACGGCGGATTCGATCGCCGACGAATTGCTGCGCCGGGGTGCCGGAGGCGATTGGCGGGTGGTGATCACCTTTGCGGTGGAACTGCCTGGCAGCGTGACGACGGAGCAGATGGAGCAATGGCTGTCGGCCAGCGGCTATACCCGTGTACAGGCGCGGCGCGAACGCGCCACGCCCACGGGTCCGCGCACCGTGCTCGACGTGGTCGCGGACCGCTTCCGGCTCGCCTCGGTCGAACGCGCGCGGTTGATGGAAGCGCTGGAAGCCGCCCTGCACCGGGGCGGCGGGCAGATCACGGTCCATGCGCAAAACGGCGGTGACGCTGACGACCTGACCTGGAAGTTCTCCACTGGCCTGCATTGCCCCGAGAGCGACCGGCGCTATGCCGAGCCGATTGCCTCGATGTTCTCGTTCAACTCGGCGCTGGGCGCCTGCGACACCTGCCGGGGCTTTGGCCGCGTGATCGGCGTGGACTATGGCCTGGTGATCCCCGACGACAAGCTCACGCTGCGCGGCGGGGCCATCAAGCCGATGCAGACGCCGGCATGGAAAGAGTGCCAGCAGGATCTGATGCGCCACGCCGAGGCCGCCGGCATTCCGCGTGACACGCCCTGGGCGCGCCTGACGCCCGAGCAGCAAGCCTGGGTGATCGGCGGCTCGCCCCACTGGAACGGGCACTGGAACCGCGAGTGGTACGGCGTCAAGCGCTTCTTCGAGTACCTGGAAAGCAAGGCCTACAAGATGCACATCCGCGTGCTCTTGTCCAAGTACCGAAGCTATACGCCCTGTCCCGCCTGCGGCGGCGCGCGGCTGAAGACGGAAAGCCTGCTGTGGCGACTCGGGTCGAAGGAAGACGCCGACGCGGTGCAGCCTCCCGGCGAGCGCTTCATGCCGCGCGGCGTGGCCTGGACCCGCGCGCAACTGGAGGCGCTGCCAGGCCTGTCGGTACACGATTTGATGCTGCTGCCCCTGGAGCGGGTTCGCGCGTTCTTCGAGCGCGTGACGCAGGACCCGCCGCCCAAGGCCCTGGCGCTTCTGTACGGCGAGACCCGCGCCCGCCTGCGCTACCTGTGCGACGTGGGCATCGGCTATCTGACGCTGGACCGCCAAAGCCGCACGCTCTCGGGCGGCGAGGTGCAGCGCATCAACCTGACCACGGCGCTGGGTACTTCGCTGGTGAACACGCTGTTCGTGCTCGACGAACCCAGCATCGGCCTGCACCCACGAGACATGGAGCGCATCAACCGCGCGATGCTGCGCCTGCGCGACGCGAGCAACACGCTGGTGGTGGTCGAGCATGATCCGGCGGTGATGCTGGCGGCCGACCGCATCATCGACATGGGGCCGGGCCCGGGCGAGCGTGGCGGCTCGATCGTGTTCGACGGCACGCTTGACGAGTTGCGCGGCGCCGCCACGCTCACCGGCGATTACCTGGGCGCGCGGCGTCACGTGGGTTTCGGCTTCAAGCGCATGGTGAGCGAGTCCACGCCCCGCCTGGTGCTGGAAGGCGCGCGCGAGCACAACCTGCGCGACCTGAACGTGGACATCCCGCTGGGCCGACTGGTCTGCGTCACGGGCGTCAGCGGATCGGGCAAATCCACGCTCGTGCAGGACATTCTGGCCCCCGCGCTGCTGCGCCATTTCGGCAAGGCAACCGAGGCGCCGGGCGCGCATGAACGCCTGCTCGGCGCCGATCATCTGGCCGGTGTGGTGTTCGTCGATCAATCGCCCATCGGCAAGACCGCGCGCTCCAACCCCGTGAGCTACGTGGGCGCCTGGGACGCCGTGCGCGACCTGTTTGCCGCGGCGCCGCTGGCGCGCCAGCGCGGCTATACCGCCACCAAGTTCAGCTTCAACAGCGGCGATGGGCGCTGCCCGACCTGTGGCGGATCGGGGTTTGAGCATGTTGAGATGCAGTTCCTGTCGGACGTGTACCTGCGCTGCCCCGATTGCGACGGTCGCCGCTACCGCCCCGAGGTGCTGCAGGTCAGCATCGAGCGCGGCGCCCGGGCGCTGTCGGTCGCCGACGTGCTGGAACTGACGGTGCACGAAGCGACGCAGTTGTTCGCCGACGACCGAGAGGTGATCCGCGCCCTGCAGCCCATCGCCGACGTGGGGCTGGACTATCTGCGCCTGGGCCAGAGCGTGCCCACGCTGTCGGGCGGTGAGGCGCAGCGCCTGAAGCTGGCCGGCCATCTGGCGGAGGCGGCACGCAGCGGCGGCGGGCGTCAGCCAGCGGCGCGCAAGGGCACGCTGTTCATGTTCGACGAGCCGACCACCGGCCTGCATTTCGACGACATCGCCAAGCTGCTGCGCGCGCTGCGCAAGCTGATCGACGCCGGGCATTCGCTGCTGGTCATTGAGCACAACCTGGACGTGATCCGGGCCAGCGACTGGCTGATCGATCTCGGCCCGGACGGCGGCGCCGAGGGCGGCCAGATCGTCGCCACGGGAACGCCGGAGGACGTGCGCGCGCACGCCCACACACACACCGCGCAGGCCCTGCGCGAGTACGACGCGGCGCTGGGCGCGCCGGCGCAGGTGCGCGAGCGCCCCATGCCCTACCGAGCCCAAGTGCCCGGCGACGAGGAGCGCATCGCCATCGTCAATGCGCGCGAACACAACCTGAAGAACCTGTCGGTGGACATTCCGCGTGGCCGCTTCAGCGTGATCACGGGCGTGAGCGGTTCCGGGAAATCGACACTCGCCTTCGACATCCTGTTCAACGAGGGCCAGCGGCGCTACCTGGAGAGCCTGAACGCCTACGCGCGCAGCATCGTGCAACCCGCCGGCCGGCCCGAGGTAGACGCCGTGCTGGGCATTCCGCCGACCGTGGCCATCGAGCAGCGCCTGTCGCGCGGGGGGCGCAAGTCCACCGTGGGAACCAGCACCGAGGTCTGGCATTTTCTGCGCCTGCTGTATGTCAAGCTCGGCACGCAGCATTGCGTTCACGATGGCGCGGCGGTCGAGCCGCAGACGCCCGAGCGCGTGGCGGCGCAGTTGATCACGCGCTTTTCCGGGCAGACCATCGGACTGCTGGCGCCGCTGGTGGTGGGCCGCAAGGGCATCTACACCGAGCTTGCCGGCTGGGCGGCGCAGCGCGGGCACACGCATCTGCGCGTGGACGGCGCCTTCGTTCCGGTCAAGCCGTTTCCAGCGCTGGCGCGCTTCAAGGAGCACCACATTGAGCTGCCGGTGGCAAGCCTGAACGTCTCGCCCGAGGGCGAGGCCGAGCTGCGCACGCAGCTGGCCCGCGCGCTGGAACTCGGCGACGGCGTGGTGCAGGTGATGCACGGACTGGATGGCCTGGCCGAGGCGCTGCGCGAAGGCCGCTCCACGCAGGGCATCGGCCAGGTCGAGACGCATTCCGCGCGACGCGCGTGCCCGGTGTGCGCGACGAGCTACGCGGAGCTGGATCCGCGCCTGTTCTCCTACAACAGCAAGCACGGCTGGTGCCCATCGTGCGTGGGAACCGGGGTGGTGTTGACGGCCGACCAACGCAAGGCACTGGACGACTCACAGCTCGCGGGCGACGACCGCGGGCGCGAGCAAAGCTTTGCTGAACCCGAGGTGGAAGGCGTGGACGAAGGCTCGGTCTGCCCCAGTTGCGAGGGCACGCGCCTGAACCCGGTGGCGCGCGCGGTGCGCTTCGCGGGCCTGGGCATCGCCGAACTGGCTCGGCTTTCGGTGAGCGAATTGCGCGCCTGGTTCGAGCGGCTGAGCCTGCGCGGCCGCGAGGCCGAGATCGCCCGCGACCTGCTGCCCGAAATCGCTTCCCGTCTGTCGTTTCTGGAGGAGGTCGGCCTGGGCTATCTCACGTTGGATCGGGGAGCGCCCACGCTGTCGGGAGGCGAGGCGCAACGCATCCGCTTGGCGGCGCAGCTGGGCAGCCATCTGCAGGGCGTGTGCTACGTGCTCGACGAGCCGACTATCGGCCTGCATGCGCGCGACAACCGCATCCTGCTGGGCGCCTTGCGCAAGCTGGGCGACCAAGGCAATACGCTGGTGGTGGTGGAGCACGACGAGGACACGATTCGCCAGGCTGACCACGTGATCGACATCGGCCCCGGCGCGGGCCTGCGCGGTGGCCGCGTGGTGGCCGAGGGCAGCGTCGAGGCGCTGTCGGCCTCGGTCGATTCGCTCACCGGCCGCTATCTGCGCGAGGCAATGCACCACCCCTTGCAGCCCCGCCGCGCCGAAGAACCGGCGGCGCGCCTGATGGTGCACGACGCCTGCCTGCACAACCTGCGCAATCTTGAGGTCGAGATTCCCCTCGGCCGCCTGGTGGCCGTCACGGGCGTCAGCGGGTCGGGCAAGTCCACGCTGGCGCGCGACGTGCTGCTGGCGAACGTGCAAAAACTCGTCAACCTCAAGGCCACCAAGGTCGGACGCGAGGCGCTGGCCGAGGGGCAGCGCCCGGCGATGACGGGCTGCTCGGCCATTGAGGGATTCGAGGGCATCGACCGCGTTCTGGAGGTCGATCAGACGCCCATCGGCAAGACGCCGCGCTCCTGCCCGGCGACCTACGTGGGGTTCTGGGACGACATCCGCAAGCTGTTCGCGCAGACGCTGGAGGCTCAGGCGCGCGGTTTCGGCCCGGGTCGCTTTTCTTTCAATGCGGCCGCCAGCGGCGGGCGTTGCGATCACTGCGAAGGCCAGGGCTGGCGCACCGTGGAGATGAGTTTCCTGCCCGACGTCAAGGTGCTGTGCGAGCGCTGCCAAGGCGCGCGCTTCAACCCGGAAACCCTGGCGGTGACCTGGCGCGGCAGGAGCATCGGCGACGTGCTGCGCATGGAAGTGGACGAGGCGGTCGCATTCTTCGCGTCGATGCCAGCCATCGCGCATCCCCTCAAACTGCTGCAGGACGTGGGGCTGGGCTATCTGACGCTGGGCCAGCCCTCGCCCACGCTGTCGGGCGGCGAGGCGCAGCGCATCAAGCTGGTGACCGAACTGTCCAAGGTGCGCGATGACGTCGGCCGCCGCGGTCAGAAGGCGCCGCACACGCTCTACGTGCTGGACGAACCGACCGTGGGCCTGCACATGGCCGACGTGGAGAAGCTGATCCGCGTGCTGCACCGACTGGTGGACGGCGGGCACAGCGTGGTCGTCATCGAACACGACCTGGACGTGATTGCCGAAGCCGACTGGATCGTCGACCTCGGACTCGAGGGCGGCAAGGCCGGCGGCGCCCTGGTCGCCCAGGGCGCGCCCGAGGCGGTGGCTCGCCTGGCGACGCCAACCGGACAGGCACTGGCCCCGATCCTGGCGCGACAGTCGTCGCCATAGCCGACACGGGCGCCGCCCGCGCCGCGCTCAGCGCCCGCGGATGATGTTGCCCAGGCCGCCCGGCAGGCCGGGCAGGGCGCCGCCGCCAGGCACCGCGCCGCCCGGATTGACGAACGGGTTGTCCTGCACGCCGGGCACGAAGGGATTGGGGCCGCTGCTGCCCGGCGCCAAGGGATTGAAGCCGGGCATGATGCGCTGCAGATTGCGCGCGGGCGCGGCGCGGTTGAAGCGCGAGGCGAAGTCGCGCTGCAAGTTGCCCAGCGCGTTTTGCTGGATGCCGCGCAACCCGCGGTCGAGCACGCGCGGACGGAACAGGCCGCGCGGCACCGCCTGGATCAGACCGAAGCGCGCGTCGCGCAACTGCATGTCAAAAGGTGAGAAACCCGATTGGCCCGCCGCTATGCCGAAGGCCCGCCCGTCGAAAGCCATCACGGTCTCGCCCTCGAACACCGTGGTGTAGGTGCCGGGTGTGCGCTCCACGTCGGCCTCGGGCGGCGGCGGCGCGTCGGGGTCGGGTTCCGCCACCGTGTCGAGCTCCAGGGCCTGGCCGTCCTCCAGAATCAACGTCTCGAAGTCGGTGCCGCGCACGCCGATGGTGGCGGTGGGCGTGACGATGCGCACGTCGATCGGGTTGAGCTTGGCTATCGCGCCGGTGACCAACCGCAACGCGCCCTTGGTGAGCTTGACGACCAGCGCGTCCTCATCGGCCTCGGGGCTGTCGGTGGTGGTGAACTGGTATTCGTCGATCAGGCAATCGGTGTGGGGGCGGATCGAGATCACGCTCGCGTCGGTCATGCGGATCACACATTCGCTCTTGGCTCCGGTCACGATCCGGTCACCTTCGACCACTTGCCCCCCCTGGCGCAGCGGTGCGCGTTGCTGGCCGCGCACCAGCTGCACCTGGCCGCTGAGTTTTTCAACGCTGCCGGCGCGCGGCGCGGGAGCGGGCGCCGCGCCTGGGCGCGCTGGCCCCGGCGGCTGCGGCTGCCGGCCCACGGGCGGCGCCTGCTGCGCGAGCGCCGGTCCTCCCAGGCCCAGCCAGAGCAGCCAGGCACGCCGCGACGGAGCGGTCGATGAACGGGGAGCGGGCGCCGAAGGCCTGGGTAGCCGCATGCTGGCGCTATTGTCGCGCGGCGAGCAAGGCCCCGGCGAATTCGGCAAACCCACGGCCGCGCGCCTGCGCGCATAAATAGCGCGGCGGCGGATCGAGTTGCGGCACGAATCGGCTGACGTTTGCCACGCCCACGCTGGCGGGAAACGCGGCAAACATGCGCTGATCGTTGGTCGAATCGCCGATGAACGCCCAACGGTCCATCTCGTCCGCGAGTTCGCGTCCGTACAGCGCCTGAACGATCCAGCGCGCGCCCTGGAGCTTGTCGTGATCGCCGATCCAGCCGTT
>DAIOSZ010000090.1:12260-14072 GCA_036752305.1 Burkholderiaceae bacterium
TGCTGACAGTGGCACGCAGCCCCTCGGCCTGCATCAGCGCCACCACGGCATCGATGGCTTGGGGCGGCAGCTGCGTGAATTCGCTGTGGTCGATGGCGATGTCGGTCTCGCGCCCCGCGCTGTCGGTGGCGCGGCGGGCGCCAGGAATCTGGGCCTCCACGCGAGCGAGCACCGCTTGCAGGCGCGCATGGTTGGCACGGCGTTCGGCAGTTGACGACTGATACAATTTTGATAGCTGGCCGTGGATATTTTTAATAGGGTTGTGGCCGTTTTTCCTATCAAAATGGTGCTCCGGAAGCAGCGCAACGGCCCCGTTTTCGGCCACGATGGCGTCCACGGGCCAGGGAGCGAGTTTCAGGGCCGAATTTCCCCAGGCAAAAGGCTCGCTCCAGCCCACTGGACGACCAGTAACAGCTATCACATGAATAGCGGATTGGCGCAGCGATTGAAGCGCGGCAAGCGGCTCGGGCGCGATGGCGCCCTGCTCGGTGAGCGTGTCGTCGATGTCGGTGAACACGCCGGTGATGCGACGGCGCTCGGCCAGCGGCCAGTCGGCCAGCGGCAGCAGGCGCGGCTCGCGGGCCATGCTCGTTACCCCGCCGAGCCCAGCGCCAGGCCGGCGTGCTCGCGCAGCGGGTGGAAGTGGATTTTGGGAAAGCGTTCCTGCGCCAGCCGCACGTCGTAGGGGCTGGTGCACAGATAGGCCAGCGTGTCGGCGGCGTCGCGCGCCATGCGCTGGGGGTAGGCGTTGACGAAGTCCTTCAGTTCCTGCGGCGTGTCGGCCGTGATCCAGCGCGCGCCAGTGTAGGGACATCCTTCCAGCCGAACGTCGCAGTCGTACTCAGCCTTCAGGCGATGCTGCACCACTTCGAACTGGAGCTGCCCCACGGCGCCGAGCAGCATGGCGCCCCCCATCTCGGGCTTGAAGACCTGGATGGCGCCCTCCTCGCCGAGTTGCGCCAGGCCCTGCTGCAATTGCTTGGTGCGCAAGGGGTTCTTCAGCACCACGGTCATGAACAATTCGGGCGCGAAGAACGGCAAGCCCGTGAATTGCAGCGGCGCGCCGCCGGTGATGGTGTCGCCCAGCTGCACGCCGCCATGCGTGGTGAAGCCGATGATGTCGCCGGCGTAGGCCTCATCGACCGCCTCCCGACGCTGCGACAGAAAGGTGACGACGCTGGTGGGCCGCAGCTCCTTGGCGGTGCGCTGCACCTTCAGCTTCATGCCCGGTTCGTATTTGCCCGAGGCCATGCGCACGAAGGCGATGCGGTCACGGTGGTTGGCATCCATGTTGGCCTGCACCTTGAAGACCACGCCGGCAAAGCCCTCGTCCTCGGGCTGCACCGTCTTCTCCGCTCCGTCCAGCCGCGACACCCGAGGCCGGGGCGGCGGCGCCAGATCGACCAGCGCATCCAGCACTTCCATCACGCCAAAGTTGTTCACACCGGAGCCGAAGAAGACCGGCGTCTGCTTGCCCGCCAGGAAGGCCGCGTGGTCCCAGGCGGGCGAGGCTCCGGTGGCCAGCTCCATGCTCTCCATGGCGGAATCCCATTCGTGGCCGAAGCGGGCCTGCAACGCGACGGTGTCGCTCACCGGCAGGGTCTCGAAATCCTGCGGACGGCGTTCGCTGCCGGACTCGAAAACCGTCATGGCCTGCGTGCGCAGGTTGATGATGCCGCCGAAATTCTTGCCCTGGCCGACGGGCCAGGTCATGGGGACGCAGGGCATGCCCAGTTCGCGTTCCACCTCGTCGAGGATGTCCAGCGGGTCGCGCACCTCGCGGTCCATCTTGTTGACGAAGGTGATGATGGG
>DAIOSZ010000091.1:0-14061 GCA_036752305.1 Burkholderiaceae bacterium
CCGTGGTGGGCGTGGGCTACCTGGTTCACTGGATGCTGCCCGAGATGCCGCTGAGCGTGGCCTTCGCGCTCGCCGCCGTGCTCGCCCCCACCGACGCGGTGGCGGTGAGCGCCATCACGCGCGGACTGGGCATGCCGGCGCGAACCGGTCATGTGCTTGATGGCGAGTCCATGCTCAACGACGCCTCGGGGCTGGTCGCCTTGAAGTTTGCCGTTGCCGCCACCGTGACCGGTGCGTTCTCGTGGTCCGCGGCGACCCGCGAATTTCTGTGGGCGGCTCTGGGCGGAGGCGCGCTGGGCGCGGCGATGGGCTGGGGGTTCGCCTGGTTGCGCGATGCCATGACGCGCCGCCTGGGCGACGTGGTGTCGATGCAGATGGCCTTGCTGCTCATTTTGCTGCCGTTCGCGACCTACATGGTTGGCGAGTGGATGGGCACGTCGGGCATTCTGGCCGCGGTCGCGGCTGGCATCACGGTCAACGTCACGGACCTGCAGCGGCAGGATTTTGTCGCCGAGCGCATCAGCACGCAGCGTCTGTGGGCGTTGGTCGAAACGGTCTTCAACGGAACGATTTTCCTGCTGTTGGGCCTGCAGTTGCCGCAGATCGTTGGCGAACCGCTGATCGCGGCCGGCAGCGATTGGTGGCGGCCGCTGGCGCAGGCGTTGGTGATCACGCTGGCACTGCTGGCCCTGCGCTGGATCTGGCTGCGGGTGGGCGTGCACGGCCAGATCTGGCGCGCCCACGTGCGAGGCCAGAGCAGCCCGCCAACCTCGATGCGGGAGACCCTGGCGGCTACCCTGGCAGGTATCCGCGGCGCCATCACGCTGGCCGGTGCGCTGTCGGTGCCCTTGCTGCTCAACGATGGCTCGCTGTTTCCGCAGCGCCAGACATTGATCTTCCTGGCGACCTGCTGCATCTTGTACACGTTGGCGATCGGCAGCGTTTCCCTGCCCATCGTCTTGCGTGGTCTGCCTCAGCCGGCAGAGGACCCGCTGGCCCGGGAGGAGCGCCAGGCCCGGATCGTTGAGTGCCGCGCCGCGCTGGCCGAGCTGGCCCAGGCTCCGGGTGAGGTTCCGGCAACCGAGACGGCTCGCCTGCTGCGCGTGCAGGATGCGGCCGGGCGCATCGCCGAGGACTACCGCAAACGGCTGCAGTTGCTGGAAGGCCCGGCGCAGTCGAGCGAAGAGCCCGAGGTTCAGGCAGAGTCTCCGCGGGCGCTGGCGGAGCGTCATCTGAACCTGGTGGCCGAGATGGAGATACGGCTGAACGTGCTGCGTGCCGAGCGCAACGCGCTGTACGGCGAGCGCCGGGCCAACCGCATCAACGACGAATCGTTGCGCCGGCTGGGGGGTGAACTCGATCTGCAGGAAGTGGCCCTTCGCCAACGTTTGCGGACGGCTCGGCAGGTGGCCGAGGCGAACCAGGCGACCGGTGATGCGGCGCCGGGATGGCTGTGCCGCGCGCCGGGGCGGCTTTTTCAGTCTCGCCTCATGCCGGCTGTTCGAGCAATTGGAGGGCTGGCTGATTCAGGCGAACCCTTAGCCAGCGCAGCAGCGTGGTGTGTTGTGAGCGGTTCAGGGGGCGGGTGCGCTGTACCAGAACCAGCGTGGCCTGTCCGGCGTCACGCCCGGTCGCCGTGGCATGCAGGCCATGTGCCAGTGTCAGTGAGCGCACCTGCGGATACTGGGCATGCACTTCCTCGAGCAGTTCCGCGGAGTCAGGCTTGGTCGCCGCTGCCGAGGCCACCTGCGCGGCCTTGAACTGTTCAAGCTCCTGCTGCAGCGAGTTCAGCCGTGCCTCGGTTACCCGCAACTGGTTGACCAGGCCGCTGTTGTTCACATCGGACTGGAGCTGGCGACGCAGCTCCGTGACGTTCAATGGCGCGTCACCGGCGAGGCGCAGTTGCACCTTGGCGTCTGACAGCCCGGCCTCTCGCATCATGGCGTCAGCCAGCGCCTGTACCTTTTTCTCATCGTGGCCACCGAGCAGCGTGAGCCGCAAGGTGCGCGCAGACGCGTCCGCCTGGTAGCTGACCACGTTGAGATTCTGCTGGCTCTGCAATTGCTCGGCCACCCGCTGGGCTTGGCGATTGAAAATCTCGAGTTGGACGAAGCGGTAGCCCAGGACAATGGAGGGTACGACGACCAGCGTGATGCCGAAGGCCAGGAGGATGCGGTTGCGCCGCAGCTTGGTCGGATCGACGCTGCCGCGCTGGGGAAGGCGCACCAGCTTGGCCACCACGAGAGTCGATGCCGCGATGAACACGCCGTTGATGACGAACAGATAGGCCGCGCCGAACACCATGTTCCAGCGGGCATGCGCCAAGCCGAAGCTGACCGTGCACAGCGGTGGCATCAGCGCGGTGGCAATGGCAACGCCGGGCACCACGTTGGAGCCTTCCTTGCGCGTGGCCGCCACCATGCCGGCACCGCCGCCAAAGATCGCAATCAACACGTCCCACAACGTGGGCGTGGTGCGCGCCATCAGTTCGGAGCCTGGCTGGTCCAACGGACTGAGGGTGAAGTACAGCGTGGATGTCAGCAGGCTTAGCACGACGAAAATCAGCAGTGCCTTTGCGCCGCTGCGGATGAGCGGCAGGTCCTGCACCGCGGCGCCGTAGCCGATGGCCACCAACGGCCCCATCAGCGGCGACACCAGCATGGCGCCGATGATCACCGCCGTCGAATTGACGTTGAGGCCGACCGAGGCGATCAGGATGGCAAAGAACAGCACCCACAGATTGCTGCCCACCGGCTCCGCGCCTGCGCGGATGTCGGCATCGATGGAGTCGGGATCGTCCTGGTCCCGACGCAGATTGAACAGTCTGTACAGCGAACGATTCATGGCGTTACCGGTTGCGGGACTTCAGCGCCCGCTCCACTTCGCGCTTGCCTTCGCGCTCCTTGATGGTGTCGCGTTTGTCGTGCTCGGCCTTGCCCTTGGCGAGCGCGATCTCGCATTTGATGCGCCCATTTTTCCAGTGCAGGTTGATCGGTACCAGCGTGTAGCCCTTCTGTTCCACTTTGCCAATGAGGCGACGGATGTCGTCCTTCTTCATCAGAAGCTTCTTGGTGCGCGCACTGTCGGCGCGGACGTGGGTGGAGGTGCTGCGCAGCGGGTTGATCTGGCAGCCGATGAGGAAGAGCTCGCCGTTGCGGATCACGACGTAGCCGTCGGTCAATTGCACCTTGCCTTCGCGCGCGGCCTTGACCTCCCAGCCCTCCAGTACCATTCCGGCTTCATGTCGCTCTTCGAAAAAATAGTTGAACGCGGCCTTCTTGTTGTCGGCGATGCGGCTCGCTGCGGCATTTTTGCCCGCTGGTTTTGTCATCATCACGGGATTTTATGAAAACGGTCGAAAAATCCGTTCTCATCTGGTACAGCGCTGACGAGATGTACCGCCTCGTCGTCGATGTGGAGCGCTATCCGCAATTTCTGCCCTGGTGCGACAGCACCCGCGTGCTGGATGCGGACGAGTTGGGCATGACGGCGGAGATCGGGCTGGCGATTGCCGGGCTGCGTCAGACGTTCAGCACGCGCAATACGCATGTGCCCGGGCGCAGCGTGCATTTGGAATTGGTTCAGGGACCGTTTTCGCAGCTCGACGGGTTCTGGCAATTCACGCCCATTGGCCAGGCGGGCGAGCGCGCCTGTCGCGTGAGCCTGACCATGTGCTATGGGTTTGACAGCGCTCCGCTGGCGGCCGTTGTTGGCCCGGTGTTCGACAAGATCGCCGCCAGCCTGGTGGACGCCTTTGTCAAGCGCGCGGGCGCTGTGTATGGCGGCGCGCCGTGATCCACGTGAGCGTCGTCTGGTCCAGCCTGCCCGGGCAGGGGTGCGAGCGCGTCTTGGCGCTGCCCGAAGGGAGCCGTGTGAGCGACGCGCTCGCGCAGGCGTTCGGCCAAGCGCTCGGCGATCGCGAGGGTTTGCGTGCCAGTGTGTGGGGCCGCGCCTGCGCGGAGGATGCGCCATTGCGTGATGGCGACCGCGTGGAGTTGACGCGTGGTCTGCGCGTCGATCCCAAGCTCGCGCGGCGCGAGCGCTTTTCGCGTCAAGGCAGTCGCGGCGCAGGCTTGTTCAGCAAGCGAAGACCCGGAGCCAAGCCGGGCTATTGACTCCCAGCCTCGCGGAAATCAGGGAGTGCAGTCCGCATTGACAACGGCCTGCACGCGGGCGCGCTCGGCTGCGATGTCTTTTTCTTCCATGTACACCGATTCGCCTTGCGCATTGGTGGTGCGCATGCGAACACCGGAGTCGAGTTGGGCGAGGCTGCGCTTGGCGCGCTCGCAGGTGTCGGCCTTGCCTTTGGCAACGCGTTCGTCGTCGGCCTTCTTTTTGTCGGCCTCCTTGGCTTCCAGTTCCTTCTTGCGCTTTTCCAGTTCGGCGTTCTGCGGCGGTGAGGTTGCCTTGGCACCGGCGGGGCCGGCTGGTGCGACCGGGGCGGCAGCAGGCGTCGCACCGGAGTCGCGAACCCCGGGTTGCCGCAGGATGCTCTTTTGTGGAATCGTTGGCGGAGGGGGGGTGTCGCTGAAGACTTTTCGGTTTGCGCCATCGAGCCATACCCACTGGGCGCCGACCGCGCCACAGGCGCTTGCCAAGACAAGCGCCGCGCAAACGCGGCGCAGTACGGAGATGGCGGCAGGGGGAGATTTCATGATCGGCAAGTGTATGCGCTTGCGGCACGCTCCGCGATTCAACTGAGCCTCAACGGCCCCGCCAGGGCCCTGGTTGACTACCAGCGCTCGGGCAGGGGCCTGACAATGACGATGAACCGGTCGTGCACCCGCACATAGCCGCCTTTCTCCAAATCCTTGAGCAAGCGGCTGACCATTTCGCGCGAGCAGGCCAGATAGCCCGCCAGTTGGCGGTGGGTGACACGTTCGCGGATCGACCGGGTGCCATCGGGGCCCGGCTTGTCCGCCAGTTGGTCCAACAGCCGAGTCAGTCGCCCGTAGACGTCGATCAGTGCAAGGCTGCGGGCGCTTTCGGTGGCCAGGCGCGCGCGGCGAATCAGGCGAGCGATCAAATCCATGGCAAACGCCGGCTGCTCGGTGATGTAGGCCGTAAGCTGATCGCGGGTGACGACGGAGCAGACCGTGGGCTCAAGCGTCTCCACGTTGGCAGAACGGGGTCCGCCATCAAGTGACATTTCACCAACATAGTCGCCCGTGCCGTAGACGCCGAGCGTGATTTCCTTGCCATTTGGGTCCGACGAATAGGCGCGCAGCCGCCCGGAGACGATGATGAACAACGTGTTGCCCTGGGCTCCCTCCTGAATGATGATTGCACCGCGCTTGAAATGGCGCTTGACACCGCGCCCGACCAGCGCCGCGATGTGTGGCGACGTCGTGGAAGGGGCGGTGGGTGACTCAGGATTCGGTGGCGGGGCCATAAACTCGGACGAGGGAACGGCCTGGTGAGTGTAAAGCCCCTACCTGAAACTGTGAGCATTTCTCCGCTGGTTCGTGATCTGGATCAAGCCATGACCGGAATATGCCGCAGCGCTGGTACCACCGGCGGCAAGGCAAACACCGTCTGTACGAGTGCGCGAATGCTGCGGTGGCGGGTTTTGTCACGCAGGGCGCGTACCTGCGTACGGATGGTGGATTCCGCAACGCCATGGGCTTGGGCAATTTCGGATACGTCCATGCCTTTGCACAGGCCGCGCAGCACATCTTCCTCGGCTGGTGTGAGCTTGTGTTCACGGGAGAAGAAGCTCAGCGCCAGGCCTTGAGTACAAAGGATGCGCGACAGCATCAACAGCACGTCGCCCGGGGCATCGGCATAGGGGTGAGTGAGGGGAACGAAAGCGATCGAAAGGCCGTCGTCACCATACTTGAGCGTGTGCATGTGCCGACGGCCGCGCGCCGCAATGCGCACGCCTTGGTCTAGCAGAGGAGCGGTGTCCTCGCTGCATGATTGCACGCGGTCGCCGTCAAGCCGCAAGAAGCGTTGCCGTGCCAACTCGTGACGTGCCAGATGGTTGGCATGGCGCAGCAGGCCATGCGGTGACACAACCAGCAGCCCGTAGTCAATCTCGTCCAGAACGCTCCAGAGCACGCTGGAGGCCCTCGCGCCTACGGAGTGGGAGCCTTCACGCGGTGCAGGCGCTTCGACAATAGACGAGGGGGCAGATCCAAACTGTGGCAACGCTGCAGAAGCGATGAGATGCGAGACAAACATGGGCGACCTCCTGATCTTGTTACAAAAAGTGTAGAGATCGAACGATCGGGAGGCTGCACGATGATTGCCCAGTACAGGGTGAACTATTCACCTTTTCTGGCGCGCACGAGCCCGCATTCCTTCCAGAACTCAGAATGGGCCCTGTTATCTGGAAAAGATAGCGCTATAATCCGAGCTTCACCTCAAAGCACGGGCGGAACCAACCGCCCGTTTTTTTTGGTCAACGCAAATGGTGGGCGCCT
This sequence comes from Burkholderiaceae bacterium, assembly GCA_036752305.1. Lineage (GTDB taxonomy): Bacteria > Pseudomonadota > Gammaproteobacteria > Burkholderiales > Burkholderiaceae_C > DAIOSZ01. The sequence goes on from DAIOSZ010000091.1 coordinate 6,426, forward strand.
TTGGCGGCGCTCTTTTAATCACGGGGTGGCGGGCGCAGGTGGCATTGCAGGACGTAGTTCAGGGTACGGTGACCGGGCTGGGGTATGCGCTGGTGGATCTCGAGCGCTCGGTCGGCGGGTTGCTGCGCGTCACGATTGAACATCCCTGGGTCGCAGGACAGCCTGAGCTAGCTGTCACCGTGGAAGACTGCGAGCGCGTGACGCGCCAGTTGCAGTACGTGTTGGAGGTCGATGGCGTGGACTACCGGCGGCTGGAAGTGGCCTCGCCGGGTATCGACCGGCCATTGCGCGGTGAAGCGGACTTCGAGCGCTTCTCGGGCCATGTGATTGATCTGGTTCTGAAGGCGCCCATGGGCGCCGCTGCTGCTGGACAGGTTGCCGCCAACCGCAAGAAATTTCGAGGCTTGCTCGCGCGTGCCGACGGTGGCGGATGGCAGGTGAGCTGGCAGGATGAGCCGCCGGCCAAGCAAGGCGCCAAGCCTGGCCAACGCCCCAGCGTCAAGGCGCGCGCGGCCATGCCCGTGCAGGTGCTTGGCTTTGTGCTGGACGAGTTGCGTGAGGCACGGCTGGCGCCCATTGTGGATTTCAAAGGGCGCGCGCGCCCGACCGAGGAATAGGAAGGAAAGCGTGACATGAACCGCGAGATGTTGATGCTGGTGGACGCGATTTCGCGTGAGAAGAACGTCGAGCGCGACGTGGTATTCGGTGCCGTCGAAGCCGCGCTGGCGCAAGCGACCAAGAAGCTGTATTCGGGCGAGGTAGACATTCGCGTGGCGGTGGACCGCGACTCGGGTGTCTACGAGACGTTTCGCCGCTGGCTGGTGGTGCCCGATTCAGCGGGGCTGCAAAACCCCGATGCGGAAGAGTTGCTCATGGATGCACGCGAGCGTGTGCCTGACATTGAAGAAGGCGAATACATCGAGGAGGGGGTCGAATCGGTGCCCATTGGCCGTATCGGTGCCATGGCGGCCAAGCAGGTGATCCTGCAGAAGATCCGCGACGCCGAGCGTGAGATGTTGCTGGCCGATTTCATGAGCCGCGGCGACAAGATTTTCAGCGGAACCGTCAAGCGTCTGGACAAGGGCGACATCATCGTGGAGAGTGGTCGTGTCGAGGGCCGCTTGCGGCGCGGCGAGATGATCCCCAAGGAGAACCTGCGCAATGGCGACCGTGTGCGCGCGATGATCATGGAGGTCGATCTGACGCTGCGTGGCGCTCCCATTCTGTTGTCTCGTTCGGCGCCAGCCTTCATGATCGAGCTGTTCCGCCAGGAAGTGCCGGAAATCGAACAAGGCCTGCTGGAGATCAAATCCTGCGCGCGCGACCCCGGCTCGCGGGCCAAGATCGCGGTGCTGTCGCACGATAAGCGAGTCGATCCCATCGGCACCTGCGTGGGCGTGCGCGGCTCGCGCGTGACCGCCGTGACCAATGAGCTGGCCGGCGAGCGCGTGGACATCGTGCTGTGGAGCGAAGACCCGGCGCAGTTCGTCATCGGCGCGCTGGCGCCGGCCAATGTCTCCTCGATCGTGGTCGATGAAGAACGGCACGCGATGGACGTGGTGGTGGACGAGGAGAACCTTGCCATCGCCATTGGCCGTGGTGGACAGAACGTTCGTCTGGCCTCCGACCTGACGGGCTGGAAGATCAACATCATGGACGCCGCCGAATCCGCGCAAAAGCAGGCCCAGGAAAGCCAGACCATCCACAGCCTATTCATGGAAAAGCTCGACGTCGATCAAGAAATCGCGGAAATCTTGTTCAACGAAGGCTTCACCAGCCTGGAAGAGGTGGCTTACGTGCCCCTGCAGGAAATGCTGGAAATCGAAGGCTTGGACGAAGAGACGGTCACCGAGTTGCGTTCGCGTGCCAAGGATGCGCTGCTGACGATGGAGATCGCGCGCGAGGAGAACGTCGAGGAGGTCTCGCAAAACCTGCGTGATCTTGAAGGGCTGTCCGCTGAAAACATCGCCAAGCTCGCGCAGGCGGGCGTTCACACCCGCGACGATTTGGCGGACCTTGCCACCGATGAACTCGTGGAAATCACCGGTCAGGGCAACGATGAGGCCACCGCGCTCATCATGAAGGCGCGCGAGCATTGGTTCACCGGCGGCGAAGCCGCCGCGGCGTGATGGAAAGGATCGAATACCCATATGTCCGTCACCACCGTTGCCGAGTTCGCTTCTGAACTCAAGAAATCGTCCGCCACGCTGCTCGACCAACTGCGTGCCGCGGGAATGAACAAATCCTCGGCCAGCGATACGCTGACCGAGACCGACAAACAGCGCCTGCTGTCGCACCTGAAGGCCAGCCACGGGACCGATACCGGGGAGCGCAAGAAAATCACGCTGACGAAGAAGTCCACCAGCGAGATCAAGCAGGCGGACGCCACCGGCCGTGCGCGCACCATTCAGGTGGAGGTTCGCAAAAAACGCACCTTCATCCAGCGCGACGACAACGCCGAGCCGCCGCGCGCGGCCGCTCCTGCGGCGGAGACCCCGGCCGTGGATCAGGCTGAGCTCGCGCGCCGCGAGGAAGATGCGCGCCGTCAGGCGGAGCTGATTCGCCGCCAGGAAGAGGAGCTGGCCGAGAAACGCCGTCAGCGCGAGGAAGAGGAAGCCCGCGAGCGCGCCGAGGCCGAGGCGGCCGAGCGTGCCAAGGCAGCCGAGCGCGAGGCGCGGGCCGCGGCTGTCCGCGAAGCCGACGCCCGCGCGGAGGCTGCTTCGCGCAGCGCCGCCGAAACCGCTGCCGCGGAAGCACAAGCCAAGGCTGCCGCCGAGCAAGCCGAGGCGGCCCGCGCGGCCGAGAAGGCTCGCGCTGATGAAGAAGCCGCCGCCAAGGCAGCGGCCTCCAAGGCCAAGGCCGACGAAGAAGCCCAGCGCGCCCGCGATCTGGAAGAGCGCCGCCGCAAGGCATTGGCGGAGGCCGAGGCCATCCGCGCGATGATGAATGCGCCCAAGAAGGTGCTCGTGGCCAAGAAGCCCGAGGAGGCCAAGCCCGTGGCCAAACCCGGCGATGCGGCCGCGGCCGCCAAGAAAGGCACGCTGCACAAGCCGGCCGCCGCGCCGGGATCGGCTCCCAAGGCGGGCGCTGGCGCGACGACGGGGACGACCAAGGACGGCAAGGAAGTCAAGTCCAGCAAGCTCTCGTCGAGCTGGGCGGACGACAACGCCAAGAAGAAGGAAATCAAGACCCGCGGCGATGCCTCCGGTGGGGTGGGGCGTTCGAACTGGCGCGGTGGCCCACGAGGTCGCGGTGGCCGTGGAGGCGATCGCGACGACCGCTCAAGTGCAAGCCTGGCGCCGGCCGCCGAGTCGCGTGTGATCGAGGTGCATGTGCCCGAGACGATCACCGTTGCCGAACTCGCGCACAAGATGGCGATCAAGGCTTCCGAAGTCATCAAGCAGTTGATGAAGCTCGGCCAGATGGTCACCATCAACCAGCCGCTTGATCAGGACACGGCGATGATCGTCGTCGAGGAGCTCGGCCACAAGGCCGTGGTCGCCGCGCTTGACGATCCGGAGGCGTTCACCGAGGAAGAATCCGCCGGCCACCAGGCGCAGGCGATGCCGCGAGCACCGGTGGTGACCGTCATGGGCCACGTGGACCATGGCAAAACCTCGTTGCTGGACTACATCCGTCGCGCCAAAGTGGCGGCCGGGGAAGCCGGTGGTATCACGCAGCACATCGGCGCCTACCATGTCGATACGCCGCGCGGCACCATCACCTTCCTCGACACCCCGGGTCACGAGGCCTTCACGGCCATGCGCGCGCGCGGTGCGCAGGCAACCGACATCGTCATCCTGGTGGTGGCTGCCGACGACGGCGTGATGCCACAGACCAAGGAGGCGATCAAGCACGCCAAGGCGGCCAAGGTGCCCATCGTCGTGGCGATGAACAAGATCGACAAGCCGGAGGCCAACCCCGAGCGCCTCAAGAGCGAACTGGTGGCAGAGGAAGTGGTTCCCGAGGAATTCGGTGGCGACTCACCCTTTGTCGCGGTCTCGGCCAAGACCGGCCAGGGCATCGACGATCTGCTGGAGCAGGTGCTGCTGCAGGCCGAGGTGCTGGAACTGACCGCGCCGGTGGACGCCATGGCCAAGGGCCTGGTCATCGAGGCGCAGCTCGACAAGGGCCGCGGCCCGGTGGCGACGGTGCTCGTGCAGTCCGGCACGCTCAAGACCGGCGACGTGGTGCTGGCTGGCCAGACCTACGGCCGCGTGCGCGCCATGGTGGATCAAAGCGGGCGTGCCACCAAGGAGGCAGGGCCTTCAATACCGGTGGAAATCCAGGGCCTGACCGAGGTGCCGCAGGCCGGCGACGAATTCATGGTGATGGCCGACGAGCGCCGCGCGCGCGAGATCGCGACGTACCGGGCGGGCAAGTTCCGCAACACCAAGCTCGCCAAGCAGCAGGCCTCCAAGCTGGAGAACATGTTTGCCGACATGGGGGCTGGCGAGGTCAAGACGCTGCCCATCATCGTCAAGGCCGACGTGCAAGGCTCGCAGGAAGCGCTTTCGCAATCGCTCGTCAAGCTCTCAAACGAGGAGGTCAAGGTCCAGCTCGTCTATGCGGCCGTCGGCGGCATCAGCGAATCGGACATCAACCTCGCGATTGCCTCCAAGGCGCTGGTCATCGGCTTCAACGTGCGCGCCGACGCGGGCGCGCGCAAGCTGGCCGAGAGCAATGGCGTCGAGCTGCGCTACTACAACATCATCTACGACGCCGTTGATGACCTCAAGGCGGCCATGTCCGGCATGCTGGCGCCGGAGCAGAAGGAAGAAGTGCTGGGCACGGCGGAAATCCGCAACGTGTTCGTCGCCTCCAAGATCGGTACCGTCGCCGGTTGCATGGTCACCTCGGGCCTGGTGCGGCGCGATGCGCGCTTCCGCCTGCTGCGCGACAACGTGGTCATCTACACCGGCGAACTCGAATCGCTCAAGCGCATGAAGGACGACGTGCGCGAGGTCAAGGAAGGCTTCGAATGCGGTATCAAGCTCAAGAACTACAACGACATCGCCGTGGGTGACCAGTTGGAGTTCTTCGAGATCAAGGAAGTGGCGCGCACCATCTGATCGCCGTTTGATCCATGCCCAAGCGAAGTTCAGCTCCCAACCGCGGCCTGAAGGTTGCCGACCAGATCCAGCGCGACCTGTCGGAACTGATCGCCCGCGAGTTGAAGGACCCGCGGGTGGGCATGGTCACGATCAGCGGCGTGGAGGTGACGCCGGACTATGCGCACGCCAAGGTGTTCTTCACGCTTCTCACGGGCGATGCCGAGAGCACCGGCGAGGCGCTCAATCAGGCGGCGGGTTTTCTGCGCAACGGCCTCTTCAAGCGCCTGCACATCCACACCGTGCCCACGCTGCACTTCGTGTATGACCGCACCACCGAGCGCGCGGCCGACATGAATGCGTTGATTGCTCGGGCGGTGGCCTCCCGCGCCAAGGACGACGACGCATCATGACCGCCGCCCCTCGTCACCGGGTGCAGCGGCGCCCGGTGCATGGGGTGTTGCTGCTCGACAAACCGCTGGGCCTGTCCAGCAATCAAGCCCTGCAGAAGGCCAAATGGCTGCTGCGCGCCGAGAAAGCGGGCCACACCGGCACGTTGGACCCATTGGCCACCGGCGTGCTGCCCATCTGCCTGGGGGCGGCCACCAAGTTCAGCCAATTGCACCTGGATGCCGACAAATCCTACTTGGCCGTGGCGCGTCTGGGCCAGACCACGGCCAGCGGCGACCGCGAAGGCCCCGTGCTGCGCGAACGCCCGGTTGATGCCGCGCAGTTGGCGGCCGCGCGGCTGGCCGAGGTGGCGCGGCAGTTCACCGGCGCCATCGAGCAGATACCGCCGATGCACAGCGCGCTCAAGCACGAGGGCCGCGCGCTTTACGAATATGCGCGCGAGGGCGTGGAACTGCCGAGGCAGGCACGCCCGGTGCATATTCATGTGTTGAATCTGGCGCCATGCCAGGCAGATTCACCATGGCCAGCTATTGTTATTGAAGTGACCTGCAGCAAGGGCACCTACGTTCGCACGCTGGCCGAGGACATTGGCGAGGCGCTGGGTTGCGGCGCGCATTTGGTCAGCTTGCGCCGCGTGCGCACAGGGACCTTTGACGAACGCGCCTGCATCAGCCTGGACGCGTTGGAAGCATTGGGCGAGGCCGAGCGAGAACGCTGCCTCCAGCCCGTGGATGCGCTGTTGACCGGCCATGCGCGCATCGTGCTTGGCGCCGACGATGCCGCCCGCTTTCTCACCGGCCTGCGCCGTCGCGGTCCTTGGGCCGACACCGCGCGGGCGGCCGTCCACGGCCCTTGCGAAGGCGAGGCCAACCTGCTGCTGGGCACCGGCCACGTGCAAGGCGGAGAACTCATCGCCGACCGGCTGCTCACCCCTGTTGAAATTCAGCAAACCCTGGCGCGGCAAGACCTGCTGGCCGCGCCCTTACCCCCAGTGACATCATGAGCCAACAAATCCGCAACATCGCCATCATTGCCCACGTGGACCATGGCAAAACCACGATGGTCGATCAACTGCTGCGCCAGTCCGGCACGTTCGCCGACCACGAAAAAGTCGTCGATACCGTGATGGACAACAACGCCATCGAACGCGAGCGCGGCATCACCATCCTGGCCAAGAACTGCGCGGTGTCCTGGCGCGGCACGCACATCAACATCGTCGATACCCCTGGCCACGCCGATTTTGGCGGCGAGGTGGAGCGTGCGCTGTCGATGGTGGATGGCGTGCTGCTGCTCATCGACGCGCAGGAAGGCCCCATGCCGCAGACGCGCTTCGTCACCAAGAAGGCGCTCGCGCTGGGCTTGCGCCCCATCGTTGTCGTCAACAAGGTGGACAAGCCCGGCGCCAACTGTGACAAGGTGATCAACGCCGCCTTCGACCTGTTTGACAAACTCGGCGCGACCGACGAGCAGCTTGACTTTCCGGTGGTCTACGCCTCCGGCATCAACGGCTGGAGCGCGCTGGAAGAGGGTGGCGCCGGCGAGCAATGGGGGCCGGACATGTCGGCGTTGTTCGAGACCGTTCTCAAGCATGTGCCGCCGCACGAAGGCGACCGCGAGGCGCCGCTGCAACTGCAGATATCGGCGCTGGACTACAACAGCTTCGTCGGGCGCATCGGCGTTGGCCGCATCAACGCCGGCACCATCCGTCCTGGCATGGACGTGCTGATCGCCGAAGGCCCCGACGGCAAGCGCACCAAGGGCCGCGTCAACCAGGTGTTGACCTTCGAGGGGCTGGACCGCGTGCAGGTCAAGGAGGCTTATCCCGGCGACATCGTGCTGATCAACGGCATCGAGGATGTGGGCATCGGCGTCACGGTGACCGATCCGCTCAATCCGCAGCCGCTGCCCATGCTCAAGATCGACGAACCGACGCTGACCATGAACTTCTGCGTCAACACCAGCCCGCTGGCGGGTCGCGAGGGCAAGTACGTGACCAGCCGTCAGGTCTGGGACCGCTTGCAGAAGGAGTTGCAAAGCAACGTCGCGCTGCGCGTGAAGGAGACCGCAGAGGACGGCGTGTTCGAGGTCAGCGGACGGGGTGAACTGCACCTGACCATCCTGCTGGAGAACATGCGCCGCGAGGGGTACGAACTGGCCGTCTCCAAGCCGCGCGT
>DAIOSZ010000092.1:0-13612 GCA_036752305.1 Burkholderiaceae bacterium
GGCGGGCAACATGGATTCCATGATCAACCGCTACACGGCCGACCGCAAGATCCGCTCCGACGACGCCTACACCCCGGGCGACCGGGGCGGCAAGCGGCCGGACCGCGCGGCCATCGTCTACAGCCAGCGCTGCCGTGAGGCGTTTCCCGGTGTTCCCGTCGTGCTGGGAGGCATCGAAGGCAGTCTGCGCCGCATCGCGCACTATGACTACTGGAGCGACAAGGTCCGCCGCTCCATCGTGGTGGACGCCAAATGCGATCTGCTGCTGTATGGCAACGCCGAGCGCGCGCTGGTGGAAGTGGCCCACCGGTTGGCCACCGGCCAAGCGCTGGAGAGCATCACCGATGTGCGCGGCACGGCCTTCGTCGCCCGTTCGGCGCCCGAGGGCTTCACCGAAATCGATTCGACCGAGGTGGACCGCCCCGGGCCGGTCGAAGCCTTGCTCAGCCCCTATCAGACCACCGCCGAGAAGGCGCAATCCGCTATGAATTCGGAAGCTGGTGATGGTTGTTCACAAAGGCCTGCGGGCCAAAATGAACCATATGCTCCTATATTTATAGCTGGTCGTGGTCGTTCCTTGGGCATGCAAGCCCAAAAACCTTCCGAAAACAGCCCTTCCACGGCCTTGGTGGCGGACCGCGCCCATCAGGTGATCCGCTTGCCCGGCTACGAGCAGGTCGCGGTTGATCCCGTGCTCTATGCGCACGCCAGCCGCGTGTTGCACCTGGAGACCAATCCCGGCAACGCCCGCGCGCTGGTACAGGCGCACGGCGAGGGCCGTACAGCGCGCGACGTGTGGATCAACCCACCGCCGATACCGCTGTCCACCGCCGAGATGGACTGGGTGTTCGGCCTGTCCTACGCGCGCAACCCGCATCCGGCCTATGCGGATGCGCGTGGCCGCCACGACGGCGAGACGCGCATCCCGGCCTGGGAAATGATCCGCTTTTCGGTCAACATCATGCGCGGCTGCTTTGGCGGCTGCACCTTCTGCTCCATCACCGAGCATGAAGGCCGCATCATCCAGAGCCGCAGCGAGGCCTCCATCCTGGCCGAGGTGGAGGACATGCGCGACAAGGTGCAAGGCTTCACTGGCGTTGTGAGCGACCTGGGCGGACCCACGGCCAACATGTACCGCCTGGGCTGCAAGAGCCCCGAGATCGAGGCGGCCTGCCGCAAGCCCAGCTGCGTTTATCCCGGCATCTGCGGCAACCTCGGCACCGACCATGGCCCGCTGGTGCGCCTGTATCGCAAGGCGCGCACGCTAAAGGGCGTAAAAAAGGTGCTCATCGGCTCCGGCCTGCGCTACGACCTGGCGGTGCAAAGCCCTGAGTACGTCAAGGAACTGGTGCAACACCATGTCGGCGGCTATCTGAAGATTGCGCCGGAGCACACCGAGCCTGGCCCCTTGTCCAAGATGATGAAGCCGGGCATTGGCAGCTATGACCGCTTCAAGGCAATGTTCGAGACCTTCAGCGCCGAGGCCGGGAAAAAGCAGTACCTGATTCCCTACTTCATAGCCGCCCATCCGGGCACCAGCGACGAAGACATGATGAACCTCGCCCTCTGGCTCAAGCGCAACGGGTTTCGCGCCGATCAGGTACAGACCTTCTATCCCAGCCCGATGGCCACCGCCACGGCGATGTACAAGACCGGGCTGAATCCGCTCAAAGGCATTCACCGCGACGAGCGCGCGCAAAGCGTGGATGTGGTGCGTGGCGACAAACGCCGGCGCCTTCACAAAGCCTTTCTGCGCTACCACGATGCGGCCAACTGGCCGCTTCTGCGCGACGCGCTCAAGCGCATGGGCCGTGCCGACCTGATTGGCAACGGCAAGCAGCACCTCATTCCGACCTGGCAACCCGCCGCGGATGGCTACCAGGCTCCTCGGCGCAAGAACTCCACGCCTGCCGGTCCCGCGGCACCGTCCAAGGGCAGCGCGCTGACACAACACACTGGCCTGCCGCCCCGGCCACGCGTCAAGCGCTGAGGTCCGGCGCGGGTCGTTCAGCGCTCCCACCAGGCCACCAACGCGAGCGCCACCGGAACCACCAGTGAAAACGCCGTGACGATGCGCTGGAACACGGGCGCCGCGTGGCACAGCTCCAGATAACTCAGCGCCAGCACGCGCGCCTTGATCCACACCAGCAGCGCGACGATCCAGCCCATCCAAGGCAGCACGCCGCGCCCGTCCACCGCCACCACGATGGCGCTCACGCTCAGCGTCACCAGCACTACCCAGGCAACGGTGGTGGACATGCGCGAAATCCGCGTGTCGATGGCGTCAAACAAAGGCATAGAACAACGAAAAGAGCATGATCCAGACCAGATCGGTGGCGTGCCAGTAGATCGCCAGCGACTCCAGTCCTTTGAGCTGACCCGGTGAATAGGCACCCATCCACAGCCGCAGCGTCACCCACGCCATGCCCATGATCCCCCAGCTTGAATGGATGAAGTGGTTGATCGTCAGGTAGTAATACACCGTGAAAAAGGCGTTGCTTCCCGCCGCCACGCCAGCTGCGCGGTTGTGCTCGATCTCCAGCAGCTTGAGCAGCGGATAGCACAGCGCAACCGCCAGCGCGGCGACCACCCAGGCGCGCGCCGATGCCAGGCGTCCCGCGCGTACCGCGGCGACGGTGCGCGTGAGCATCCAGCCGCTGGTCAGCATCACCAGCGTGATGCCCAGGCCGCCCAGCGTCCAGAGCTTGGGCGCGCCCTCTCGGAACACCTGTGGAAAATAGCCGCGCGCCGTGAAGTAGACGGCAAAGAACACGGTGAACTCGATGAATTCGAGCGAAATCCCGATCCACATGCCCCGATAGCCGGGCATGGATTCTTCCGTCATGGCGGGAGGGGGCGCGGCGGGCGCGCCCATGGATAGGCTGGTCACGGCCGGGCAGTCTCGCGCGCCGCGCGCGGCAATGCCTTAACGCAAGTCAATTTCCTCCGTGTGGTCCTTGTGGGGGCTTTCTACAATGGGCCCATGGACTCCACTGCCCTATCTGCTTCGCAGGTGCTGACATTCTGGTTTGGCGCCTGGCCCGCCAATGCGGCGGCGATGGCTTCGCAAGCGCCCCATTGGTTTGCCAAATCCGACGCCTTCGACGCCGAGGTGCGCGCGCGCTTCGGGGCGGCGGTGGACCTCGCGGTCGCGGGCGGATTGGGCGACTGGGAAGCACAGGCCGACAGTTGCCTGGCGCTCATCGTGCTGCTTGACCAGTTCACGCGCAACATCCAACGCGGCAACGCGGGCGCCTTCGCGGGCGATCCGCGCGCCCTGCGGCTTGCGCGCCACGCGGTGGCCAGCGGCTACGACCAGACGGTGCCGCCGCAGGCGCGCGCGTTCTTCTATCTTCCGTTCGAGCACGCCGAGAACGCCGAGGATCAAGACCGAAGCGTGGCGTTGTTCGAGGCCTTGCAGGCCCAGGGCGCAGGCCAGGAGGACGCGGCCGCCGGCCGCATGCTGGCCAGCTACGCCGACTATGCGCGCCGGCACCGCGAGGTGATTGCCCGCTTTGGCCGGTTCCCACACCGCAATGCCGCGCTGGGCCGCGCCAGCACCGCCGACGAGGAGCGCTATCTGGCCGAGCCGGGCGCGGGATTCTGAGCGTGTGGGCTCTGGGATAATCACCGCCTTTTTCCAGCGCGCCCCGCATGAAAGTCCTCGACCTGATCTGCGCCCACTCTCACGAGTTCGAGGGGTGGTTCGGCTCGGAGGCGGACTATCAGTCGCAATGCGCCAGCGGCCTGATCGAATGCCCGGTCTGCGGCGTCCACGGTGTTGAAAAGCGGCTTTCCGCGCCGCGCCTGAATCTCAAGAATCCTCGCCCGCCTGAAGCCAATGCTCCGCCAGGCGAGACGCTGCCCTCTCGGTCGCCGCCGATGCCCGCGCAGGTACAGGCGGCGGTGCTGGAGGCCATGCGGGCGATGGTGGCGCAAAGCGAAGACGTCGGTGACCGCTTCGCGCACGAGGCCCTGCGGATGCACCACGGCGAAATTGCCGAGAAGCACATCCGTGGGCGAGCAACCCGCGATCAGGCGATGGAGTTGCTGGAGGAGGGTGTGCCGGTCATGCCGCTGCCTGATTTCCTCAAAGAGCCCTTGCAATAGGCGCTGGCTGCTCAGAACTTCAGCTTCAGGTCGATCACGTAGCGGCGAAACTCGCGCGCTGACTGCGGCCCCAGCAGATTGAGCGCGCCAGCGCCGATGGTCAGGCGTTTGTCCGTGCTCTCCCAAAAACCCACCAGATCAAGCTTCCAGCCGGCTGGATGCGGCGTGAGGCCGGCCGCGTCCTCGTAGCGTAGCGAGCGATAGACCAATCGCCCGCTGAAGTACAGGCGCGCCGGGCTCGCCCAGGTTCCACCCAGCGCCAGGATGTGGCGCGGCAGCCAGGGCATCCACGCCAAGCCCACCGTTTGCCGGTTTTCGTCGATGTAGTTGCCACTGAACTGGTGGTAGAAATATTTGGCGTAGACCGAGCCGCGGCTGCCCAACAGGCGAGCCGCGCCCAGCCCCAGGCTGCGCACGCGGCCATCCAGGGCTCCCGGATCGGCCTCCAGCAGATCGACCGCCGACAGATTCACCAGTTGCGCATTGCGCAGCTCCTCCAGCAGCGGCAGGCTGGGCGTGCGCAGATCGACGCCCAGGGTGCCGGGGTTGCGCAGGCGCAGCTCCATCACCTTGGCATGAAAGAAGTTCCGTTCGTCCGGCGACCATTGCAGGTGCAGCACAGTCTGCTTGAGCCGCCCACCCGCCTCGACGAAGCGGCTTTCCAGCGGAATCCCCGCCACGTCCACTGGCGCCAGGCTGCCCACGGAGGGCGGGCGCACCCAGTCGGCGTAGGCGGCTCGCCAGGTCAACCCGGGGGCGCCCTGATAGACCATTCCCACGCGCGGCGACAGGGCGCGCTGCCGATCCTGGCGCCGCGCCTCCTCGCGTTCGGAAAGGTTGGCGCCCACCAGAGCCGCGGCGAGCCATCCATTGACGTCGCTGCGCAGTTCGCTGGCCGCCAGCGCGCCGTGCAGGCGCAGCGCTGGCGTGGCGCGGTGCCAGGCCGAGAGAGTCAGCGCGGAAAAGCGCCGTTCGATGTCGTTGACGCCGCCGATGGCCATCACATCGCGGTAGGCGCCCACGCTCAGCTGCCCGATGGACAGCACGCTGTTGTGCTGGCGCTCGCGCACATGTTCCAGCGTGAGCGCCAGCCGCGTGCTGTCGCTCCAGTCGGCTGTGTGCCGCAGTTGCAGGTCGGAAAAGCGTTTGAGCGGCGTGGCATCGATGCCGCCGGGAATATTGAGCCCAAAGCCCGAGAAGATCGCCGGATAGCTGCCCAGCGAATAGCCCAGGTCGCTGTGACCGAGCTTGACCCAGGTTTGGGCCACCGGTGAATGCCGCAGCGACGCGCCCAGCGCCACTTGCCGGCTGTCGTAGTCCAGCGTTGACGGTTCCGGCGCGATGCCGAAGCGATCCACCTGATTGCTGCCCTGCGCGCGCACGCGCATGTCGTTGAGGTAGGCAAACAGGCCCCAGTCGGCCGTCGGCTTGAAGCCCAGGCCCAGCGTGGTCACGCCCGCCCGCGTCTTTTGCCAGTTGCCGGTCGGGTCGAAAAGCGCGCCGCGCCCGCTCACGGCCACGTCGATGGGCTGATCCCGCATGTCCACCGGCTGGCTCTTGACGAAGAAGGCCAGTGGCATTTCCTGCCCCACCAGACCATTGAACGTGATCGAGGGCGCGCTCGCCCGGTACCCGTTGCGCTCGAAGTTCGCGCCCAGCGTCAGGTGTACGCCCGGGCGCGGCAGCAGCGATGAAAAGCGCGGGCTTGCGCCAAAGGCGAGCGGATCGACCAGGAAGCCCTGAAACAGCTCGGAATTCTTGTTGAACTCGCCCACGTAGCGGTCGGCCAGGAACAGGTGGCTGCCGCCGAAATACGGGTAGTACGCCTGCTGCGCCAGGGCCAGCGCCCAATCCTCCAGGCCGAAGAACGCCAAGGCCGCGCCAAAACTGGCGCGACCTTGCTGGTCATTGGCGACCTGGTTGAGCGACTTCAGGTACGGCATGCGCTCAGCCGCCGCGCGCGAGGCCCGCACCGCCTCGCCGGCCTGGAACAGGTCGGTGTGGATCTGCGCCAGGAACAGATAAGGCACCGGGTCCTTGTCGTCCAGTGCCGCCGCCTGCTCCAGCATGGCGATCGCATCCGCCCGGCGCTCCAGTTGGTAGTACGCCACCCCGGTGTAGGTCTTGGCGCGGGCGTAACGCGGCTCCATCACGCCCGCGTGCAGGAAGGCATCAAGGGCGGCTTGCGGCTGGCCTTGCTTGAGGCGCAGCAAGCCCAGCCCCGTCAGCGCCACGTAGTCCGCTGGGTTCTGGCGCAATGCCTCGGCAAACGAAGTCTCGGCCTCGGGCAGTTGCTGGCGCAGGGTCTGCAGCGTGCCCAGTTCGCCGCGGTAGCCGGCGCCTTGCGGGTCCAGCTCAATCGCCCGATCCAGCGCGGCGCGCGCCGGCGGGCCGTCTTCGCGCTCGGTGAGCGCGCTGCCCAGGCCAAACCAGCCGCGATCGTCCCCGGGGGCCAGGCGCGTGGCGTGCCGGTAGGCATCCAGCGTCGCACGGGCGTCTCCTTCACGGCGCGCCAGCGCCCCGCGCGCGAGCCACACGGGTGCCGCGTCGTCCTCGCGTGGCGTGCCCAGCGTGCGGGCACTGTCGTCCAGGCGGCCGGCGAGCATCTGTGCGCGCGCCAGCTGCGCCCGCGCCTCGGGCGAGCCTCGCAGGCGGGTGTCGGCGGCTTGCAGCCATTCGATGGCGCGCAATGGCTCGCCATCGGCCATCAGCCGGTCGGCGCGCGTCAGCAGCGCCGCCAGCGGAGCGTCCAGTCGTTGAAAGCGCTCCGGCTCGGCGCGCAGCGCGGTGACCCATTGCACGCGGTCCTGCGGAGCGTTCAGCATGAGCTTCACAGGCGCCTTGCCGGGCTCGGCGAGCGCCGCTTCCTGGCTGGCCAGCTGCAGCTCGCCATGGTCGTTCGAGACGCGCACCTGACCCGACAGCACCGTCACCAGCGTACTGCCGTCCTCGCCCACCTGCACGTCCCAGTCGGTGCCACGGATGCCCAGTGTGGCCGTGGCCGTCTGCATGCGCAACTCGCTGCCGTCGACACGGCGCGTTTGCGTCCACACGCGCCCCACGCGCACCGCCAGCGCGGTGAGTGCGCGCAACGCGCCGCTGGCCACCTGCTGTATCTGGATTTCGGTGTTTTCATGCAGACGCAGCTGCGTCTGGTCGGCCAGCACCAGCGCGGCGCGCGCACCCGGGCCCGTGCGCACGCGGTCACCCGCGGCAAGCGCCTGGTTGAACTGCGCCAGCCGCCACTCCGGCGTACCCTCAGACTGCGTCTGCGCCGCCCCCTGCGCGAACACCACCGTCGCGGCCATGTCCTGCGCGAGAGCCGAGTGGCCCCATCCAGCCGACGCGCAGGCCAACGCGGACAACAGGCTGCGGACAGGGTGGCGCGCGACAGGTCTCACGGCACGCAGGCTAACACCAAACCTGCGTCACGGGAGCGGCGACTCAGGCGCCGTCAGCTCTTGGGCGGAGTCGAGCAGGTGTTCCAGCCAAAAATCGCATACGGCGGACACCAACCCATCAACCCAGTGGCCAGGGGGACTACGCCGATCCATCCCCAGACGCCGATGATTCCCGCCAGCGTCAGTCCGATCAGAACCAGGCCTACGACGATGCGCAACATGCGGTCGATGCCGCCCACATTGGCTTTCATGCAATGCTCCTTTCGACAGGGTTGAGGAATTTCCTCCGATTGAACGCCGCCGACGAGCGTGTGTCTGTGACCTAGGTTCCGCTCGGGCGCTCGCCCAGGGCGCCTTGCGCGCATTCGCGCAGCCCCGGGGCATCGATGACTTCGATCTGCTCGCGCGCCAGGCGCACCCAGCCGCTGCGCTCGAAGCGCCGCAGCAGGCGTGAGACGATTTCCCGCACGGTGCCCAGTTCATCGGCCAGCGCCTGGTGCGTCGTCGCCACCACCGGGCCATGGCCGAGCACGGCGGCCGCCAGGCGGGCATCCAGGCGCTGGAAGGCCAGCGCGTCCACCAATTCGGTCAGTTCCGCCATCCGCTGGGCGTACAGGCCCAGAACCCAGTTGCGAAAAGCCTCTCCCTCCATCCAGCGCGCGAACAGGGGTGGTGCCGCAGCCAGCAGCCGTGTGGGCAGCGCGGTCTCGCCGCAGGCGGACAGCGGGTGGGCCTGGAACAGGCAGGCGCTGGAGACCAGGCAGATCTCGCCCGGCACCACGCGATACAGGTCCAGCGATCGCCCCGTGGGCGAAGCGCGGAACACGCGAATCTCACCATCAAGCACCAGTGGAAAACCCTGACAAGGCGCCTGCTGCTCGAAGACGCGCGCGTGCGCCGGCAGTTCCAGCAGCGCGCAGTTCCCGTCCGTTAGCGCGCCGGCGATGGACGGTGCGAGACCGCGCAGCGCCGGGTAGGCCTGCTCGATCCGGGCTTCAATATCCCGCGTGCCCTGGCTCATGTCGGGCATGGTGCTACCACCCTCCCAGCCACCAGGCGATCGGCGCGCCGCCGGCCAGATAGGCCAGCACGAGCAGCAGCCCGTACAGCGCCAGGCGCCCCAGCGCGCGCGCCCGTCTGCCCGGTGCGGTCGAGGTCCAGCAGTAGATCGGAATCGCCGCCCAGGGCAGCACGATGGCCAGGCCCGACAGCGTTGGCCCGCGCGGCACGCCGCGCTCGCGCGCATCGGCGCGCATCCACAGGTAAGGAACGCTCAGGTAGCTCAGCAGGAACGCGCCGGCCTGCCAGCGCGGCGCCTCGGCGCCAATGCCGCTCGCGTATCCCTGCAGCGCGCCATACACGGCATGGATGGCGGCAAAGGCCCACAGCCAGCCGGCGGCCGTCATGGCCGGTTGGCCATCCAGTTGAAGTCGATGAAGCCATGTTCCACATCGGTCGATTCGAGCCGGGCTTGAACCAACTGCCCCACGCGCAGCGGCGCGCCCAGGCGCTCGGGCAGGTGAAGCCGGCCTTCGGCGGGCGGATTGAAGACGCGCAGCCAGGTCTTGCCGTTGGCGGCGCCGGTGATCACGCCGTCGAACACCTCGCCCAGGCGCGGCGCCAGCAGTTGCGCCACCTCGGACTTGCGCATCTGCCGCTCGACTTTGTTCGCTGCGTCCTCCTGCCGCGTGCAATGCGCCGCGATGCCCGCCAGTTCGGCGTGCGAGTAGGGCGCGTTCCGTCGCCCGAGCACGGCCTTGACCAGCCGCTGCGTCACCAGGTCCGGATAGCGCCGGTTGGGCGCGGTCGAATGCGCGTAATCGCGCACCGCCAGGCCAAAATGCCCCAGCTTGGGCCCGCCGGGCACCTCGACCACGTATTCGCCCGACCCCATCAGCTTGACGATCACCAGCGACAGGTCGGGAAAGCGCAGCGGATCGCGCGCGCGTTCCTTGGCGAGGAAAGCCTCCAGCGCTTCGGCGTCGGGCTCCGGCGGCAGCGTGGTGCCGTGCTCCAGCGCCACCTCGGCGATGCGCGCCCAGCGCTCGGGCGAGCGCACCACGCGGCGGATTGACGCGCGCCCGGCGCGCTGCAGAAAACGCGCTGTCTCGCCATTGGTGGCGATCATGAACTCCTCGATCAGCTGGCGCGCGCGGTTCTGCTCCTGCTGCACCACGCGTACCACGCGCTCGCCGTCGAACACCGCCTTGGGTTGCAGCGTCTGGAATTCCAGCGCGCCGCGTTCGCGCCGGCGCGCGCGCAACTGCTGCGCCACGCTGTCCTGCGCGCGCAGCTGCGCCTCCATGCCCGGCACGCGCGCGGCGGCCTCGGGCAGCTGACCCTGGCCTTCGATCCACGCCGCCACCGCGTCGTAGGCCAGCTTGGCGTGGTTGAGCACGCGCGCGCGGCACAGGCGACTGGAACGCACGTCGCCGTTGGGCTCGATGTGGATTGTGGTGACCATCGCCAGGCGCGGCTCGCCAGGGTTCAGCGAAGTCAGGTCGGTGGACAGGCGCTCGGGCAGCATCGGAAAGATGCGCGCCGAGGTGTAGACCGAGGTGGTGTTGCCGCGCGCGTGCTGGTCAATCGGCGTGTCGTCCGGCACCAGCGCGTCCACGTCGGCGATGGCCACCAGAATCTTCACCGACCCATCGGCCTGCGTCTCGCTGACGGTCAGTTGGTCGAGGTCGCGCGAATCGTCGTTGTCGATCGAACACCACGGCAGCGCGCGCATGTCCTCGATCCCCGGGCCCGTCTCGTTGCCCGGGCCGTCGATGCGCTGCAGCTGCGCCAGCGCGGCGGGCGGAAACTCGGGCGCCAGCCCACGCTCGCGCATCGCGCGCGCGGCCAGCTCGGCCAGATCGTGCTTCTGATAGTTCCTCATGGTGCCTCCCGGGGCGGGTCAGGGCAGCGTGTGCAGCGGCAGATCGGCCTCGCGCGCCAGCGCATCCAGCTGCGCGCGCGTGCGGCCCGCCAGGAACGCGGCCACCGCCTGATGCGTGGCCCGTTCCATCATCGGCGCTCGGCCGGTCTTGGGCTCCACGCCCGCCGCCCGGCACAGCGCGGCGGCGAAATGCGGCTCCAGCGCGGCCACGGCGACGCGCCCGTCCTTGCATGGGTAGACGCGGTAGCCCGCGTGCGCGCCGCCCACCGAACCCGTGGGCAGCGTCAAGCCCCAGGCGCGCGGCAGGCCGAGCCAGCGCGCCGCCTCCGACAGCGCCACCTCGATGCGCACGCCCTGTCCGCCCTTGCGCGCGCGCAGCATCAGCGCCTGCAGCGCCGCTTCACTGGCCATCAGCGCGCCGCCCATGTCAGCGTAGAGCGTGGGCGGCAGCTCGGTGCCCGGCACCAGGTCGTTCTCGGCCATGTAGGTCAGATCGTGGCCGGGCTCCTCGGCGCGCTCGCCGGGGCTGCCGACGATGGCCACCAGATTGAGCGCCGGATGGCGCTTGTGCAGCGCCCTCCAGCCCAGGCCGAGCTTGTCCAGCGCCGAGGGACGAAACGAGCTGAGCAGCACGTCGGTGCGCGCCAGTTGCTTGTCCAGCGCCGCGCGGCCCTGGTCGGATTTCAGATCCAGCACGAGGCCGCGCACGCCCCGGTGCATCACCTCGTACGCATGGCGCGCGTAGTGGTCCATCGGATCGCCCGCCGGCGGCTCCACCTTGGTGCAGCGCGCGCCCATGGCCGCCAGGCGCATCAGCGCCGCCGGTCCCGGCAGATTGAGCGCGAGGCTTAGCACGCGCACGCCCGACAGCGGCCGCACCGCGGGCAGGGGAGGGGAGGGAAGCACGGTGGAGCGGGTGGTCATGGCGAACGGAACTATGATTTTGATAGCTGTTCGTGGGCGTATTCCGGGCACGAACGGCCCATTCTGGCATGAAAAAAGGCCTCCGCAATGCCTGCGGAGGCCTTGGCAAAGGAACGGTGGGCGCCGATCAGCCGCCGAAGTCCAGCGGCAGCCCGACGTAGTTCTCGGCAATCGTGCGGCGGCCGCTCTCGCTGTGGATCAGGTAGTCCAGCTCGGCTTCCTGGAACTTGCCGACGATGGGCGTGTCCTCCGGAAAGCGGTGCATCAGCATCGTGAACCACCACGAGAAGCGCTCGGCGCGCCAGATGCGCGCCAGGCACTTGCGCGAATAGTCGTCGATGCCCGCCTCCGAGCGTTCCTGGTAGTACTCGATCAGCGCGTTGGAGAGGTACTTCACGTCGGTCGCCGCCAGATTCAGGCCCTTGGCGCCGGTCGGCGGCACGATGTGCCCCGCGTCGCCGGCCAGGAACATGCGGCCAAAGCGCATCGGCTCGGTCACGAAGCTGCGCAGCGGTGCGATGCTCTTTTCAATCGACGGGCCGGTCACCAGCTTCTCGCGGCCTTCGTCGTCCAGGCGCAGCTTCAGTTCCTGCCAGAAGGCCTGGTCGGTCCATTCCTCCACCTTGTCGGTCAACGGCACCTGCAGGTAGTAGCGCGAACGGGTCAGGCTGCGCTGGCTGCACAGCGCGAAGCCGCGCGAGCTGTTCACGTAGATCAGTTCCTCGTTCACCGGCGGCGTGTCCGACAGCAGGCCCAGCCAGCCGAACGGATAGACCTTCTCGTACTCGCGGATTGCCGAGCGTGGCGCGCTGGCGCGGCAGACTCCGTGAAAACCGTCGCAGCCGGCAATGAAATCGCACTGCAACTCGTGGCGCTGACCGTCCTTCTGGTAGGTCACGCGCGGGCTCTTGCCGTCGAAATCGTGCACCTGCACGTCGTGCGCTTCATAGACCGTCTTCAGCCCCGCCGCGGCGCGCGCGTCCATCAGGTCGCGGGTCAGCTCGGTCTGGCCATACACCATCACGTTCTTGCCGCCGGTCAGCGCGTTCATGTCGATGCGGTGGCGCTTGCCGCCAAACAGCATCTCGAAGCCGCCGTGCACCAGACCTTCCTCGTGCATGCGCGCGCCCACGCCCGCCTCGTCCATCAGGTCGATGCAGACCTGCTCCAGGATCCCCGCGCGGATGCGGCCGAGCACGTAGTCGCCGGTGACCCGTTCGAGGATCACGGCATCGATGCCGGCTTTGTGCAGCAGTTGGCCGAGCAGCAGGCCCGAGGGGCCGGCGCCGATGATGGCGACTTGGGTACGCATGAGGGTGTCTCCGGTTGGGGTGTGAAGGCATCGAGTGTCGGATGGTGCCGTCCGGCTGGCAATTCCGCCTGTTCCGCGCTGCGCGATAATCGCGCAATGGTTCCGATCACCGCGCAACGACCCCTAAGCCGCGCCGACAGAATCGCCGGCATCGCCAAGGGCCTGGCGGTGCTGGAGAGCTTCGACACCGAGCGCCAGCGGCTGAACGCCACGCTGGCGGCCGAGCGTGCCGGCCTGTCGCGCGCGGCGGCCCGGCGCCACCTGCTCACGCTGGAGCACCTGGGCTACCTGGAAAGCGACGGCGCCTACTTCTGGCTGGCGCCGCGCGTGTTGCGCGTGGCCGGCAGCTACTTTGCCTCGGCCCGGCTGCCGCGCCTGGTTCGGCCCACGCTGGCGCGGCTGTCGGCGGTGCTGCGCGCGCCCACCTCGGTGGCGGTGCTCGACGGCGCCGAGGTCGTCATCGTCGCGGCCAGCGGCGCCGAGCTGTCGGCCGCCGCCGCCGGACTCACCGCACCGCGCCTGCTGGCCTATGGCCTGCACCTGGGCGCGCGCCTGCCGGCGCACGCCACCTCGACCGGGCGCGTGCTGCTCGCCGCGCTGGGCGACGCCGAGCTGCGCCGCTGGCTCGCCGCGCACCCCATCGCGCGCCTGACGCCGCGCACCCTCATCGCGCGCAAGGAATGGCTGGGCGCCGTCGCGCAGGCGCGCGCGCAAGACTGGTGCCTGAGCAGCGAGGAGCACGAGCTGGGCGTGCACGCGCTGGCCGTGCCGCTGCGCGGCGCGCATGGCCGCACGCTGGCCGCGCTCAACGTGATCGCCTCCCCCGCGCAACTCACGGCAGGCGAGCTGCACCGGGAGGCGCTGCCGCGCCTGCTGGAGGCCGCCGGCCAGTTGCGCGAGCTGCTGTGAGCCGTCCGCCCATGAGTGCGCCGGGCCGCTCCCAAGCGCGAATCCCGCAGCACGACGTGCGGAGGGTAGTCC
>DAIOSZ010000093.1:0-11912 GCA_036752305.1 Burkholderiaceae bacterium
GGAATTCTTCAACGCGTCGAACGTGGCGCGCACCATGTTGTAGGGGTTGGTAGACCCATGGCTCTTAGCCACGATGTCGGTAATGCCCATCACTTCGAAGACCGCACGCATTGGGCCACCGGCAATGATGCCGGTACCTTTGGGCGCCGGCATCATCATGACGTTGGCCGCGCCATGATGGCCGGTAACGTTGTGATGGATAGTGCCGTTCTTCAACGCCACCTTGGTCATGTTGCGGCGAGCTTCTTCCATCGCTTTTTGCACGGCGGCCGGCACTTCCTTGGACTTGCCTTTGCCCATGCCCACGCGACCATCGCCATCACCGACCACGGTCAGCGCGGCGAAACCCAGGATACGGCCGCCCTTGACCACCTTGGTGACGCGGTTGACCGCGATCATCTTTTCACGCAGTCCGTCGTCGCGGCCTTCGTCTTGTACTTTCGCTTGAACCTTAGCCATTTTTCGTTCCGATCTGCTTAGAACTGCAAGCCCGCTTCACGGGCGGCATCGGCCAGCGCCTTGACGCGACCGTGATACGCAAAACCCGAGCGGTCGAACGCCACCTTCTCGACACCAGCTGCCTTGGCCTTCTCGGCAATGCGCTTGCCAATCATTTCGGCCGCGGCCTTGTTGCCACCCTTACCCGAACCACCCAGCGTACCGCGCACATCGGCCTCTAGGGTGGAGGCTGTGGCAAGAACGCGCGCACCGTCGCCCGAGACCACACTGGCGTAGATGTGCAAATTGGTCCGATTGACCGTCAAACGCGCCACGCCCTGCGTGGCGATGCGAATGCGGGTCTGGCGCGCACGGCGCAGACGCTGCTCTTTTTTCGTCATCATGGCGCAGCTCCTTATTTCTTCTTGGTTTCCTTGATCGTGATCTTCTCGTCCGCGTAGCGGATACCCTTGCCCTTATAGGGCTCGGGCGGACGGATCGCGCGCACTTCGGCGGCAACCTGGCCGACGCGCTGACGATCGGCGCCCTTGATCACGATCTCAGTCGGGATGGGAGTGGCAACCGAAATACCCTCAGGCATTTCCTTGTTCACCGGGTGCGAATAGCCCACCGACAGGTTCAACTTGCTACCCTGCGCCTGCGCTTTGTAGCCCACGCCTACAAGGGTCAGCTTCTTTTCGAATCCCTTGGTGACGCCAACCACCATGTTATTGACCAATTGACGCAAGGTGCCACTCATCGCATTGGCTTCGCGCGACTCATCGGCGGGCTCAAACGACAGCTTGCCACCTTCGCTCTTGACCTTGACCAGCCGGTTGGCCGCCACGGCGAGAGCACCGCCCGCGCCTTTGACGCGGATCGAATCATCGTTGATGGCGACGTCCACGCCCGAAGGGATGGACACCGGCAATTTTCCGACACGAGACATGTGTTCTTACTCCTTGCGCGTCAGGCGACGTAGCACAGCACTTCGCCGCCCACGCCAGTGGCGCGCGCCTTGCGGTCGGTCATCACGCCCTTTGGGGTGGTGACAATGGCCACGCCCAGACCATTCATGACTTGCGGAATCGCATCGCGGCCCTTGTAGACCCGCAGCCCGGGGCGGCTGACGCGCTCCAGACGTTCGATCACGGGACGGCCCGCGTAATACTTCAGGGCAATGTCAAGCTCAGACTTGCCGTCCTCGGTCTTGACCTTGAAGTCTTCGATATAGCCTTCGTCTTTCAGAACCTGGGCAATGGCCACCTTCACCTTGGAAGAGGGCACCTGCACCGAGGTCTTGGCGACCATCTGCGCGTTGCGGATGCGCGTCAGCAGATCGGCGATCGGATCACTCATGCTCATTTGTTATCTCCTGCCGTTTACCAGCTGGCCTTGGTGATGCCGGGGATTTCGCCCTCGAAAGCCATCTCGCGGATCTTGGCGCGACCGAGGCCGAACTGGCGGAACGTGCCACGTGGACGACCCGTCACTTCGCAGCGGTTGCGCTGGCGCGTGGGATTGGCGTTGCGAGGAAGCTTCTGCAGCGCCAGACGGGCAGCCATGCGCTCTTCATCAGAGTTCTTGGCGCTGTCGGCGGTGGCCTTCAGTTCCGCATACTTCTTGGCGTACTTAGCCACCAGCTTGCTGCGCTTGAGTTCGCGCTCGATCAAAGCTACTTTTGCCACGATGCAACCTCAGTTCTTGAACGGGAAACGGAAGCCCGAGAGCAGCGCCTTGCACTCGTCGTCGGTCTTGGCCGTGGTGGTGATGCTGATGTTCAGGCCACGCAGCGCATCCACCTTGTCGTACTCGATTTCCGGGAAAATGATCTGTTCCTTGACGCCAATGTTGTAGTTTCCACGCCCATCAAACGCACGGCCCGAAATGCCGCGGAAGTCGCGCACCCGCGGTAGCGCCACGGTGACGAAACGATCGAGAAACTCATACATGCGCACGCCACGCAGCGTGACCATGCAGCCAATGGCCTGCCCTTCGCGGATCTTGAAGCCGGCGATGGCCTTCTTGGCCTTCGTGACCACGGGCTTCTGTCCCGCGATCTTGGTAAGGTCGGCCACGGCGTTGTCCATGACCTTCTTGTCAGCCACGGCCTCGCTCACGCCCATGTTGAGCGTGATCTTGGTGATGCGCGGCACTTGCATGGGAGAGGTGTAGCCAAACTTCTGCTGGAGTTCAGGCGCCACTTTTTCGCGGTAGTGTTGTTGCAGTCGAGCCATGATGGTGCTTTCTTCAGGCGATCTTGATCTCGGCGCCGCTGGACTTGTAGACGCGCACGCGCCGACCATCGTCACCAAGCTTGACGCCTACGCGATCAGCCTTGCCAGTCGCGCTGTTAAAGATGGCCAGGTTGGATTGATGGATCGGCATGGACTTTTCAATCACGCCGCCGGTGGTCCCTTTCATGGGATTCGGCTTGACGTGCTTCTTGACCATGTTGATGCCTTCGACCACCAAGCGGGATTCGTTGGCACGCGACAACACCTTGCCGCGCTTGCCTTTATCGCGGCCAGTGATCACGATCACTTCGTCGCCGGTACGGATCTTGTTCATGTGTTCAGTCCTTCCGCGAGGTTTAGAGCACTTCGGGCGCAAGCGAGACAATCTTCATGAAGCGCTCGGTACGCAGTTCACGCGTCACGGGGCCGAAGATGCGCGTGCCAATCGGCTCGAGCTTGTTGTTGAGCAACACGGCCGCGTTGCCATCGAACTTGATCAACGAACCGTCGCCACGGCGGATACCCTTGGCGGTACGCACCACGACGGCGCTGTAGATCTCGCCCTTCTTCACACGCCCGCGCGGAGCGGCTTCCTTGATGCTCACCTTGATGATGTCGCCAACGCTGGCATAGCGGCGCTTGGAGCCGCCCAGCACCTTGATGCACAGGACGGATTTCGCGCCCGTGTTGTCGGCCACGTCGAGCCGGGATTCAGTTTGGATCATGGCAATGATTTCCAACTTCACTGCGACGAGACCCGGTAAACCAGGCCTCAACGCAGTCAGTCTTGGTCCCGCCGTCGGCGCGATGGCAAAATGACCAAACACGCTTCCGCTGGGGAGATGGGTTCCGCCCGAAAACCAGGCGAAGCTCGCATTATGGCAGCTTTTGAGCCGGCTGTCAAAACAACCCCAACACTTGTGGCGTCAAACCGCCACGGACCGGAACCAGCGTCGCGAGAGTCCCAGCGCCGCCAGCACCAGCAGCGCCGCCAGCAGCGCCAGCAATCCGCTGATCTCGGTCTGACGCTTTTCCACCGACAGCTTCAGATTGAGCTGGTCGTAGACCTTTTCCAACTCCGCACCAGTGCTGGCCAGGAAATACTGCCCTTCCGTGATACGCGCAACGGCCTTGAGCGTCTCCTCGTCCAGCCGCGCGTAGAACGAGAAGCCCTCGAAGCCGACCTCGGCCCCGTCTTTCGTGCCAAAACCCACGGTGTACACGCGCACGCCCCTGTCCGCGGCTGCCTTGGCGATTTCCAACGGGTCCGGCCCGGTGGTCCGCCGCCCGTCCGACAGCAGGATGATGCTGCCGTTGGGATAGCTGCCCGGGGGTACCGGTTGAAACTCACGCCTGGGCTTGGGCGGCGTCCGCGGCACGTCGGCGCCCTCACCCCCCGAAAAACGCCGGCCAAACACCGCTGCCTGGACATCAAAGCCGTCGTCCGGAAACAGCTGCGACAGCGCCACCAGCAGTCCGCTGCCGGTGGCCGTGCCGCGCTGGAGCTGAAATCGGTCAATGGCGGCCAGCAGGTCGTCCTTGTTGTCGGTGGGCGATTGCACCGCCGCCGCCGTTCCCGCGAACGCCACGAGGCCCAAACGTATCTTGCCTGGCAGTTTCTCGACAAACTCGCGCAAGGTGGTCTTGGCCGCTTCGATGCGGCTGGGCTTGATGTCCGTCGCGCGCATCGACAGCGACACATCCATCGCCAGCACCAGCGTCTTGTATTCAGAGGGCAACAGCAGCGTGGCGGTCGGCCGCGCCGCCGCGACCAGGCAAAACAGGAAAGCCAGCCCCAGCAGCGCGGGCGGTACATGGCGCTTCCAGGCCGCGTGCCCGGCCAGAGCGGGCCGAACCAGGCTCAGACTGGCGTAGGTGAGCGCTTCGCGCCTGCGCCGCCCCAGCAACCAAAAATACGCCACGCCCAGCAAGGGCACGGCAATCAACGGCAGCCAGAGCAGCTCAGGCCGCAAAAAATGCAGGGTCTCGGACACGGCTTCACCACTGTAGCGCAGATGCAGCAACGGTGTTACCGTCACACCCGTGTCCGAGCCCCTCGTTCCGCCCCCCCTCGCCCGCACCGCCTCATGGCGACTCCCCGGGTGGCGCAGCCCCTGGGCGTTTGGGCTCGCGGGCCTGCTCATCGGCTTGATCGTGGCGCTCTCGGGCATGGCGCTCAGAGCTAGCGAAAAAAGTACCGCTCCCCCCTTTACGCAAGACGACATCGACGCCGCCGTGCTGCGCACCGCCGAAAGCCAGATCCTGCCCTCGCAAGCCACGCGCGCGGCCGAAGCGGTGCGCGCCAGCGTGGTGCGCGTACGCAGCTACGTGGATCTGCGCAAGCACGACAAGACTCACGCAAAGACCTCCAAGAAAACCAAGCCCGGTGAAGCCAAGTCCGAGGAGACCGAGGAAAAGCTGGCTGGCGAAGGCACCGGCGTGGTCATCAAGGAAGACGGCACCATCCTCACCAATTTTCACGTGGTACACGGTGGCGGCAAGCTCAAGGTAACGTTTTTCGACGGCATGGAAACCGACGCCACCATCGTCGGCGTGCAGCCGAACAACGACCTGGCCGTCCTCAAGCCCGCCAAAGTCCCCGACGACCTGCAACCCGCCACCATGGGCTCGACCAGCCAGATCGTCCCTGGCGACGAGGTCGTGGTCGTTGGATTTCCTTTCGGCATCGGGCCCAGCGTCTCGGCTGGCGTCATTTCCGGGCTAAATCGCCAGTTCAAAACCCCCAAGGACGGACAAGCGCTCAGCGGCCTCATCCAGTTTGACGCGGCGGCCAACCCGGGCAATTCCGGTGGACCCCTGGTGGCAATGGATGGCTCGGTCATCGGCATCGTCACGGCCATTCTCAACCCCACGGAGGCGCGCACCTTCATCGGCATCGGCTTCGCCGTCACGATGGAGGCCGCCGGCACCGCCGTGGGCATCCCTCCGTTCTAGTTTTCCTCATCGCCCATGGACACCCAACGTTTCACACGTCAACCCGAGGCCAGCGCCTCGCTGATGGAGAAGCTGCTCTTCGAGGTCAAGCGCGTCGTCGTCGGACAGGACGCCTTTCTCGAACGCGTGCTCGTCGCCCTGCTCGCCCAAGGGCATCTGCTCGTCGAGGGCGTCCCGGGCCTGGCAAAAACGCTCACGGTCAACACGCTCGCCAAGGTCTTGCGCGGCAGTTTCAAGCGCATTCAATTCACACCCGACCTGTTGCCCGCCGACCTCGTGGGCACGCGCATGTACAACCAGAAAACCGGTGACTTCTCCACCGTCCTCGGCCCGGTGTTCACCAACTTGCTGCTGGCCGACGAGATCAACCGCGCCCCGGCCAAGGTGCAAAGCGCGCTGCTGGAAGTGATGCAGGAGCGCCAGGTCACGATCGCTGGCGAAAGTCACCGGGTTCCCGAGCCCTTCCTCGTGATGGCAACGCAAAACCCCATCGAAACCGAGGGCACCTACCCGCTGCCGGAAGCGCAGGTCGATCGTTTCATGATGAAAGTGCTGGTCACCTACCCCAGTGCCGAAGAGGAATACGTGATCGCCGAGCGCGTCACCGGCCCGCGCATCGAGGTCGAGCCCGTATGCAGCACCGAAGACCTGCAACGCCTGCAGCGCGATTGCCGGGCCGTGTACGCCGACCCCGAACTGATGCAATACGCCGTGCGCCTGGTCTGCGCCACGCGCGACCCCGCCGGGTGCGGCCTGCCCGCGCTCAAGCCGCTCATCACCTATGGCGCCAGCCCACGCGCCACCATCGGCCTGATCGAAGGCGCGCGCGCCATGGCCCTGTTGCGCGGGCGCACCTACGCGCTGCCCGAGGACATGGCCGACATCGTCCACGACGTGCTGCGCCACCGCCTGAGCCTGAGTTATGAGGCCTTGGCCGCCGGGCAGACGCCAGACAGCCTCATCAGCCAGATCATGGCCGCCGTCGCGCGCCCGAGCAAGCCGCTGGAGCATCAGGCCACCAAAGCCGCGTAGCCGTGAATTCCCCCGGCGCGCCCGCCAGCGCCACGCCCCCATCACTGCATGCCGAAGCGCTGCTCAAACACCTTGAGTGGACCGTGCTGCGCCGCCTTGACGGCCTGCTGCACGGCAACTACCGCACGCTGATGCGGGGGTTCGGCCTGGACCTGGCCGACCTGCGCGAATATCAGCCGCAGGACGACGTGCGCACCATCGACTGGAACGTCACCGCGCGCATGCAGATCCCCTATGTGCGCGAATTCCAGGAGGATCGGGAGGTCACCATCTGGCTGCTGATGGACCTGAGCCGCTCGGTGGACTTCGGCAGCGGCGGCACCAGCAAACGCGCGCTGGCCCTGTCGGCCATGGGCGTGCTCTCGCGGCTTTTCACGCGCCACGGCAACCGCGTCGGCGCGCTGCTGTTCGACGGCCAAACCGGCTCGGTGCCGCAGGTCATCAAACCCGGCACCAGCCGTCTGCACGTGCTGCGGCTGATGCATCGGCTGGTGGCACCCGGGTTTGGCACCCAGGCAGAAGCAGCGGGCGCCCCGCGCAAGCCGCCGGGCTGGGCAGCGCGCGTCAAGGAGCGCTGGTTTGGCAGGCGAGCCGCGGGGGATGTTCCGCCTGACGCCGCTGCCGGCCTCACCGCGTTGGGCGCCATGCTGGCCTTTGCGCAGCGGCAACTGCGTCGGCGCAGCGTGCTGTTGGTGGTCTCGGACTTCATTTCCGAGCCCGGCTGGACCGCTCCGCTGGGCGCGCTGGCGCAGCGGCACGACGTGGTCGCCGTGCACCTGATGGACCCGGCCGAATCGAGCCTGCCCGACCTCGGCATGGTCACGCTGCAGGACGCCGAAACCGGCGAACAGCTGTTCGTCGACACCTCCGACCCCGTGCTGCGCCGCCGGTTTGCCGAGCAGGCCGCCGCGCGCGAGGCCACACTGGCGCAAGGCCTGGCGGCGGCCGGCGTGGACCGCCTGACGCTCAGCACCGGCGAACCTCTCGAAGCGGCCCTGGTGCGCTTCGCGCATCGACGCAAGCTGCGCGCCCGCCAACTCGCCCAGCAGCCAGCGACCGAGGCGCCCGCTCGGGGAGACTCTCATGCCGCCTGACCTCACCGCCTGGGCCAAACCCCTGCAAGCCTGGTGGCACGCGCACCCGGTGGGCGTGCAATGGCCGGTGCTGCTCTGGCTGCTGCTGGCCGTCCCGCTGCTCGCCTGGTGGCTGCGCCGCCCGCGCCCGGGAGTGCGGGCCTGGGGCGCCACCGGGAGTGCATCCGACGCGGCCCTCACCGCCCCGCGCCGCCTGATAGCCTCGCAGGGGCTGATGCTGGGCGGCCTGGCGGCCCTGCTGCTGGCGGCATCGGCACCCTACGTCACGCTGACCATCCCCAACCTGCGCCAGGAGGTCATGCTGGTGCTCGACATGTCGGGCTCCATGCGCGCGGCCGACATTGCACCCGACCGCTTCACCGCCGCTCGCAACGCCGCCAAGGAGTTCGTAGCTGGCATGCCGCGCCACACCCGCGTGGGCATCGTCGCCGTGGCGGGCACGGCGTTGGTCGTGCAGCAGCTCACCGACGACCGCCAGCAGCTTGACAAGGCGCTCGACCAGCTCCAGCTTCAGCGCGGCACCGCCATCGGCAGCGGCATCGTCGTCGCGCTGGCCGCGCTGCTTCCCGACGCCAAGATCGACACCAACCTGCACATCACCGGCCAGCCGACCATGCCTGGGTGGCTGGCCGGGCGGCTGGGCGCGGCACCCGAGGAAAAGAAGGAGCCACCGAATCGGCAGGAACCCGGCGCCAACGGCTCCACCGCCATCGTGCTGGTCAGCGACGGCATGAGCAACATCGGCCCAGACCCGCTCAAGATGGCACAGCTGGCGGCCGACCATGGCGTGCGGCTCTACACCATCGGCGTCGGCACGCTCAAGGGCGCCAAGGTCTCCAGCGAAGGCTGGTCCATGCAGGTGCGGCTGGAGGAAGAAGGCCTGAAGAAGCTCGCCACCGTCACGGCCGGCGAATACTTTCGCGGCGCCAGCAGCGCCGAGCTGAACAAGGTCTACGAATCACTCAAACTGCGCCTGCAGGCCGGGCGGCGCGAAAAAGTCGAAATCGCCTCGCTCCTGGCCGTGCTGGGCGGCGTGCTGGTCGTGGCATCCGCGCTGCTCTCGCTGGCGCGCACCGGCCGCGTCGTCTGATCTGCGGCGGCGTCCGACGGGCGCCCCGCTACCGGGCGCGGCCCGGCAAGGCCAGGATCGACAGCCCCGCCGCGATGAACGTCAGCCCCGCGCCGGTGTTGAGCCCCGCCACCGCGCGCGGCCGCCGCTGCAGCCAGGCCGACAGCTGCGCGGCAAAGCTGCCCAGCAACGTGAACGTCAGCGTCGTCAACACCGCGAAAATGGCGCCGTAGGCCAGCATCTGCAGCGCCACCGGCCCGCGCGAGGCGTTCACGAACTGCGGAATGAAAGCCAGCACGAACAGCCCCGGCTTGGGATTGAGCACGTTGGACAGCAAGGCCGTGGCAAACACGCGCGGCAGCGGCTCGCGCGCCGCAGGCTCGAAGGAGATCAAGGTGCGCGAACGGATCGCCCGCCAGCCCAGCCACAGCAGATACCCCGCCCCCACCACCTTGACCGCCCAGAACGCCAGCGGCGACGTCTGCAGCACCAGCGCCAGCCCGAAGGCCGCCGCCACCGAGTGCACCAGAATGCCCAGTCCCGCTCCCAGCGACGAGAGCGCCGCCGCCAGCGGCCCCTGGCTGAGGCCGCGGCTGATGGCCAGAATGTTGTCGGGCCCGGGCGCCAGCACCACGACCATGACGGCCGCCAGATAGGCCAGCAGAATATCGGGAGGAATCATGCGTCGCTCGCTCGTTGGATCGGGGTTGCCGTTTCGTGTGAGCGCCCATGGTACGCCGCCGCGCCGGTCGCAAATACGCCCGAGTAGCGAAACACCTGGCCAAACAGCGGATGCACCAGGCGAAAGTCCATCGCGTAGTGCTCGGCATCGACTGCGCGCTCCACGATCGACGCCTGCCCCGGCGTCAGCCAGCGCGGCAGGGTCAGTTGCCGCCGGCCCAGCCGCAGCACGTAGGCCACGCTCCGATAGCGCAGGCCCTCACCCTCCACCCAGGGCGTCAGTTCCAGCCCCAGATATGGGTTGACGAACTCCACGATGTGCCCCCGGGGCGTCAGCTCCCAGACCGAATCGAAGCGGCGAACCGCGCCATCCGGATACCGCAGCGTGCGCTGCCAGCGTTCGCGCCCTGCGCGCGAGGAGCGCTGGACCTCCACGCGGATGCCCTCTCCGCGCCGATCCACGAGCGCCCCCCATCGGCTCAGGCACCACCATGGTGCACGCATCGCCGGCGGGAACTCCACCGTCATTTCACCCCGTTCATGCGTCGGCCCGCTGGGGTAATGTGCCCTCAATGTCGGCGCCAACCGGCTCCAATCGTCCCTCAGCGCGCGCTCCAGCAGGCTGCTCATGATCCGACCCCCGGCAGGCGCTTGCCGACCATCAGCACCACCACCAGCACCATGGCCGAAAAGGCCGGCACGCCCAGCCAGAACCAGGCCCGCGCCATGCGCCAGTAAGCCGGCGGCAGGGCCTGCCCAATGTCGGCGGCGCGCCGCGCCAGCGCATGCATGCGGATTTGCAGCACCACCACCGGCAGCCAGCACAGGCCGGCGACGGCGTATAGCACCAGACTGGCGGCGAGCCACGGCGTGGACAGCGGCAGCCCGGCCAGATGCGCCATCCACAGGCCGGTGGCCGGCTGGATCAGCACGGTCGGCGTGGTGAACAGCCAATCGGCCAGCACCACGTGCCGGCTGGTGGCCGCGATGTGCGGCACTTGGCGAGTGCGGTCGGCCATCCATTTGTAGTAGGCACTGCCCAGGCCGGTGCCGAACAGCAGCACCATGCTCAGCACATGCAGCGTCTTGGCGTCGGTGTAGGTCATGCCGGGCTCCTCGGTGGCTTCAAGGCGGCCAGCAGGCGTGCGTCGGCAGGGGCCGCCGGCGCGCGCCCCAGCAGATCAGCCCCCTCCCGCGGGCTGCCGCAGTAGCCTGCCATCAGCATGCGAAGGTTGTCCGGGCGCAACGCCGGGTCCAGCGGCTGTCCGACGAACACCGCGGCACGCGCCAGCCAGCCGGGCACGCACAGCAGTGGCGCCGGGGCCAAGCCCTGGGCGGCCCGCAGCCGCTGCAACCAGGCCGCGAACGTGAAGGTCTCGGGGCCCACCAGGTCCACCGTGCGCCGCGCTGGCAGGCTCGGAGCCAGGCAGCGCAGGACGGCCTCAGTCAAGTCCGCCACGTCCAGCGGCTGCAGGGCTTGTCGCCCGTCGCCGGGCACCGGCAGCCAAGGCAGGCGGGACAGGTGCAGCAATTGCCGGGCGCTGGCGCCCCAAGGCCCATAGGTCAGCGCGGGGCGCAGCACCACGGCGTCCAGGTCCAGCGCAAGGAGCACCCGATCAGCCGCCCATTTGCTGCGGTGGTAGGCGCTGAACGCCGCCGCGTCCGCCGCCAGCGCGGACACCTGCACCACGCGTCGCACGCCCAGGGCCTGGCAGGCGCGGAACAGGGCGACCGGCGCCTCGGTGTGCAGCACGCTGAAGCGTTGATGTTTCGTCTCGCCAATGATTCCGGCCGCGTTGACGACGGCGTCCACGCCGTCGAGCAAATCAAACCAATCCTTCGGCGCCCGCCGGCACGCCATGTCCACGCCATGCCGGCGCGACACCGGCACCACCTGGCAAGCCGCGCCCGCCAGAGCGTGGTGCACGTGGCGCCCGATGAAGCCGGAGGCTCCGGTCACCAGAATCCTGCCAAATTCCAAGGGCTTCATGGCACTGCTCCTGTGTGTGAAGGAGCCTCCAGTCTGGGCAACCGGCAGCGGCCTGGCCTCCGGAATGATCATCGCGGCCCAGTTTTCGGCTCCGCGATGATCATTCCGGAGCAGAACAGGCGGTTCAGCCTCGCAATTTGCGGAACTGCCCCGGCGTGGTGCCTTCGATTTCCCGGAACGCGTCGTAAAAGCTCGACTGCGAGGTGAACCCCACGCTCAACCCGACCGACAGCACCGAAGCGGAGGGCTCGGCGCGCAGCAGCTGCCGGGCGGCGGCCACGCGCTGCTCGCGCAGGTAGCGCGCAAAGCTCTTGCCGAGACGGGCATTGACCAGTTCGGACAGCTGGTGCGCGCTCAGGTCCAGCCGCGCCGCGAGCGAGGCCAGGCCCAGATCGGGGTCGGCGTATAGGCGGTCC